>JAHBYL010000178.1 GCA_019635955.1 Parvibaculum sp.
TGCCGCCGATTGCGCACTTCTGGCGCGGCAGGAGGTGCGCACATGAATTCGCTTGAGGCCGTCGCTTCACCAGATAGCGCTTTCGTCAGGGATATGCTGCTCGAACTCGATAATGTCCGCGAGCGGTTTCCGGCCAACATCAGCCTCGATCACCTCCTGGCTGAGGCTCATGGCGCGATTGCGCTTGAACTGCGCCTGTCGCGACGCGGCGCATCCTGCCGGGCGGATCTGCGCCGCGCCTGTACCCATCTCGCGGCGCTCGCGTTGCGCCTTGCGGTTGAGGGGGAGATTGGTCTCCCCGCGACGATCCCGCCCTACCAACCTCGTGCGATGGGCGCCGAAGAACGCTTTCGCGCTCATCGAACAGGAGAACGGGCATGACCACCGATATCGCGGACAGCGGCGTTGCTGCTGAGGAGCTCAAACAATTCATCGAGCGTATCGAGCGCCTGGAAGAAGAAAAGGCCGCGCTCGGGGGAGACATTAAGGAAGTTTACAGCGAATTGAAGGGCCGCGGCTTCGATGTTGCCGCTGTTCGCAAGCTTGTTGCGCTGCGCAAGAAGCCACCGGAAGAACGTGCCGAGGCGGATGCCATCCTTGAGCTCTACATGCAAGCGTTGGGGATGCAGGCATGAGCACAGCATCGCGGATCTACGTTGCCTCATCCTGGCGCAATCCCTTCCAGCCGACGGTTGTCCAGCGGCTGCGCGTAGAAGGCCATGAAGTCTACGACTTCCGAAACCCCTTCAATGGCGTGCCAGGCTTCTCCTGGTCGGACATCGATCCAGACTGGGAAAGCTGGTCTGCCGCGCGTTACCGTGAATTGATCATGACACATCCAATTGCTGCGCGAGGCTTTGTTAGTGACCTGCGCGGCATGCAGTGGGCCAATACTTGCGTGTTGGTTTTACCGTGTGGCCGCTCTGCACATCTCGAAGCCGGTTGGTTTACGGGCCAGGGTAAGCGCTGCATCATCCTCACGCGTGATGGCGAAGAGCCTGAGTTAATGGCGCTTCTGGCCACGGATATCTGCATTTCGCTGGATGAAGTCATCTCCGCCTTGGCTTCCCCCACGGCGCGATCGCCGCGCGCCGGCTTGGTCAGGAAGTTTGCCCAATGATTCGCGCTGCCCTCATCGCCGTGCTGGAGTGGACACTCGTGTGCTTCGCTGTCGCCTGCGTTTTGGGGGCATGGCTGCTCGGGCAGGCCGGCCCCATGGTGCCGGCCGCATCCTTCATCACCGTCGCCATCATCGTCAGGAGGCTCTCGTGACTTT
>JAHBYL010000179.1 GCA_019635955.1 Parvibaculum sp.
CTGAGGCAGAAAACGGCGGAATCGCACGGGGTGAAGCCGCGCGCGAGCCTATTCCCTATAACATTGCAGGCCGATTGATTAAAGGCGGCCAATCGCCTATTGACCGGCTGCCGGACCCTCCCGGCCCGGTTACCCCGACGGAAAGCAGCAGATCGCCACATGGCCGGAACGGACCGCACGAAGAAATCGGAAGCATCGGCAACGCCCGGCCCGGCGGTGATTCTCGTCGCGCCGCAGCTTGGCGAGAATATCGGCACGGCGGCGCGCGCCATGCTGAATTTCGGCCTGTCGGACCTCAGGCTCGTGAAGCCGCGCGACGGCTGGCCGAACGAGCGCGCGCTCGCGGCCGCTTCAGGCGCCGATTTCGTGATCGAGGGGGCGCAGCTCTTCGAGACGACGGCGGAGGCTGTTGCCGATCTCGATTATGTCGTGGCGACGACGGCGCGCAGCCGCGACATGGTGAAGCCGATCCTGACGCCGGAAACGGCGGCGCAGGCCATGCGCCGCACCTTTGGCGGGGGCGGCAAGGGCGGGCTCCTGTTCGGGCCGGAGCGCACGGGGCTCGAGAATGACGATATCGCGCTCGCGGACGCCATCATGATGGTGCCGGTGAACCCGGCCTTCGCCTCGCTCAATCTCGCCCAATGCGTGCTCCTCATGTCCTATGAGTGGTTCAAGGCAGGGGACGACACGGAGGCGGAACGGATCGACTATCAGCAGACGCGGCCGGCGAAGAAGGAAGAGCTCGTCGGCTTCTTCGAGCATCTGGAAGGGGAGCTCGACCGGTTCGGGTTCCTCAAGCCGCCGGAGAAACGGCCCTCCATGGTGCGGAACCTGCGCAACATGTTCCAGCGGGCGGGCCTGACCGAGCAGGAAGTGCGGACGCTCAGGGGCGTCGTCGCCTCGCTCACCCGGCGCTATCCAAAGGGCGAGGGGCCCACGGACCAGGACTGATCCGGGCCATTTGACAGGGCAGGCCCCCCGCGCTACAAACCGCCTCGAAACGGGCTCCCTCCTATCGGGGGCCCGCTTCATTTGAATACGCACCCGCGGGAATGGCGACGCTTGTAGCCGGTCCCTGTCGGCCCGACCCCCAAACGGGAAAGGGCAAAGGAGGGCGCGTTTCCTTACTTTTTGACCTCAAGGGAACCGCGATGACAAAGCGCCAGGAGTCCAAGTACAAAATCGACCGCCGGATGGGCGAGAACATCTGGGGTCGTCCGAAGAGCCCGCTGAACCGCCGCGACTACGGT
>JAHBYL010000018.1 GCA_019635955.1 Parvibaculum sp.
AATATCTGGAGCTTCACCGCGCGGCGCTGGCTGGCGAAAGGCCGGTCGACTGGACGGCATTGCGTTATGCGTATCTGGAAAGCGATGAGCTGGACATTGGCGGACTTCGTACAATTGAACTCCACAAGCAGATGATGAAAGCATCCAAGGCAAACGATTATCAAGCTGCGCTCGAGTTTTCCAGACGCATTCTCGAAATTCAGTTCTTCGATATTGAAGCTCAGGCGGTTTGTGCCTTCGCCGCGCAGAAGATTGGGGACGCGGTTACGGCAAATGAATGCGCCGCAAATGTCGCGGACATTCGAAAATCGATCATGACGAGTGACGCCACATCTGTCGAAACTGCGCCCGTAATTGTAACGGTGCGAGAGGGGATGGGAGTTTTGAATGTGGTTGGATACGTTTCCACAGAAACACAACTCATTGAACACGACTCAAAGACGTATGCCTACCGGAGAACGATCGATAGACATGGGCAGGTCCGGGAATTTTATTTTTCGACGGACCTGATGTGGGAGGCGCATGAACGAAAGAAAGCGCGCTAGTACTCAGGCTAATGCCTAGCTACGCCGCGCTTCGAGTTCGGCCTGCGTGTCTATGTCGTTGAGCGCCGCGTCGTCAGGCATGGGCACTTCGCAGACGGCGTCTTCGTTTTCGCCTATCAGGTGTTTGGCGCCGGTGTCGCCTTTCACGTCCATCATGGCGGCGAACCACTCGCGGCCCCAGAGGACGGGGTTGCCGCGCTTGCCGGCGACGGTTGGTACGCAGATGGTGCGGCCTTCTTCCGGGTCGAAGGCGGCGATGAGGCGGTCGAGATGGGCGCTCCGGATATCCGGCATGTCGCCGAGGCAGACAAGCGCGCCATCGGCATCGTCCGGCAGGGCGCTGAGGCCAGCGCGTAGCGAGGTCGAAAGGCCATCGGCATAATCGGGGTTGTGGACGAAGCTCACGTCGCGACCGGCAAGCGCGGTGCGGACTTCCGCCTCTGCATTGCCGGTGACGACGATGACGGGGCCGGCGCTGCACTCA
Source organism: Parvibaculum sp. (assembly GCA_019635955.1). Lineage (GTDB taxonomy): Bacteria > Pseudomonadota > Alphaproteobacteria > Parvibaculales > Parvibaculaceae > Parvibaculum. The sequence goes on from JAHBYL010000018.1 coordinate 1,030, forward strand.
AGCGCGGCGTCCACGATATGCGCGACCATCGGCTTGCCGCCAACCTCCATAAGCAATTTGTTCGGGCCCTGCATGCGGCTCGACTTGCCGGCGGCGAGGACAAGCGCGGCGATGCGGGGCGCGGAGGCCGCGGTGCTGCCGCCTTCGCGGGGCTGCGGCCTGGTCGGGATTTCCTTCAGGAGCCCGCCGAGGCCCATAGACATGATGTCCTTCGGCGTCACTTCGAGCCCGGCGGCGAGGCGCGCCAGCACCCAGTCGAAACCGTTGAGCTTGGGCGAGCGGGCACAGCCGGGCAGGCCGATGACGGGCGTCTCACCATGCCGCGCCAGCAGCAGCAGATTGCCGGGATCGACCGGCATGCCGAAATGGAGGAGGTCGCCGCCCGCCAGCACGATGCCGGAGGGCACGACGTCGCGCCGGTCGACCGTGGCCGAGGCGCCGAAGACGAGAATGGGCGAGAGGCCGTCCTTCTGCAGCGCGCGGATGGCCTCCGCCACATCATGCGCGGTATGCGGCACGCGGATCTCGCGGGCGATGGTGCCGCCCATTGCCTGAAGCCGGGCCTCGAGGACGGCGCGGCTTTTTTCGACCACGCTTTCCTTGGTGCCGGGGAGAAGCGTTGCGACGAGGCCCGCGCGGCGCGGCGCGAAGCGGTGGACCGCCATCGGGGCGGGGCCGAGGCGGGCGATCTCCAGCGCCTTGTCGAGTTCGGCGCGGGGCACGGCGAAAGGGATCACCTTTACGGTGGCGAGCATCTGGCGGGGCGCGACCGCCTCGTAAGGGGCAAGTGTGGCGACGGTCAGCGCCTCGCCGATCGCGTTGATGGCGTTGATCCGGTCCGCGTCGATTTCGAGGACGCCCGGTTCTTCGGCATGGAGGTTCGCGCGGCCGGTGAAGGCGGCGGCAGCGCGGATCGCCTTGCCGGCCAGCGCGCTCGCCAGCGCCGCGGCGGCTTCGTCCTCGGGTACATCGTCGGGCCCGAGCCGGGCGGCCGTGATATGGGCGACGCCTGCCGCCTTCAGCGCCGCGATGTCGGCGCGGGAGAGGACACGGCCTTTCTTGAAGGTCTCGGCGCCCGCCTTTTGCGAATGGGCGAGGATCGCACCTTCGGCCTCGTCCGGTGTCAGTTCGCCGAAGATCATGTTCGGAGTGTCTCCGTTATCTCGGCCATGATGGAGATGGCGATTTCGGCCGGGCTCTTCGCGCCGATGGCGAGGCCGACCGGCCCGTGGATGCGGGCGATGTCGCCTTCTCCGAAGCCTGCCTCCGTCAGCCGGGCGACACGGGCGGCATGGGTCTTTTTCGAGCCGAGGGCGCCCACATAGAAAGCCGGGCTCCCGAGCGCTGTCTGCAGGGCCGGGTCGTCGAGTTTCGGGTCATGGGTGAGGGTAACGATAGCGGTGCGGGCATCGGGGGCGAGGGCGGCCATGGCCTCGTCCGGCCAGTCCGTCATCAGCGTCATGCCGGGGAAGCGGTCGGGCGAGGCGAAGGAGGTGCGCGGGTCTACCACCGTCACGTCATAACCCGTCAGCGCCGCGATCTCTGCCAGCGGCTGGGCGATATGGACCGCGCCGACAAGGATCAGCCGAAGCGGCGGGTTGAACGGATTGAGGAACCATTCGGCGCCGTCAGGGGCTGCCGCCACCGCGCCCTTATCGCTTGAAAGGACTTCATGTATCGCATTAATTAACCAGTTTTCTTCCGATTTATCAGAGGGATAAACCAGTTTCTGGATTCCATCCGTTAACCTTGTGGCGAGCGCCACGGGGCGCTTTTCGGCGCGGGCGCGGACCAGTTCGTTGAGGAGCGCGGCGTCCATCTCAGCCCTTCACCGGCTCGACCATGACGCGGATGCGGCCACCGCAGGCGAGGCCGACTTCCCAGGCCATGGCGTCCGAGACGCCATATTCGAGGAGTTCCGTCTTGCCGGTATCGAGGGTTTCGAGCGCGCGGGTCACGACATCGCCCTCGATGCAGCCCCCTGAGACGGAGCCGACGAAAGTGGCGTCGTCGCGGATGGCGAGCTGGCTGCCGACCGGGCGCGGGGCCGAGCCCCAGGTTTCGATCACGGTGGCGAGCGCCACGCGGCGGCCTTCGGCCAGCCAGAGGGCTGCTTCCTCCAGCACATTGTCGTGATTGCTCATGCGGCCCTCCGTTCGGGTTTCCGCTCGATATGGGCATTGGAGAGTGCGTCGCCCAGTGCCGCCAGCGAGGCGACGTTGTGGACCGGGCGGAACTCGTCGACATGCGGCAGCAGGGCCTTCACGCCGAGCGCCTTCGGCTCGAAGCGCGCATAGCGGAGCAGCGGGTTCAGCCAGATGAGGCGGCGGGCGCTGCGGTGGAGCCGGGCGATCTCCGGGGCGACGCCCTCGCCGGCATCGCGGTCGAGCCCGTCCGTCACCAGAAGCACGGTCGCGCCCTGGCCAAGCACGCGGCGGGCCCAGTCCACATTGAAGCGGCGCAGCGTTTCGCCGATGCGGGTGCCGCCGTCCCAGTCCTCGACCCGGGCGGCGACGCGGGCCAGCGCCTCGTCCACGTCTCGGTGCTTCAGCTCGCGGGTGACATGGGTAAGGCGGGTACCGAAGAGGAAGACATGAACACGGTCGCGGTCATTGGTCAGGGCATGAAGGAAATGCAGGAAGATGCGGGCATAGGCCGACATGGAGCCCGAGATGTCGCACAGCACGACAAGCGGCGGCGGGCGGCGGCGCGGCGCGCGGCGCTTCAGCGGAATGACGCCGCCGGAGCGGAGCGTGGCGCGGAGGGTGCCCCGCATGTCGATCAGCGGGCCGTTGGCGGCGGGCCTTGTGCGGCGGGTGCGGACCTCGTCCATCCGCAGCCGGAGCCGGGCGATTGCCGCCTTCGCCTCGGCGAGCTCGGCGAGCGACATTTTTTCGAAGTCCTTTTCGCGGAGCACTTCCTCGCCGGAGAAGGTTTCGCTGCGGTCGATCTCGATGTCGGGTTCTTCGAGTTCGCTGAGCGCGGTTTCGCCGAACAGGGCTTCGGCGAGGCGGCGGCTTTTTTCGTCCTCGTCGGCGCCCGGCGGCGTTTCGATTTCAGGCAGCATCAGCGACATCATCTTGTCGAGGAGCTTCGGATTGCGCCAGAAGACATGGAACGCCTGATCGAAGATTTCGTGTTCCTCGTGGCGCTTGATGAGCGTGGCGCGGAGCGTCCAGTAGAAGTCCTCGCGCGCGCCGATGCCCGCCGTTTCGACGGCCTCGACCGCATCGAGCACCTGGCGCGGCCCGACGCGGAGCCCGGCGCGGCGCAGGATGCGCGCGAAATGGACGATGTTTTCGGCGAGGCGGCCCGTTGCCACGGCGCGCCCTTACTCCGCCGCCCGGGCGGCGAGGCGGATTTCCTCGAGGATACGCGCGGCCTCGCTGCCCGAGACGCGGGCGATGTCGTCCTGGTATTTGAGGAGCGCGCCCAGCGTGTCGTTCACGACCTGCCGGTCGAGGGAGACCGCATCGAGCGCCGTCAGGGCTTCCGCCCAGTCGATCGTTTCGGCGATGCCGGGATTTTTATAGAGGTCGAGGCTGCGGAGCTTCTGCACGAAGGCCACGATTTCGCGCGAGAGATTTTCAGAGGCGCGCGGCGCCTTCAGCTTCAGGATCGCGAGTTCGCGGGCGGCATCGGGGTAGTCGACCCAGTGATAGAGACAGCGGCGCTTCAGCGCATCGTGGATTTCGCGGGTGCGGTTCGAGGTCACGATGACGATGGGCGGATGCTCGGCCTTGATGGTGCCGATTTCGGGAACGCTGACCTGAAAATCCGACAGCACCTCGAGAAGGTAGGCCTCGAAAGGCTCATCGGTGCGGTCCAGCTCGTCGATCAGCAGCACGGGCGGGCCTTCGACGGCGGGCGCCAATGCCTGCAGGATCGGGCGGCGGATGAGAAAGCGTTCGGAGAAGACGTCCTTGCCGAGTTCGGTGCGGTCCTCGACGCCTTCGGCTTCGGCCAGGCGGATTTCGATCATCTGCGCCTGATAGTTCCACTCATAGACGGCGGCGGCGGTGTCGAGGCCTTCATAGCATTGGAGGCGGATGAGGCGGCGGCCGAGCGCCTCGGCGAGCACCTTGGCGATCTCGGTCTTGCCGACGCCGGCCTCACCTTCGAGCAGCAGCGGGCGGCCCATCGTCAGGGCGAGGAAGATGACGGTCGCGAGCGAGCGGTCGGCGACATAGTTGCCACGCGTCAGGAGGTCGACGGTTTCGTCGATATCGGAAGGCAGGTTCATTTGCTCAATCTAGGCCGGGCGGCCTTAATCGCCAAGTCAGCCCGCCGCCGCCACAGCGCGCTTCGCCATGACGGTGACGAGGTGGGCGCGGTATTCGGCGCTGCCATGGAGGTCCGCGTTCAGGCCCTTGGCCGGCAGTTTGATATTCGCGACGGCATCGGGCGACCAGTTCTTCGCCAGTGCCTCTTCCATCTCGGCGATGCGGAAAACGCCGTTCTGGCCCGCGCCGGTGACCGCGACGCGGATACCCCAGGGGCCCTTCGAGACGAAGACGCCGACCATGGCATAGCGCGATGCAGGATTGCGGAACTTCATATAGGCGGCCTTTTCCGGGTGCGGGAAGGTCACTTCCTTGATGATTTCGCCATCCTGAAGCGCCGTCTCGAACATGCCCTTGAAGAATTCATCCGCCTCGATGAGACGCTTGGTGGTGTGGATTTTCGCGTCGAGCGCGAGGCAGGCGGCGGGGTAGTCCGCGGCCGGGTCGTTGTTCGCGATGGAGCCGCCCAGTGTGCCCATGTGGCGGACGGCGGGGTCGCCGATGCCCGCCGCGAGGGCGGCGAGCGCCGGGTTGTGCTTCTTCACCTCGGCGGATTGCGCGACCTTTGCGTGGCGCGTGGCAGCGCCGATCATCACGGCGTCGCCTTCGGCACGGATGAAATCGAGATCCTGGATGCCGCCGATGTCGATCAGGTCGCTCGGCATGGCGAGGCGCTGCTTCAGCGTGGGGATCAGCGTCTGGCCGCCGGCGAGAATTTTTGGATCGTCCGATTTTGCGAGCAGGGCTTCCGCATCCGCCAGCGTTTTCGGGCGCTCATAGTTGAACTGGTACATTCTCGACTCCTTATTCGGCGGCGGCGCGCGGGGCGGCGGATTGAAGGGCCTGCCAGACACGCGCGGGCGTTGCGGGCATTTCGATGTCGCGGATGCCGAGCGCATCCGTCACGGCATTGATGATGGCGGGCGGCGCGGCGATGGCGCCTGCCTCGCCGCAGCCTTTCATGCCGAGCGGGTTCGACGGGCAGACGGTTTTGGTGAAGCCGAGGGTGAAGCTCGGCAGGTCGTCTGCGCGGGGCATGCAGTAATCCATATAGGAGCCGGTGACGAGCTGGCCGGAAGCGGGGTCGTAGACGCCATGTTCGAGCAGTGCCTGACCGATCCCTTGCGCGATGCCGCCATGCACCTGACCTTCGACGATCATCGGATTGATGATGGTGCCGAAATCGTCGACCGCGACGAATTTCGCGATTTCGACAATGCCGGTATCGGGGTCGATCTCGACTTCGCAGACATGGGCGCCGGCGGGGAAGGTGAAGTTGGCGGGGTCGTAGAACGCGCCTTCCTTGAGGCCGGGTTCGATTTCGCCGGAGGGAAAGCCATGCGCCGTGTAGGCGGCGAGGGAGACTTCGGCCCAGGCGAGCGACTTGTCGGTGCCTTGCACGGTGAAGGCACCGTTCTCGAAGGCGATATCCTCGACAGCGGCTTCCATGAGGTGAGCGGCGATCTTTTTCGCCTTGGCCTCGATCTTGTCGAGCGCCTTGACGATGGCGCTCATGCCGACAGCGCCGGAGCGCGAGCCATAGGTGCCCATGCCGAACTGCACCTTGTCGGTGTCGCCATGGACGATTTCGACATTCGAGAGCGGGATGCCGAGGCGCGAGGCGACAAGCTGGGCGAATGTCGTTTCATGGCCTTGCCCATGGCTATGCGAGCCGGTGAGGACTTCGACATTGCCGGTCGGGTTGACGCGGACTTCCGCGCTTTCCCAGAGGCCGACACCGGCGCCGAGCGAGCCGACGGCGGCGGACGGCGCGATGCCGCAGGCTTCGATGTAAGACGAGATGCCGATGCCGCGCAGCTTGCCTCGCTTTGCGGCTTCGGACTTGCGGGCGGCAAAGCCCTTGTAGTCGCTCGCTTCAAGCGCCGCGTCCAGCGACGCCTGATAGTCGCCCGCGTCGTAGTTCATGATGACGGGTGTCTGGTGCGGGAAGTTGCGGATGAAATTGCGGCGCCGGATATCCGCCGGGTCGAGGCCGGTTTCGCGGGCGGCCGTCTCGACGATGCGTTCGACGAGGAAGGTCGCTTCCGGGCGGCCGGCACCGCGATAGGCGTCCACGGGCGCGGTATGCGTGTAGACGCCGTCGACTTCGACATAGATCGCGGGAATGTCGTATTGGCCCGAGAGCAGCGTGCCATAGAGATAGGTCGGCACGGCGGCGGAGAAGGTCGAGAGATAGGCGCCGAGATTGGCGATGGTCTTCACGCGGAGGCCCAGAAACTTTCCGTCGGCATCGAGCGCGAGTTCGGCGTGACTCAGATGATCGCGGCCATGCGCATCCGAGAGGAAGGCTTCGGAGCGGTCCGCCGTCCATTTGATCGGGCGGCCGAGTTTCGCCGCTGCCCAGACACAGGCGGTTTCTTCCGCATAGATGAAAATCTTGGAGCCGAAGCCGCCGCCGACATCGGGCGCGATGACGCGGAGCTTGTGCTCGGGCGCGACGCCGACAAAAGCGGAGAGGACAAGGCGGGCGACATGGGGGTTCTGGCTTGTGGTGTGGAGCGTGTAGATGCCGCTGCCCTTGTCATATTCGCCGATGGCGGCGCGGGGCTCCATCGCGTTCGGGATCAGGCGGTTGTTGGTGAGGTCGAGCTTGACCACCCGGGCGGCCTTCGCAAAGGCGGCTTCGGTTTCCGCCTTGTTGCCGAGCTCCCATTCGAAACAGGTGTTGCGCGGCGCTTCGGGATGGACCTGCGCGGCATCCGGTTTCTGGCAGGAGCCGAGCGAGACGGCGGCCGGAAGGGCCTCATAATCGACTTCGATGAGTTCGGCGGCAGCGCGCGCTTCGGCAAGCGTTTCGGCGACGACCATGGCGACGTGATCGCCGACATAACGCACCGTATCGAGCGCGAGGATGGGATGCGGGCCGACTTTCATCGGCGTGCCGTCTTTCGAGGTGACGGTCCAGCCGCAGATAAGGCCGCCGAGACCGTCATCGGCGACTTGGCGGCCGGTAAAGACGGCGACGACGCCCGGCGCCGTCTCGGCGGCGGATGTATCTATCGCGCGGATACGCGCATGAGCATGAGGCGAGCGCAGAAAGTATGCATATGTCTGGCGCGGGCGGGAAATGTCGTCCGTGTAGTGGCCGTTGCCGGTGATGAAGCGGAAATCTTCCTTGCGGCGCACCGGCTGGCCGATGCCTTCACGTGCTGCTTCGGACATGGAATGGCCTCCTCCCATGAGACGTTCCGTTTCGTCAGCGCATCTCCTGCGATGCGGCGAGTATCGCCTTCACGATATTGTGGTAGCCGGTGCAACGGCAGATATTGCCCTCGAGTTCGTCGCGCACCGTTTCCTCGTCGAGCTCGGGGATGCGGCGGATCATGTCGACCGCCGTCATGATCATGCCAGGCGTGCAGAAGCCGCATTGCAGCCCGTGATGTTCGCGGAAGGCAGCCTGAACGGGGTGCAGCTCACCGTTCTTTGCGAGGCCCTCGATGGTGAGGATCTCCGCGCCTTCGGCTTGGGCCGCGAGCATGGTGCAGGATTTCACGGCGCGGCCATCGACATGGACTACGCAGGCGCCGCACTGGCTGGTGTCGCAACCGACATGGGTGCCGGTCAGGCCGAGCTGTTCGCGAATGAACTGGACAAGCAGCGTACGCGCCTCGACATCGGCGCTTGCGGGCTTGCCGTTGACCGTCATGGAAACAACGGACATGCGACTACCTCCCTGAATGGCTCGGCTTCTTGCGGAATTGCGTTTTCCGCAGCGTTTTCCGGAGTCTCGACTTTCGCCAGCGGCACGTCAAGCAAAGGCTTCGGATCAGAAGCCGATGAACCAGAGCAGAACGATGAGAGCGATTATCAGCAACGGGCCCCAGAGCCAGGGCGAGAGGCTGAAGCCGGCTTCCTCGTCGGGCATGAGGGGCACACCTGTCGGCGAAATCGCATCGCGATCCGGCGACTTCACGGGGATGCCATGCTGCATTTCATCGACGATTTCGGGCAGCTCGCCTGAAGGCTCGGCCTCGACCTTCGCCCCGCCGGTGAGCTTCGAGAAGTTGTCGAAGAACTCTTCCGACATGCGGGCGGCGGTGGAGTCGATGAAGCGCTGTCCGATCTGGGCAAGCTTGCCGCCGACCTGTGCCGAGACGGTATAGGCGAGCAGCGTGCCGCCTTCGATTTCCGTCAGAGTGACTTTCGCGGAGCCCTTGGCGAAACCGGCGGCGCCGCCATTGCCCTCGCCCGAAATGGTGTAGCCGTTCGGCGGATCGATATCGGTGAGCTTGACCTTGCCCTTGAAGCGGGCGCTGACAGGTCCGACCTTCGCCTTGGCAACGGCCTCGAACTCGTCATCGGCCGTCTTCTCGACGGACTCGGCGCCCGGAATTGCCTGGCGCAGAACTTCCGGATCGTTGAGCGCGGCCCAGACGTCCTCACGCGGAGCGGGAATCCTGTATTCGCCGGACATTTCCATGGGCCGTCTCCTCGTGCTTCAGGGCTTGCGGCCCGCGGCCGCCGCCATCGTCATTCATTATAAGTAAGTCACGACCAGCGTCATACCCAGCAGAAACGCCACAACCATGACCATGGCGCCGGTCGGCCATGTACGTGCGAACGGACCGCGCGGTCCGTGCAGATGGTACACGATGCCGGCGCCCCAGTTCAGGCTGTGGGCGACCATGCGCCCGGCGCCCTTCCATAGACCGGCAATGAGGCGGCCGACGCCGACAAGGATGGCGAGCAACAGGCGGCGATACGTCCAGTCGAAGTCGAGAATTGTGGCGCGCTCGGCTTTCGGCAGGAGGCCGCGTTTCACCGCGATGGCGAAGGCGAGTGCGACAAAGGCGACGAGCTGGAGTTGCACGATGGTGTGCGAGAAGGTGTAGGGCTCGTAGGGCACGTCGTTCGGCAGCAAGGCATAGAAAGCGTTCGGCAGGACACCGATGGCAATGCAGAGCGCTGCAGTGAGGCCCATCGCGAGGAGCATGCCGCCCGGTGCTTCCTTTGGGCGGAGGCCGCCATCCGACCCGAAGAAGGCGAGGTAGGGAAGCCGCAGGCCGGTATGCAGGATGGCGCCGATGGATGCCACGAGCAACGCGATCCAGACAGGGAACATCTGCTCATAACCGCCGGCGCTGAGGATCATCGATTTCGAGACGAAGCCCGAGGTGAGCGGCAGGGCGGAGATCGATGCCGCTCCAACCAGACAGAAGATCATGGTGAGCGGCATGGTGCGGTAAAGGCCGCCAAGCGCCGTGGCCCGGGCGGTACCGGTGCGGAACAAGATCGAGCCGACCGACATGAAGAGCAGGCCCTGATAGAAGATCGAGGCAACGGCATGGGCCGCGGCGCCGTTGATGGCGAGCGGTGTGCCGATGCCTGCGCCAACCACCATGAAGCCGAGCTGGCTGTTCAGCGAATAGGTGAGGACGCGGCGCAGATCGTTTTCGAGCAGAGCGAAGGCGATGGGGAAAAGCGCCATGGCGATGCCGATATAGATCAGCAGTTCCGTGCCCGGGAAGCCGCGCAGCAAGGCGTAGATCGCGAGCTTCGTCGTGAAGATCGAAAGAACCACCGTGCCCGTGACCGTCGCCGAGGGATAGGCGTCGTGCATCCAGTTGTGCAGGAAGGGGAAGGCACATTTGATGCCAATGGCCGCGAGGATCGTCCATGTGGCGGGGCTGCCAAGCTCCATGGCGGTGAAGGCAATCGATCCCGTTTCACGGTAGAGAAGAACGATGCCGGCGATAAGGATCACACCTGAGCCCACCTGAACGATAAGATAGCGCATGCCCGCGGCGAACGATCCTTCGGTGCGGCGCGCCCAGATGAGGAATACGGAAGCAATCGCTGTGCCTTCCCAGAAAACGAAGAGGGTGATGAGGTCGGCTGCGAAGACGGCACCAATGGCGGACCCGGCATAAAGCAGCGTCGCGACCTGCTGGATCGTGTCGCGCAGGTGCCATGCGTAGAACGCCGCCAAGACGGCGGCGACGGAGAAAGCCAGGCCGAAGAGCTGCGAAAGTGCGTCGACCCGCATCAGGCCGATCTGCATGCCCATCACATTGAAGGCATTGTACGTGCCGGGCGCGAGGCCCCAGAAGACCAGGATGCCTGCAACCGGCACGAGAGCAAGATAAAGCCCGCGCAGCGCGCCTTTCGGAACGAAGGGCACGAGAAGCGCTGCGGCGACATAGGCCAGAGCGGGTGTCAGATATTCAGGCATCGGATGCCTCCAGGCCGAGATCCGATGCCGAATGTTCTTCGAGACTTGGCGATCCGGCCCCGTAGTAATCTTCCTTCCGCCTCAGGAAAGCACCGGAGACTTTGGCCGCGACCCCGAGGCCGAGCGCGACGAGGAAGCCGAACCAGCCATAGAAGACTGGCAATTCCTCGATCTCGAAATAGCCGTGGATGTGGCCGGTAAAGCCCCCCGCGGCGAGACCCGCGCAGACGAGCAACAGGCACCAGATGGCGATGCGGCCGCCGCGCGCCGTATCGATACCGAGAAGAATCGAGCCGGGCATCCGCGTACTCGCGCTTATCCGGGGTTCGGGCGATCCGGTCATGGCAGGCTCTCCGGACGAATGGGGATACTCAGCAGATACTCGTAGAGCCCGCCGATGGTGAAGAAGAGGACGATGCAGCCGAGCGCGGCAAAGCAGATCGGCAGGAGGCAGAGGAGAGGCGCTTCCTCGATGCGAGAGGATGCAGCGTCTCCATGCGTCTCATCGTCCTTCGGCTTGAGGAAGAAGGCACGGGCCGGGATCGGCAGAAGATAGGCGACGTTCAGGAGTGAACTCACCATCAGGACGCAGATGATGATGAGCTGGTTCGCGTCGGCGGCGGCGACCATCAGATACCATTTGCTCCAGGCACCCGCGAAGGGCGGTAGACCGATGATGCTGAGCGCGGCGATGGTGAAGCAGGCGAATGTCACCGGCATCTTGCGGCCGAGACCGTCGAGCTGGCTGATTTTCGTTTTATGGGCGGCGACATAGATTGCGCCGGCGCACATGAAGAGTGCGATCTTGCCCATGGCGTGGGTGGCGATGTGCATGGCGCCGCCGATGACGCCCATCTGCACCGCGAGCGCCATGCCGAGCGTGATATAGGAAAGCTGACTAACGGTGGAATAGGCGAGCCGTGCCTTGAGGTCGTCCTTGGTGAGGGCGACGATCGAGGCGATCAGGATGGATGCGGCGGCGAGCCAGACAAGCCAGTCGGATGCGCCGGTCTTTCCGAGGAAACCGACGCCGAAAATATAGGTGCCTACCTTGAGCATGGTGAAGACGCCGGCCTTCACGACCGCGACGGCATGAAGCAGCGCACTGACGGGCGTCGGTGCGACCATGGCAGCGGGGAGCCAGCGATGGAAGGGCATTAGCGCCGCCTTGCCGATGCCGAAGGCGAAGAGCGCAAGCAGGAAAGGCGCAAAGGCGGGATCGAGGCGCCCATCGAGAATGCCACCGGCACGGAATTCCGTTGTGCCCGCGATATTCCAGGTCCAGATGAGGGCGACCAGAAGGAAAAGGATCGAGGTCGTCATCAGGATCGCAAGATAGGTGCGGGCGCCTCTCTTTGCTTCCGGCGTTTCCTTGTGCGCGACCAGTGGGTAGGTCGAGATGGTCAGCACTTCATAGAAGATGAAGAGCGTGAAGAGATTGCCCGAGAAGGCGATGCCTATGGCGGAGGCGATGGCTATGGCGAAGCAGATGGCGAAGCGCGTCTGCTTCTTTTCATGCGCGCCGCGCATATAGCCGATCGAATAGAGCGCGGTCGGAATCCAGAGGCCCGACGCGACGGTGGCGAAGAGCATACCGAGCGGTTCGATCTCGAAGCCAAGGACGAGGCCGGGCATCACCTCGATTAGCGAGATGGCGGGCCGCGCGCCGTCGATCACCGCAAGAAGAAGCGGCAGGACCGCCGCAAAGGTCGCGATCGAGGCGATGACGCTGACGGTATCGCGCAGGTTCGGCCACTTGCCGGTGGCGGCGAGCAGGAAGGGTGTGAGCGCCGGAATGGCGATTGCGAGGAGAATCAGGTCAGCGTTGTTCATCGCCTTACTCCTTCCACAGAATGTGCGATGAATCGAACAACGCGGAGGCAGCGCGTCCGGCCGCCGTGCTTGTCAGCATGGCATTGACGCCGAACCAGATCGACAGGCCGACGAATATCCATGTCGGTATCAGCATGGAGAGCGGCGCTTCCTTCCGGACCGTACCTTCCGGTGCAGGCTGCAGATAGGCGACTTCCACGACGCGCCAGACATAGATCACGGCAAGAAGCGAAGAGGCCATGATCATCAGCGCGATCGGCCACCAGCCGAGCTCCAGAGCCGCGAGCACCAGATACCATTTGCTGATGAAGCCGACCGTGAGCGGCAGGCCGATCAGGCTGAAGCCGCCAGCGACGAAGGCTGCGGTCGTCCATGGCATGTCGCGGCCAATGCCGCCGAGCCTGGAGATCGAGCATGTGCCAGCCGAGAAGATGAAGCAGCCCGCGACCATGAAGAGGGCGGCCTTGGTGACCGCGTGGTTGAACAGGTGAACAATCGAAGCGGTGAGGCCCGTCTCTGTAAGGAAAGTGAGGCCGAGCAGGATGTAGCCGATCTGCGCGATGCTCGAATAGGCGAGCATGCGCTTCAGATTGTCCTGGAAGATGGCGACGATGGAGGCGGCGAACATCGCAATGACGGCGAGGGGCAGCACGACCATGCGCAGCGTGTCGGCCTGGAATTCATAGTCGAAGCCGAACACTGTGAACATGAAGCGCAGCATCACATAGACCGCGGCCTTGGTGGCCGTTGCCGCGAGGAAGGCGGTCACCGCCGAAGGCGCATAAGCATAGGCATTGGGCAGCCAGAGATGCAGCGGGAACATGGCGAGCTTCAGCCCGATGCCGATCAAGATGAAGACGAAGCCCATGCGAAGCGTGCTGCTGTCGCCATGATCGGCGATCCTTACTGCGAGATCGGCGAGGTTCAGCGTGCCCGTAATCATGTAGAGCATGCCGACGCCGATAACAAAGAAGGTCGCGCCGACGGTGCCCATGATCAGATAGTTGTAGGCTGCGGTGAGGGCGCGCTTATTCACCCATGATCCCGAGGCGACGAGCGCATAGGTCGCGAGCGACGAAATCTCCAGGAAAACGAAGATGTTGAAGGCGTCGCCGGTGATGGTGATGCCGAGCAGGCCCGCGATGCAGAGCAGGAAGGCGGTATAGAAGAGCGGCTGACGTTCCGCCGGGATTTCTGCTGCGACGATGAGTCTTGCATAGGGCAGCACGAGCGCGGCTGAGCCTGAGATGATCAGCAGGACGAAGGCATTGAGCCGGTCGACGCGATATTCGATTCCGAGCGGGATTTCCCAGCCGCCCATGCGATAGGAAATGATAGTGCCCGCATAGGTTTGGGCAAAAAGCGCTACCGATATGGCGAAGGTCGCCAGAATGACGATGCAGGCGAAAGCCCATGACCTTCCGCCACGGCCGAGAATGGCGCAAATGGGAGCCGCGACGAGCGGCAGCACAACCTGCAGAGCAGGCAGATTCGCTTCGATCAAGGCCATCATGCGACGGGATCTCCCTGCGCGGCGCCTGAGCCGAAGTCCATATCGTGTTCCAGTTCCAGAATTTCGTCTTCTTCGATCGTGCCGTAGGACTCGCGAATGCGGACCACGAGGGCGAGCGCCACCGCGGTCGTCGCGATGCCGACAACGATCGCGGTGAGGATCAGCACATGGGGAAGCGGATTTGAATAGATCGTCTCGGGCACTTCCGTGAGGATGGGCGCCGTGCCGCCGATCACCTTGCCCATGGAGATGTAGAGCATAAAGACGGCGGTCTGAAAGATGTTCAGGCCGACAATTTTCTTGATGAGATTGCCCCGGCTCACCGTGATGTAGAGGCCGGTCATCATCAAGATGCAGAAGAGCCAGTAATTGTACCGGCCCATAATGTAATCGAGTTCGATGCCAATATCGGACATTACCAGTCCTTGTCGTCGAGCTTGCGGGTGTGGCTCGCAAAGGCGATGAAGAGCGAGAGCATGACGGCCGCGACGGTCATGCCGACGCCGAATTCAACCACGACGATGCCCCATTCCTGTGCATGCTGAGGGTGTTCGGCGAGTGCGTAATAGCCGAGGAAGGCATCGCCGAGCGCCATGGTGACGACACCCGTGCCCGCGAAGATGAGGACGCCAAGGCCGGCCAGGGCGTGCAGCACGCGTGGCGGCGCAACCCGGGTCAGTGCGTCGATGCCATGGACGAGCGAGTAGAGAACGAAGGCGGCGGCGAAGACGACGCCCGCCTGGAAGCCTCCGCCGGGGCTGTATTCCCCGTGGAACTGCACATAGAGCGCATAGACCAGCATCGGCGGAATGAGCAGCTTCGAAACGACGCGGAGAATGGAGTGATGTTCCATGCCGGTTACTCCTCTTTTCCGTTCTTGCCGTTCGTGCGGCGCCCGGAGGTGCCGAGCATCAGCAGCACCGCAACGAGCGCGGCAAAGACGACGACGACCTCACCCAGCGTATCGAAGCCGCGATAGCTTGCGAGAACGGCGGCAACGACGTTCGGAATGCCGATATCCGTCGGGGTGCGCGCAATATATTCCGGTGCCACATGGGTCTGGATCGGATTGTCGACCGCGCCGAAGGGCGGCATGTCGAGTGTGCCGTAGATCAGCGCCGCGCCCGCGACGAGACAGACGAAGAGAGGCAGCAGGGCCGAGCGAGGGCGCTTGGCTTCATCGCGGGATGTCAGCGCGAGCGTGCCGAGCATGAGGACGGTGGAAATGCCCGCACCGACTGCGGCCTCGGTAAAGGCCACGTCCATCGCATCGAGCGTGACGAAAAGACCGGCCGACAGGAGACTGAAGACGCCGGAGAGCATGGCGACCGCGAAGAGGTTGCGCTGGCGGAGAATGGCGATCGCCGTCAGCACCAGAAGCGTGAAGAAGACGATGTCGATGATCGCTATGCCGACGAGGTTGGCGGTCATGCCTTCATCTCCTCGGGCGTATCCTCGCCCAGCACGGCTTCGGATTCATTCCGTTTGAGCCGGTCTGGCCGAATGCCGGCGATAAACGACGCATTGGCGACGGCATGCGTCGCGGTGGGACCGGTAATGAAGAGGAACAGACCGATCAGCGCCAGCTTCAGCGTCGTCTGAGTAAGGCCGGTCTGGAACATCATGCCGATCAGGATGAGTTCGGCGCCGATGGTGTCGATGATGCCGGCCGCGTGAATGCGGGACCAGACGTCCGGAAGGCGGATCAGGCCGAGCGAGCCGACGAGAATGAAGCCGCCACCCATAATGAACGCGACGGCGGTGGCTACATTTCGCGCGAGATCGACAAGCACAGGGTCCATCAGCGTTCCTCCGGTTCGGGCCGGAGACGGCCAAAGGAGCGGTAGCGGAAGAATTTGAGGATCGCGATCGTGCCCACGAAATTAACCAGCGCGTAGAGCATGGCGATGTCGAGGAAATCCGGCCGCTCCGTCACGAAGCCGAGGGCGCTCAGGATCAGCACGGTGAGCGTGCCGAAGGTGTTTACCGCCAGTACCCGGTCGTAGAGCGTCGGTCCAGCGAAGAGCCGCACGAGGACCAGAACGACTGAGACAAAGAGTGCCGCGGTAATCGCAAGAAACATGTACATGTCAGCGTGTCTCCACCGCCGCCACGCGCCGCGCCATCTCGCTAAAGGCCTCGGCGCCCGCCGCTTCGTCCGTCAGTGCGTGAACCAGGAATTTTCCCGGGGCCGCTTCCACCGTCACTGTGCCCGGCGTCAAGGTGATCGAATTGGCGAAGATGACGTGCCCCATATCGGTTTTGAGGGGGCTCTCGACCGCGATCAATTGCTGGCTGAGGGCGATGTTGCGCGAAAGAATGATTTTGGAGACGGCCCAGGCCGATTTGAAGATTTCACCGCCAAGCCAGCTCCAGTACAGCGGCAGAGTCAGCCGCAGCTGCAGCGGGACCGCTTCATCGTCCAGCAGCTTCATGCGCCGTGCGAGGAGGACCGTAAAGAGGCAGGATAGAAAGCCGACAATGAGCAGGAACGCCTTGAAATAGCCGGAAAGCGCCAGCCAGAGCGCAAACAAAGCGACGAGCAACCCGAGTGCCTTGGTCATTTTCTCCCTGCGAATTCCGGCACGAACGGCCATGAAGGACTTCCGGCCACCCCGCCGGAACCGGCCGGTAGCTGCGCAAATGCACCTGGCGAAATGTGTCGCCGGATGTGCCGGAGCCCCTTTTTGATGGTTCCCAATATGCAATGCGGGAAGGGGCAGGGCAAGAAAGACCGGAGAATACCCGCCGATTTCCGCGCGCGCTGCCCGCTTTCAAAGTCAAGCGCACACTGTTATAGTTGTCATAATCTACAGTGGGGGTCCTTGGGGGAGGAACCACGGACCAGTGAGGGAATCCAGTCGGCAATACTGAGGCCAAATCAATATTGGCCGGCCGGATGTTTGATCGTGGTGGGGATGGAAGAGCGTTTGGAAAGTACGGCGGGCTCCGTCGACGTGTCTTTCGAGGTCACCGGCGTCGTCAAATGGTTTGATGCGGTCAAAGGCTATGGCTTCATCATTCCCGATGACGGGCGGGATGATATTCTCGTGCATTTGTCCTGCCTGAAGCAGGCCGGGCGCGACGTTCTCGATGAAGGCACGACGGTGACCTGCGAAGCGGTGCGCCGGCCGAAGGGCAATCAGGCGATCCGTCTGATCGATGTGGATGAGACGACCGCAGTGAAGCCGGCGGCCGCCAGCGAGCGACCGGCGAATCGGTCGCCCTTGTCGGGTGTCGTGCCGATCGGCGAGTTCGAGACGGCGGTGGTCAAATGGTTCAACCGCGCGCGCGGCTATGGGTTCGTCACGCGCGGCGAGGGAACGCCGGACATCTTCGTTCACATGGAGACGCTGCGGCGGTTCGGAATCCGCGACCTGACGCCGGGGCAGGAATTGACCGTGCGGTTCGGCGAGGGACCAAAAGGGCTCATGGTTGCCGAGATCAAGGGCTGATCGGGGCGCCCGATCTTTCCTTTTTCCCGTCTGTCTCCGGATGGATCGTGCTATAGGGCCGCTACCCGCTTTGGCGGACCGTCTCCACTTGCCGCCAGATTTCATGACCGACAGCGAAAACGACAATCCGCCGGATGGCTATGTGCCGTCCAACAGCCGCGGGCCTTATACGACGCATAATGGCCCCTTCTTCCACAAGGTGACGGAGGACGGGTTCTGGCATGGCGTCCGCGTGAAAAAGCGGCACTGCAATTCGCGAGGCATCACACATGGCGGGATGTTGATGGCCTTTGCGGACGGGCTACTCGGCACGGCGGTCTGGCGCGAGACGCAAACCGTTGCGCTGACGGTGCGGATGAATTCGGACTTTCTGTCTTCCGCGCGGCCGGGGGAGTGGCTTGAAGGCACCGCGCGAGTGACGAAGGCGACGCGCTCCGTCGCCTTCTGTGAGGCCGAACTTTTTGTCGGCAACAGGCCGGTGCTCAAGGCAAGTGGCGTCTTCAAGCTGATGGCGCGGCACAAAACGCCGGATTGACCGCATTTATTGCCGCTTCGCGCTTTCGGGTGTATTGCAGGCGGCATGTCGGGGCGTAGCGCAGCCTGGTAGCGCATCTGGTTTGGGACCAGAGGGTCGGGAGTTCGAATCTCTCCGCCCCGACCAATTTTTCCGGTTTTCAAATGAAAAGAGAGCCTTACAGCTCCCTTTGACATTCCGGGCCGGTGTCGCCGACGGGCGGGTCAGGCGGCTCTCGCCATGCCCGCCGTGACTTCCTGTTCGCCGAGCCACCAGGCACGGGCCGCAATCCGCTCGACAAGGGGGGCGGACCAGCGCTCGGCGCCATCGCGGGTGACAGGGCCGGCAAGGTCAAGCACGCATTCAATATCAAGGGAATTGAAGCCGCGCCGGGCGAGGAGGGCGCTGGCGGTCTCGCGGTCGATGTAGCTGGCTGGATTGGACATCTATGGGTACTCCCTTGGCCTCGGGGACAAACTTCCGGTTCTACGCTTGGGCGGGTATTTCGTTTCGCCGGATTTCAGTATCTTTCGCCGCCGCCGCGACGGTTTTGTTATGGCTTGCCTTTTCGTCTCTTTTGGGGCGATAAGAACAAGATTTCGCGACGTTCCCCATAAGCCGGGGAAAAGCCTCAAGGGGACTGAATTGGCCCGCGCCCGCATTTACAAACCCGCCAAAAACGCCATGCAGTCCGGCCGCGCGAAGACCCGGAAATGGGTTCTCGACTTCGAGCCGGGCAGCGCACGCAAGGTCGAGCCGCTGATGGGCTGGACGAGTTCAGGCGACATGAATGCACAGGTCACGCTCCGCTTCGACAGCAAGGAAGAGGCGATTGCCTATGCCGAGAAGCACGGCATCGAGTACCAGGTGTTCGAGCCGAAGACCCAGCGCAGATCGCTGAAAGCTTATGCCGACAACTTCAAGTTCGGCCGCCAGGAACTCTGGACTCACTGAAGCGTGCCGGTTTCCCGGTCCCGTAGCTCAACCGGATAGAGCAACAGATTTCTAATCTGTCGGTTGCAGGTTCGAGTCCTGCCGGGATCGCCATGTGTCTTATGTCGAGGGGGCCCCGATGAAGCTTGTGTTCGATCCGGCGCAGAAGGAGCACTATCCACGCCACTTTCTCGTCAACGGCACCGTGGAAGAAAACCCCGAAGTTCCGGAACGGGCTGACCGGCTGTTCGCGGCGGCGACCGGGGCCGGGCTCGAACATGTCGTGCCGGCCGATCACGGGCTCGGACCCATCGCAGCCGTACATACGCCGGAATATATCGCCTTCCTTTCCACGATCCATGAGCGGTGGCTTCGCATAGAGGGCGGCTCGGACGAGGTGGTGCCCGGCATTCATCCCGACCGCCGCGACGGGGCTTATCCCGCATCGGCGGTTGCGCAGGCGGGCTATCATATGGCGGACGGTGCCTGCCCGATTGCGGCGGGGAGCTGGCCCGCGATCCGGCGAAGCGCCGATACGGCGGTAGAAGCGGCGCTGATGGTGCGTGATGGCGGAGCGAAGTCCGTCTATGCGCTCAGCCGGCCGCCGGGGCACCACGCCTTCGCCGATATGGCAGGCGGCTTCTGCTATGTGAACAATTCCGGCGTTGCGGCGCAGGTGCTGCGCGGCGTCCATGATCGGGTAGCGATCCTCGATGTCGACGTGCATCACGGCAATGGCACGCAGGGCATGTTCTACCGGCGGCCCGACATTCTTACCGTTTCGATCCATGCCGATCCGGTGCGTTTCTATCCCTTCTTCTGGGGCCATGCGGACGAGCGCGGCGAGGGCGCCGGGCTCGGCTACAACTACAATCTGCCTCTGCCTCGCGGCACGGGCGATGACGACTACATGCCGGCGCTTGATGCCGCCTTCCGCCGGATTCGCGCGTTTGCGCCGACGGCGCTGGTGGTGGCGCTGGGGCTCGATGCCTTCAAGGACGACCCGCAAGGCGGCTTTGCAATCACGACGGCAGGCTTCGGCCGGATCGGCAAGGCAATCGGCGAGCTCGGGCTGCCGACTGTGCTCGTGCAGGAGGGCGGATATCTCTGCGCGGGACTTGGAGACAATCTTGCGAGCTTCCTAACCGGGTTTCGCGAGACACATGGAAGCTGAGCGGCCGCCTCAAGCCTTAACGCCCATATGCTCGAGCGCCGAAGCCTTGAGCGACTGGCGCAACGAGGCATAGCCCCGCCAGGGGTCCTTCCGCTTTTCGACAGGCGCAGCTGCAATCGTCATGGCGGCGGCCGACTCCGCCGTTTCCAGTTCTTTCCATGAAACGGGCCACGCGACGGGGCCGCCCTTGCGCGCCCGAGGCGAATAGGGCGCGATAGCGGTGGCGGAGCGGTCATTCCGCAGATAGTCGATGAAGATGCGCCCCTTGCGTTTCGCCTTGGTGGCGACGGCTATGTATCGATCGGGCATCGTTTTTGCCGCGAATTCGGCGACGCCCTTGGCAAAGGCTTTTACCACCGGCCATTCGTGGCGGCGGGTAAGCGGCGCGATGACGTGCACGCCCTTACCACCGGTCAGCATCGGGAATGTCTGGAGGCCAAGTTCCTCGAGCAAGTCACGCATCTGGAACGAAGCCTCCACAACGGCTTCGAAAGGGAGATCCGGCGCCGGATCGAGATCGAAGACGAGACGGTCCGGCCGCTCAATGTCATCGATCCGCGAGCCCCAGAGGTGAAGTTCGAGCACGCCCATCTGCGCCGCCGCGATCAGACCCTTTTTTCCGTCGAGATAGAGATAGTCCCCGCGCTCCTTTGCGCCCTTGACCGGCAGGCTCTTGAAGCCGTCGGTCAGACCGGCCCCGGCATGACGCTGGAAAAAGCATTTCGTCTGGCGTCCCTGAGGGCAGCGGACAAGGCTTACCAGACGCTTTTCGATATGAGGCATCATGAGGTCCGACGCTTTCTCGAGATATCGGGCAAGTTCGAGCTTCGTTACGCCCTGCTCGGGAAACAGCACACGGCCGGGATTGCTGATGCGGATACCGTGGATAATGGGTTCATCTGTCATGGACTTTGCCTCCGTGGGAGCGGGGCGTTCCGCCGCCACTTCCTTGGCGAGCTTGTCTTCGCGCAGACCGAGATAGCGAGCCTGACGCAAGACGCCGTCACGCGTGAATTCGGCAAACGCGACCTGCACGACGACTTCCGGGCGGAGCCAAGTTGCCTTGCAGGCGATGGATGGCGGAATGTCGCCGGCGTTCGCGACAGGAGGCGTCTTGCGAGTCAGCTTGGCGAAGCGGGTGGCGAGCGAGCGCATGTCGTCTTCGGGAAAGCCGCTACCGACGCGACCGGCGTAAATGAGCTTGTCGTTTTCATGATGGCCGAGGAGAAGAGACGAGAAGGGGCGTTGCTTGTCCGATGGAGACCAACCGACGACGACAAATTCCTGCTCGCGGCCGCATTTGAGTTTAAGCCAGGAGGTGCTGCGCCCTTTCGGATAAGGCGCATCGGCGCGCTTGGCGATAACACCTTCGAAGCCGCGCTTGCAGAGCGTGTCGAACATCTCCGCTCCATCGCCGGCGATGTGGTCTGTGAAGAAAACGGGTCCTTTGCGTCCCGCTTCGCCAAGCAATGACTGCAATTTCTTCTTGCGTTCGACCAGCGGCTTGCGGCGGAAATCCTTTCCGTCCGCTTCCAGCAGATCGAAGGCGAAGAAGGAGAGGGCACCGCCCTTGCCCTTCAACGCCTGCTGCAGAGCCGAAAAGTCCGACCGGCCCTGCTTGTCCACCGAAACGATCTCGCCATCGATCAAGGCACTATCGAGATCGAGTTTGGCGAATGCGCCGGCCAGCGGTCCGTAACGGTGGGTCCAGTCGAGACCGCTTCTCGTATAGATGCGGGTATCATCGCCCTTTACCGCCGCGAGGGCACGGTAACCGTCGAATTTCATTTCGAAGAGCCAATCGTTGCCTTCCGGCACGTCATCCACCAGCGTTGCAAGGGCGGGCGGCGAGAAGCGCGGTAACTTGCCCGGCGACTTCCTTTTTGCGCGCGCGGGCTTTTCGTTTTTCTTTTCTTCGCTTCCGTTCCAGATGCGATCCCGGTCGTTGGCGATTTCGTCGGTCTTGCGTTTTGTGAGGACGCTGGTGCGGAAATCTTCGACCGGGTCGCTTTCATCTGTCGCTTCTTCGTCGCGCTCCTTGATGAGAAGCCAGTTTTCGCGCTTTTCGTTTTTTTGACCGCGAAAGCGGATGAGCGCCCATTTTCCTTTCAGACGCTCGCCTTCGATCCGGAATTCGAGTTTTCCTTTTTCGAGGCTCTTATGGGGATCGCCAATCGGCGTCCAGCTGCCGCGGTCCCAGAGAAGCACCGTGCCCGCGCCATAATGCCCTTTGGGAATGTTGCCTTCGAAGCAGGCATAGTCGACTGGATGGTCTTCGGTCCGGACCGCCAGGCGCTTTTGCGATGGGTCGAGGCTCGGCCCGCGCGTGATCGCCCAGCTTTTCAGAACGCCATCGAGTTCAAGCCGCAGGTCATAGTGCAGCCGGCGAGCGCTGTGCATCTGGATCGCATAGATATGTCCCTTGCGGCGTGACTTGCTGCCCCGCGGTTCGGGGGTCTGGTCGAATTTTCGCATCGACCGATAGGTCTCGAGACCCGATGCCTGCTTCCTGCGGGCCATAGCATCAGCCTGTCTTGCGCTTCTGCGTGCTGCGCTTGCCGCGGGGCGAGGATTTGTCCGTCCCCTGCTTCACGGATTTCTTGAGCGCCTCTACGAGGTCGATCACCTGGGCTCCGCCACCCGGCTCCTCTTCGTCGACTTCTACCGGCTTCTTGTTCTTTGCCTTGGCGTCGATCAGATCGCGGAGCGCTTCGGTATAGCTGTCGCGGAAGTCATCCGGACGGAAGGGAGCGCTTTTGCGCTCGATCAATTCGTCGGCGAGGGAGAGAAGCTCCTTGTCCGGCTCCTCTTCGTCCATGCGCGAGAAGAAGGGAGCGGCGCTTCGTATCTCGTCGGCAAAGCGCAGGGTTTCGAGGAGCAGGCCGTCGCCGCAGGGTTTGAGCGTGGCGATATGTTCGCGCCCGCGCATGACGAACTGGCCGATGCCGATCTTGCCCGCATTGCGCAGAGCATCCCGGATCACCCGGTAGCCTTCTTCCGCGAGGTCGTCGTCCGGCACCACATAATAAGGCCTGTCGAACCAGAGCGGGTCGATTTCGGAGTGATGCACAAACTGGACGAGGTCGAGTGTCCGCTTCGTTTCTAGCTTGAGATCGTCAATCTCCTCTGGCTGCAAAAGCACGTAGCGGCCCTTCTCAAGCTCGAAGCCCTTCACGATTTCATCGGTATCCACCGGGCCGATGCCTGGAACGATCTTCTGATACCGAATGCGCTTGCCGGATGGTTCATGGACCTGATGGAACTGGATGCGTGCGCCGGTCTTGGTGGCGGGGAAGACCTTCACCGGCAGCGACACCAGGGCAAGACGCAGGTTTCCGCTCCAGGCGGCGCGCGCGGCTTTGATCGCCGCGGCGGGGGATGTCTTTTTCCGGCTGCGGGAGGGTGATGCCTTTTTAGTTGGCTCACTCTTGCGTGCCGTGCGTTTCGCCGCGTTTTTCCGGGGTGCCATGGGACGATCCTCGTGCTGGGGTCGAATCGCAACGCAAGGGCGGTCAAATGGTTCCGCCGGGGCGGGCTCGGTATGGCGCGGCTCCTTTCCAAGCTTTAACTTGAGGGTAGCCCGGCTCAGGGGGAACATGGAGTTGGAGAAAAAGGTGCCATGCGGGGCAACCGCGGGCCTCTGGAGGAGGAAAGATGCGATACGAGACCCAAGCCGCCGAGCGCTGGAGCGGCCCTGTCCGCGCTGTTCTGCTGGCGACGCTGATTGCCGGCGCTGCGATTTATGCGGCGGCACCGGCGTTCTCCGCGACGGAGATGGCCGATCCCACCAAGCCCGATCCCTCCATCGAAGGGGCGCCGAACGAAGCCTCCGGCGAAGATCTTTATCAGCGCGGCTTCTATCCGGAGGCCATCGCCGAATGGAAGCGGGCGGTCGAGGTCAACAAGGACCCGGGCGCGGCCTTCCGCCTCGCGGAGGAATATTTCGACGCGAAGGTGGTCGAGCGGGACATTCCCGCCGTCGTCGAATTTCTGACGTTTGGCGCCGAGGGCGGTGACATGCGCGCGCAGCTCGATCTCGCTTCGCTCTACGATCGCGGGATCGGTGTGCCGCAGGACGTCGAGCTGGCCGCGATCTGGTACGATGCATCGGCGAAGCAGGGGCATCCGAGCGCGCAATACAATGTGGGCACCATGTATGAGGATGGCGCCGGCGTGGAGCAAGACCTTCCTCGCGCCTATATGTACTACCAGCTTGCGATCGAGGGAGGCTTTCCACGCCTTGCGACGCCGGCTCTCGAGCGGCTGTCGGAAACCATGAAGCCTGCCGATATCAAGCGGGCGTCCATGATGGTGCGCAACTTCAAAGCGCAGACGCGTGAAGAAAGCGCGGAAGAGGTCAAGACGCTTCTGGAGGCGCGCGACAAAGGAGAATGAAGCTGTCAGTGTGCTGATACGGAAAAACCCCGGCCGAAGCGCCGGGGTTTTTATTTTTCCGAGCATCGCAAATCGGCCTTCGCTATCATGCCGCAACGTGAACAAGGAGGCGCATATGACGGATGTCTGGTCGAACTGGTCTGGCTGGGTGAAGGCCTGGCCGCAAAATCTGGCCGCGCCGTCGAGTGAGGAAGAAGTGGTGGAGGTCGTCAGGACCGCGCCTGCGCCGATCCGCGTTGCCGGGCGGGGACATTCCTTCACACCGCTGGTGGAGAGCAGCGGCACGCTGATGACGCTGTGGGGCCTTGCCGGCGTAATCGACCATGACGACGCCGCGCAGACGGCCAAGATCAAGGCGGGAACGACGATCCGCGATCTCGGGCCGGAACTTTTCGAGCGCGGGCTTGCGCTTGCCAATCAGGGCGACATCGATCGGCAGGCATTGGCCGGTGCCGTGGGCACGGGGACGCACGGCACGGGCGGCACGCTCGGGTCGCTTTCCTCAGCGGTGACGGGATTCCGCCTGGTGACGGCCAATGGCGACATTCTTACCTGTAACGCGAATGAAAATGCCGATGTTTTCAATGCCGGTCGTGTGAGCTTCGGCAGTCTCGGCGTGATGACGGAAATCACTATGAAGTGCCGGCCGATCTATGCGTTGGAAGAGGACGGCGGCCGCATGCCCATCGAAGAAGCGCTGCGGCGGGCGGAAGAGCTGCGCGACAGCAGCCGGCACTTCGAGTTTTTCTGGTTTCCCTTCGCGAAGGAGGCGCTCGTCAAATTCCTGCGCGAAACGGATGCCGAACCGAAGCCGCGCCGGCGGATGCCGGATGGCGAGATAGCGCGGTCCGACAAGATCATGATGCGTGCCTGCGACCTCTCCCGCTTCCTGCCATTTCTGCGGGGGCCACTGCAGCGGTTTCTCACCTCATCCAGTGGATCGCGCTATGCATCGAGCGCAAAAGAAGGCGGCGGGGAGTTTCAGAGGAAGGTGCGCTGGTCGCATGATGCCTTTCCGAGCGACCGCAATGTGCGCTTCAATGAGATGGAATATGCGGTGCCTGCGGAGAAGGGCCCGGATTGCATCCGCGAAGTAGGCGAGCATATGCGCAAATGCGGCGTGAACTTCCTGTTCCCGCTCGAATTCCGCTATGTGGCGGGCGATGACGCTTGGCTCAGCCCGTTCTATCAGCGCGACAGCGTGACGATTTCCGTGCACCAGTATCACAAGCAGCCCTATGCAGAGTTGTTCGCGGGCGTGGAGGCGATTTTCCGCCGTTATGAGGGCCGCCCGCACTGGGGTAAGCTGCATACGCTGGGAGCGAGCGATTTCGCCACGCTATATCCGAAGTGGGAGGAGTTCTGCGCGCTGCGGCGGCGGCTCGACCCTTCGGGCAAGTTTCTCAACGGGCATCTGAAGCGGATATTCGGGGAGGCCTAGGCGCGGTCGACGACGGCAACCGGCTGGCCTTCGGCAACGGCATCTTCCTCGGCGACCAGCAACTCGACCAGCACGCAATCGAACGGCGCGGCGACGGGAATTTCCATCTTCATGGATTCCAGAATGAGGATCGGATCGTCTTCATCAATCCGGTCACCCGGCCGTGCCTCGATCTTCCAGACCTTGCCGGCGATCTCACTCTTCACTTCGCGCGTCATCGTTTCTCCGTTCGGATTGTTCAGGCGGCGGCGCGCAGGCGCTCGAAACCGGCTTCCAGGTCGGCCTTCAGGTCCTCAATATCTTCAAGGCCCGCATGGATGCGGAGAATTTGTCCTTCCGCATTCCACTCCGTCGCCGTGCGCATCTTTTTCGGATATTGCGGGATGATGAGGCTCTCAAACCCGCCCCATGAGTAACCCATGCCGAAATATTCGAGTCCGTCGAGCATGGCGGCGAGCGCCGTTTCCGAACAAGGGCGCAGTTCGATGGAAAAGAGGCCGCTCGCGCCGGTGAAATCGCGCTTCCAGATTGCATGATCCGGGTGGTCTTCGCGGGCGGGGTGAATGACGCGGGTGACCTCCGGGCGCTTGCTCAGCCAATCCGCGAGTTCGAGACCCGTCTTCATATGGCGTTCGAGGCGGACGGAGAGGGTGCGAATGCCGCGCAGCACGAGATAGACATCATCGGGAGCCGCGCATTGACCGATATTGCCGTGAGTCTCCAGCGTCTTCTTCCAGGTTTCTTCCGTTGCGGTGATTGATCCCATCATCACATCGGAATGCCCGCAGAGATATTTCGTGACCGCCTGGATCGACACATCGACGCCATGCTCGAAGGGCTTGAAGTAGAGCGGCGAGGCCCATGTGTTGTCGAGGATGAGCGTCGCGCCCACCTTGTGCGTTGCATCCGCCAGGGCCGGGATATCCTGCACCTCGAAAGTGACGGAGCCGGGCGACTCGGTGAAGACGACTGCTGTATTCTTCCGCAACAGCCGCACGATATCCGCACCAATGCGTGGATCGTAGTATTCGACCTCGACGCCGTAGCGGGTGAGCACATTGTTGCAGAATGCGCGCGTCGGCTCATAAGCGCTGTCGGTCATCAGAAGGTGATCGCCGGCCTTGAGATGGGCGAGCAGCGCCGTCGTGACCGCCGAGAGACCCGAGGAGGTGAGAACCGTTCGATATCCGCCCTCAAGTTCGGCAATGGCATCTTGCAGCGCGAATGTGGTGGGCGTGCCGCGGCGGCCATAGGTGACGGGCTGGGCGCGCGTCTTGACGGCTTCAAGCGTCGGGTAGAGCACGGTCGAGGCATGATAGACGGGCGGGTTGACGATGCCGAAATTGGCCTCCGGGTCGCGGCCCGCCGTGACGACCAGCGTGTCCTGCTTCTGCTTCATTCGTCCCGGTCCTTTGTCGTCTGTTCTTCAATTCAACCCGATAGGGCGCATTTAACGGTAAAAGGGCGGGAGAAGTAAAATAGGGCCGGAAATACCCGAGGCCGGTCAAGGGTTTGCCTTGCCCGCGCTGGCGGGTAGTCTCGGGGGAATCGAAACGGCGTCCTGCCGTCCCGACCTTCAAAGGGAGCCGCATGAAGAATCCAGTGGTCGCGCTTGTCCTTGGCATCCTGATCGGTGTCGGCGGCCTATATTTCTTTCTGCCCTACGACCCGCTGGCGCGAGCGGAGCGGCCGGCGGCCTCCACGGCTGCGATTGAAGACGGCGAGCGCGCTGTCGCGGGCGATACAATGCGGCGGGTGCGGCAGCGCGGCTTTATCCAATGCGGGGTGAGCCAGGGCTTGCCCGGCTTTTCGAGCCCGGACGAGCGGGGACGATGGTCCGGTATCGATGCCGATTTCTGCCGGGCGCTATCGGGCGCGATCTTCGGCAATCCGAACCAGGTGCGCTTCCGGCCGCT
The DNA here is from genome assembly GCA_019635955.1 of Parvibaculum sp. Classification (GTDB taxonomy): domain Bacteria; phylum Pseudomonadota; class Alphaproteobacteria; order Parvibaculales; family Parvibaculaceae; genus Parvibaculum. The sequence goes on from JAHBYL010000018.1 coordinate 28,680, forward strand.
TTCGGCGAAAGATCGCTTCACGGCGCTGCAATCGGGCGAGATCGACATTCTCTCGCGCAACACGACATGGACCATGTCGCGCGATACGCAGCTCGGCTTCAATTTTGTTGGCGTGACCTATTACGACGGGCAGTCCTTCATGGTGCGCAAGGCGGCCGGGATCAAGACGACGGCGGACCTTGCGGGGGCGACGATCTGTACCGAAACCGGCACGACGACGGAACTCAACCTTGCCGACTATTTCCGCAGCCGCGGGCTTTCCTATCGCGTTCTCTCATTCGAAAAGAACGATGAGGCCATCGTCGCCTATGATCGCGGACGATGCGATGCCTATACGACTGACGCCTCGGGGCTTTATGCGATGCGGCTGAAGCTCGCCGATCCCGATGCCAACGCGATCCTCTCCGAGATCATATCGAAAGAGCCACTCGGGCCTGCCGTGCGGCAGGGCGATCCGCAATGGGAAAATATCGCGCGCTGGACGCTCAATGCGCTGCTCGAGGCGGAGGAACTCGGTATCACATCCGGGAACCTCGACGAGATGCTCGCAAGCGACAACCCACGCGTGAAGCGGCTGCTCGGTCAAGAGGGAGCCTATGGTTCAACTCTCGGGCTCGGCAATGATTGGGCCGCGAACGCCGTTCGCGCGGTCGGCAATTACGGCGAGATGTTCGAGCGCAATGTCGGCAAGAATACGCCGCTCGGCATTGCGCGGGGGCAGAATGCATTGTGGACGGAAGGCGGCCTGCAATATGCAGCGCCGGTCCGTTGAACCATGAGCATGGGGGCGGGGCGGAACAGGCGTGGTGGCGCGGGTGGCAAGGTACCCTTCGGCTGGAACAATCCGCGTGTACGCTCCTTTGTCTATCAGGCGGCGGTGCTCGGCACCGTGATAGCGCTGGTCTGGTTCTTCACGGCGACCGCGCAGGAAAATCTTTCCAGGCTCAACATTTCTTCAGGCTTCGGCTTTCTCGATACGACGGCCGGCTTCGGCATCATCCAGACGCTGATCCCCTATACCGAGCAATCGAGCTATGGACGGGCCTTTCTCGTCGGGCTGCTGAATACGCTGGTGGTGGCGGTCATCGGCATCGTGCTGTCGGTGATGCTCGGCTTCCTGATCGGCGTGATGCGGCTGTCGCGGAACTGGCTGGTCGCGAAAATTGCCGCGGGCTATGTCGAGATCATGCGGAATATTCCGCTGCTGCTGCATCTCTTCTTCTGGTACTTCGCGGTGCTTCGGCCGTTGCCGGGCCCGGCGGAGAGCCTCAGCCCGCTGCCGGGCATGTTCCTCAACAATAGAGGGCTCATCCTGCCCGAGCCCGTCTTTGGCCCTGCATCCACCGCGTTCTTTATAGCGATCGCCATGGCGCTGGCCGGCAGCGTTTTCCTCATCCGCTGGTCGCGCAAGCGGCAGGTCGAGACGGGACAATTATTTCCGGCATGGCGGGCATCTGCAGCAATGCTCATTTTTCTGCCCGGACTTGCCTGGCTCGTGGCGGGAGCCCCGTTCGAGCTTTCGTTCGCCGAACAGGCGGGGTTTGACTTTGCCGGCGGCATGCGGCTGCTGCCCGAATTCGTGGCGCTGGTGCTCGGCCTCACGCTTTACACCGCTGGCTTCATCGCCGAAATCGTGCGTGCGGGCATTCTTTCCGTGAGCAAGGGGCAGCGCGAAGCGGCGGCGGCGCTTGGCCTGAAGGACAGCACGACACTCCGACTCGTCGTCATTCCTCAGGCACTCAGGCTCATCATCCCGCCGCTGACGAGCCAGATCCTGAACCTCACGAAAAATTCCTCGCTTGCGGTCGCCATCGCCTATCCCGATCTCGTCGCCGTATTCGCGGGCACGGTGCTGAACCAGACAGGGCAGGCGATCGAGGTGATCGCGCTCACAATGGCGGTCTATCTCACGCTCAGCCTCATCACTTCGCTACTGATGAACTGGTACAACTCGCGCATTGCGCTGAAGGAGCGGTGAGCGCATGGGCATGGAAGACATCACGGGGCGCCCGGCGCCGCGCAACAAGCGCCTGACGCCGCTTGTCTGGGCGCAGCGCAATCTCTTTTCCAGTGTGGGCAATACGGTCCTCACGCTCGTGTCCGCCTATCTTCTCTGGCTGACGATCCCGCCGGTGCTCGACTTCACGATCTTCAGCGCGGTGTGGACAGGGACGACGCGCGAAGCCTGTCTCGAGCCCGGCGCGGGTATGTGCTGGCCCTTCATCTGGGCGAATATCGATCAGTTCATCTATGGCCGCTACCCGCCGGAAGAAATCTGGCGCGTGAATCTCACCTTCGCGCTGGGCGCGGCCGTCATTATCCCGATGCTCATTCCGGGCTTGCCTGCGCGCCGGCTCAATCTGGTTTTCCTGCTGATCGTCTATCCGCTGGTCGCGATCGTGTTGCTTGCGGGCGACCGGCCGGGGCTCCGCCCCGTGCCGACCAGCGAATGGGGCGGCTTGCTCGTCACGCTGGTCGTCGCGGTGACGGGTATTGTCGCCTCGCTGCCGCTCGGCGTATTGCTCGCGCTCGGGCGGCGGTCGAACATGCCGGCGATACGGATGCTCTGCATCATCTTCATCGAGTTCTGGCGCGGCGTCCCACTCATCACCGTGCTCTTCATGGCAAGTGTGATGCTGCCTCTGTTCCTGCCGGAGGGCTTTAACCCGGACAATCTGCTGCGCGTTCTGGTGGGCGTGGCGCTGTTCTCGTCAGCCTATATGGCTGAAGTGATCCGCGGCGGGTTGCAGGCAATTCCGGCGGGGCAATACGAGGCGGCGCGGGCGCTTGGGCTTACCTATTGGCAGGCAATGGGTCAGGTGGTGCTGCCGCAGGCGCTGCGCCACGTGATACCAGGCATCGTCAACACCTTCATTGGGCTCTTCAAGGATACGACGCTGGTGCTGATCGTCGGCATTTTCGATCTGCTCGGCCAGGTGCGCGCCCAGCTCAGTGATCCGAACTGGACGCTGCCGCAAGGTGCGCTGACGGGCTATATCTTCGCGGCGCTGGTCTTCTGGGCCTTCTGCTTCGGCATGTCGCGATATTCGACCTTCATGGAACGCCGGCTCGACACGACACGCGAGCGCTAGGAGATAACCATGTCAGACGGAAACGGGAAACGCCTCAAGGTTTCCGACAAGGCGATGATCGAAATGCGGGGCGTGAACAAGTGGTTCGGCGATTTCCACGTGCTCAAGGATATCGACCTTACCGTGCAGGAAGGCGAGCGCATCGTGATCGCGGGGCCCTCCGGATCCGGCAAGTCCACGCTGATCCGCTGCATCAATCACCTGGAGCCGCATGACGAAGGAAGCATCGTCATTGACGGGATCGAACTCACCGAAGATCTCAAACGCATCGACGAGGTGCGGCGCGAGGTCGGCATGGTGTTCCAGCAGTTCAACCTGTTTCCGCACATGACGGTGCTGGAAAACTGCACGCTGGCGCCGCTCTGGGTGCGCAAGATGCCGGAGAAGGACGCGCGCGATCTTGCGATGAAGTTTCTTGAGCGTGTGCGCATCCCCGAACAGGCCTCGAAGTATCCCGGCCAGCTTTCAGGCGGACAGCAGCAGCGCGTCGCGATTGCCCGCGCCCTCTGCATGAATCCGAAGGTCATGTTGTTCGACGAGCCGACCTCGGCGCTCGATCCGGAAATGATCAAGGAAGTGCTGGACGTGATGGTGGAGCTCGCACAGGAGGGCATGACCATGCTCTGCGTGACCCATGAAATGGGCTTCGCGCGGGAAGTGGCAAACCGCGTCGTTTTCATGGATGCCGGCGAGATCATCGAAGAGGCGCCGCCGCGGGAATTCTTCAGCGCGCCGAAAAATGCGCGGACGAAGGAGTTTCTCGCGCAGGTTCTGGCGCACTAGCGGGGCTAGTCTCAGTCCACCTCTTCCAGGACCGCTTCTTCCTGGGCATAGGGTGTGAAGCCCATGCGCTGGTAAAGGGGGAGTGCGCGGGGGTGGTCCAGCGTGCAGGTCTGGATGATGAGACGTTCGGGGCCGTGGCCCCAGGCCGTCAGGATCGCTTCGCGCAACATGAAGCTGCCGAGGCCTGAGCCGATATGTTCCGGCATCAAGCCCAGAAATGAAATCTCGGCGCGTGGCATGGAGCGGAAGTCGAGCTCGAAATAGCCGGCAGGGACGCCGCCGCAATAGAGAACATAGATGGCGACTTCCGGGTGCTGGATGATATCGGCGAGTGCCTGATCGGAAAGGCGTTTGCGGTTCACCCAGACATAGTCGCGGCCAACCGCGTCATAGAGATAGCGGTAGAAATGGACCGGCGGGTTTTCGGCGCGCATCAGCGCATATTTGCCTATCGGGCGCGGGCAGGGCGGCAGGCGCGGCTCGGCCAGCATTTCGAGATGGGTGACGACTGTCCTGTGTTTCTTGCCCATGCCGATATTCGCGTATTTCAGGCCTCTACGGGAAGCTCCGTCAAGGCGCCCCATTCGGCCCATGAGCCATCATAGACCGGCACCTGCGGCTTGCCGAGAACGGCAAGGCCGAGGGCGAGGATCGAGGCGGTGACGCCGGAGCCGCAGGTCGTGACGACGGGGCCGGCGACGTCGATGCCTGCCTTTTCGAATAAGGCTTTCAGTTCTTCCGGTTTCTTCATCGTGCCGTCGGCGGCGATGAGTTCGCCGGCCGGCAGATTGAAACTTCCAGGGATGTGGCCCCCGCGCAGACCCGCACGGGGCTCAGGCTCCGTGCCCTTGAAGCGCCCGGCACTGCGCGCGTCGAGCACCTGTTCTGTGCAGGTGTCGATGTTGTGGAGCATGGCCTCGCGGTCGCGAATAAGACCGGTATTGCGGCGGGCGGTGAAGTGCCGCGCGGAATGGCGTGGCGTGCGGTCGTCCATGGGGCGGGTTTCCGCCTTCCACTTCTTCAAGCCGCCATCGAGAACCACGACATCCTCATGGCCCATGACCCGGAACATCCACCAGACGCGGGCGGCGCTGAAGAGCCCGGCGCCGTCATAGACGATGATGCGGTTGCCATCGCCAAGGCCCATGGCACGAACGCGGGAGGAGAATTTCTCCGGACTCGGCAGCATATGGGGGTATGGGCTTTCGAGATCGCAAATCTCGTCAATGTCGAAGAAGACGGCACCTGGAATATGCGCCGCCGCATATTCCGCTTTCGCGTTCCGCTGCATCTGCGGCAGGTACCAGGACGCATCGACGATGCGGATATCCGGCGCATCGAGATGCGCGGCCAGCCATTCGGTCGTCACAAGCGGAGAAGCGGGCTGCGGCATCTTTCGAAATCCTCGCGGTCAATCAGAGCCAGTCGGGGGCCGGCAGGTTCTTTTCGCGCAGGAACGCGGGATTGAACATCTTGCTCTGGTAGCGCGTGCCGTAGTCGCAGAGCACGGTGACGATGGTGTGACCGGGCCCCATTTCCTTTGCAAGGCGGATGGCGCCCGCAATGTTGATGCCGCTGGAGCCGCCGAGGCAGAGGCCTTCATGCTTCAACAGGTCGAAGACGATGGGGAGCGCCTCCTCGTCCGGAATCTGATAGGCCTGATCGATCGGCGCGCCTTCGAGGTTCGCGGTGATGCGGCCCTGCCCGATGCCTTCGGTGATCGAGGTACCTTCGGCCTTCAGCTCGCCATGTTTGTAATAATGGTAGAGCGCGGCGCCCATCGGGTCGGCGAGGCCGATCTGGATGTCCTTGTTACGCTCCTTCAGCGCCATGCCGGTGCCAGCGAGCGTGCCGCCCGTGCCGACGGCGCAGATGAAGCCGTCCACCTTGCCGTCCGTCTGTTTCCAGATTTCGGGGCCCGTGGTTTCGATATGGGCCTGGCGGTTCGCGACATTGTCGAACTGGTTTGCCCAGATGGCGCCGTTCGGCTCCTTGGCCGCGAGTTCATCGGCGAGGCGGCCGGAATATTTCACGTAGTTGTTCGGGTCCTTGTAGGGGACCGCCGGCACTTCGATCAGTTCCGCGCCGCAGAGGCGGAGCATGTCCTTCTTTTCCTGCGACTGGGTTTCCGGGATGACGATCACGGAGCGGAAGCCAAGCGCATTGCCGACAAGGGCGAGGCCGATGCCTGTATTGCCCGCCGTGCCTTCGACGATGACGCCGCCGGGCTTCAGCGTGCCGCGCTTCACCGCGTCATTGATGATGTAGAGCGCGGCGCGGTCCTTCACCGATTGGCCGGGGTTCAGAAATTCCGCCTTGCCCAGAATCTCGCAGCCCGTTTCCTCGGAAGCGCGCTTCAGGCGAATCATGGGGGTGTTGCCGATCGAGTCGACGAGGCCGTTCTTGATATCCATGGGCGTCGCTTCTGTCTTGTGAGGCGGAGCCAGACCGGCCGGTCTGGCGAGATGGAACATACGGAGGGGGGCGTGCCGGTTCAAGGCGCGAGCGCGATTTTCCGCTTCAGGCGATTTCTGCGCGGTTCAGCATAAGCCATTGAACGAGCAGGATTGTCTTCGCATCTGTGATGCGGCCGTCTTTTGTGGCGGCATAGGCTTCATTGAGCGGTACGACCGCGGCGCGAATATCCTCATGCTCGTGGGCGAGGCCGTGAATCCCGCCGACAGCGGAAAGGTCCGCCTCGCCGATGAAAAGAGAGGCCCGCTCGCCATAGCCGCCGGGCGAAGACCAGACGGTGGAAACAGGGTGGAGGCGCTCGATCCGGCAGCCGGCTTCTTCCTCCGCCTCGCGGCGAGCGACATCCTCCGGTGCTTCGCCTTCCTCGTGGATGCCGGCCACCGCCTCGAAAAGCCAGGTCGCCTCGCCCCAGACGAGACCGCAGGTGCGGAACTGCTCGATCAGCACGACGGCGCCAAGCTTCGGGTCCCAGGGGAGCACGTTCACTACTTCGGCGATGGTGTAGACATCGCGTGTGACCTCATCCGACCAGCCGCCATCGAAGCGCTTGTGACGAAAGACGAAGCGCTCGATACGGCCCCAACCTCGGCCGATGATCTCGCGCGTCCTGATCTCGATATCGGCGAGGCTACGCGGTGTCGGGACGAGGCGGGGTTCCATGAGGGCTCCGGCAGGCGGTGGGGCGGTACAGCGAGGCAGCAGGCGGGACGAGCGTTTAGGGTTTTCCGCGCTGCTCTGGATGGTAGTTTTAGCAGGCGCGCCAGTGAGTCGCTCCCGCGCGAAGCCCGGAAAGTGAAACGATGCCCGAAGCCGATGTGGTTCTGAAGGAAGTGTTCGGCCTTCCCTCGTTCCGCGGTCAGCAGGCGGAGATCGTGCGGCACGTTGTTCGGGGCGGCGATGCCGTCGTGCTGCTGCCGACGGGGGCGGGGAAGTCACTTTGCTATCAGATACCGGCGATCTGCCGCGCCGGCGTCGGCGTCGTCGTGTCGCCGCTCATCGCGCTGATGCGCGACCAGGTGGAGGCGCTCCGACAGTCGGGCGTGAAGGCGGCAGCGCTCCATTCGGCGCTGACGCCGGAGGAAACGCGCCGGGTGCGCGAGGAACTGGCGGCAGGCGAACTCGATCTCCTCTATGTGACGCCGGAGCGGCTGGCGAGCGGCGGTTTCACCGATTTCCTGTCGCGGCAGCCGGTCGCACTTTTCGCCATCGACGAGGCGCATTGCGTCAGCCAGTGGGGCCATGATTTCCGGCCGGAATATCTGCAGCTTGCCGCGCTGAAGGAGCGGTTCCCGGGCGTGCCGCGCCTCGCGCTGACGGCGACCGCCGATCCGCAGACGCGCGACGATCTCATTCACAGGCTGCAGCTTGACGATGCGAGGGTGTTCTCTGCGAGCTTCGACAGGCCGAACATTTCCTACACGATTGCGCGGAAGGAAAATGCGCGGCGGCAGTTGCGTGATTTCCTGCAAAAGCGGAAGGGCGAGAGCGGCATCGTCTATTGCCTGAGCCGGAAGAAGGTGGAAGAGACGGCGGACTGGCTGGCCGAGGAAGGCTTCGCGGCGCTGCCCTATCATGCCGGACTCGACCGTGAGGTGCGCGACGCGAACCAGGATGCGTTCATCAAGGAAGACGGAGTCCTGCTTGTTGCAACCATTGCCTTCGGCATGGGGATCGACAAGCCGGATGTGCGCTTCGTGGCGCATCTCGATCTGCCGTCGAGCGTCGAGGCCTATTATCAGGAGACGGGGCGGGCGGGGCGTGACGGACTGCAGGCTGCGGCCTGGATGATCCACGGCATGGGCGATGCCGCGCTTCGCCGCCGGATGATCGACGAAGGTGCGTCCCCCGACGATGTGAAGCGCGTCGAGCGGATGAAGCTCGATGCTTTGCTCGGCATTTGCGAGACGGTGGCTTGCCGGCGGCAGGCGCTTCTTGCGCATTTCGGCGAAGTGCATGGCGGCGAATGCGGCAATTGCGACACCTGCCTCGAGCCGGCGGAACTCTGGGACGGGACTGAGGCAGCGCGGAAGGCGCTGTCTGCGATCTATCGGACCGGGCAACGCTATGGCGCGGGGCACATCATCGACGTGTTGCTCGGCAACATGACTGAGAAGGTGGAGCGCGGGCGGCACCATGAATTGTCGACATTCGGGATTGGCCGCGAACTCGACCGGAAGGGCTGGCAGTCGGTTTTCCGGCAGCTTGCGGCGCGCGGCATCATTGCCGTCGATCATTCGGGCTACAGCGCGCTGACGCTTGAAGAGGAGGCGCGGCCGGTGCTGCGCGGCGAACAGACGGTTGAGCTGCGGCGCGATTCCGTGCGTTCCAGCAGGCGGCGTGGGACGGCTACTGAGGCGGAAGCCTGGGCTTCGCCAGAAGATGAAGCGCTGTTCCAGGCGCTGCGCGCCCAACGCCTGCGGCTCGCGAAGGAGCAGGGCGTGCCGCCCTATGTGATCTTCCACGATACGACGCTTCGCGAGATGACACGGCGCCGTCCTGCGAGCGAAGCGGCGCTTGCCGAGATTCCCGGGATCGGCGGCGCCAAGATCGCGCGTTACGGAAGGGCGTTTCTTTCCGTGATTTGCGAAGATGCTGGTCAGGCGCGTGCCAGCGTTACCTGAGTGACGTCTATATTTCCGGCGCGGAAACCGGCCTCGCAATAGGACAGATAATATTCCCACATGCGGCGGAAGCGTTCGTCGAATCCTTGATGGCGGATTTCAGGCCACGCCACGCGGAAGCGGTCGCGCCACTGTTTCAGCGTTTCGGCGTAGTCGAGGCCGAATTCGAGATTGCCCGCCCATGAGAGGCCGGCCTGCGACACCTGTTGACGCAGCGCCGAGGGCGAGGGCAACATACCGCCGGGGAAGATATAGCGCTGGATGAAATCGGCGCGCTTGCGGTAGGAATCGAAAGAGCTCTCGGCAATGGTGATGATCTGCAGACCCGCCTTGCCGCCGGGCTTCAGGCAATCGCGGACCTTGCCGAAATAAGCGGGCCAGTATTGTTCACCGACTGCCTCGAACATTTCGATGGAGGCGATGCGGTCGAACTTATCCTCGACGTCGCGATAGTCCTGATATCGGATATCGACCTTGTGCGAGAGCTGCTTCTTCTCCATGCGCTCGCGGGCGAAAGCCAGTTGCTCCTTGCTGATCGTGATGCCGGTGACGCGGCAGCCGATCTCGCTTGCCGCGAACTCGGCGAAACCGCCCCAGCCGCTGCCGATTTCGAGCAGGTGATGCTCGGGCCGTAGGTCCATGTTGCGGGCGAGCGTCCGGTATTTGTTGGTCTGGGCTTCGGAGAGTTCCTGATCCGGGTGCTCGAACAATGCGGACGAATAGGTCATCGTCGGATCGAGCCAGCGGTCATAGAAGCGGTTGCCGAGGTCGTAGTGGTATTCGATGTTGCGCTTCGAACCGCTCTTCGAATTGCGGCGCATCAGGTGGCCGAGCCGTGACAGGAAGCGGACGGCGGGCATGCCGGTCAGCTTGTCCTGTAACGCATCCTTGTTGCGGATAAAGAATTGCAGGAAGGCGGTGACGTTGGGGCTGTCCCACATGCCGTCGAGAAAGGCCTCGGCCGCGCCGAGATCGCCGCCGGCAAAGAAGCGCCGGGTGAGACCATAGTCGCGGATGATGATTTCGGCATCTTCGCCCGGTTCCGTACCGCGAAAGAGCAGGCGGCGGCCGTCGGGCAGGGTCACGGTCATGGAGCCGTGACGGACGCGCGCCAGGGTCCTGAAGACGAGCTTCGCCAGGCGGGGAATGCCGCCGATCTTGGAGACATTTTCCGGGGTTACAGTGACAACACCCCCCAAGTCGCGATTGGTTGCGGCTAGCTGGTGGTTCATCGCCTCCGGCCTCCTCCCTTTCGTGGTCTCAGAAACAAGTATAGGCAGGAAATGTTCCGAGCCCAGTCTTTCCGGTACGTGGCAGGGGGAAGGGCGGTTCAGGGTGGCGGCACGCAAAATGGGCCGCAGGCAGCCGCTTTGCGCGGATGCGACTGAAGAAAATGCCGAAATAAGGAGAAAATGGCTCCCCGGGCCGGATTCGAACCAGCGACCAACCGGTTAACAGCCGGTTGCTCTACCACTGAGCTACCGGGGAGCAGATCGGCAGGCGCCCGTATGGCGCGCACCGATGAGGGCTGCGTATAGCAAAGAGATCGGGCCCTTGCCAGCCTAAATGTCTTGCTGTCGCCACCTTTCCGCACTATCTGCGCGGGGCCTACAGGGCGGTTCTGGGGCGCGTCGGACGAGTGGACATATATGGCGGCGGTACGATTCGGCAGCAGAAAGATACACGTACCCGGCCCGCCGCTGCTTCGAATCACGGTCGGGCTTGTACTGGTGGTTGGAGGTGTTTTCGGATTCCTCCCGGTTCTGGGCTTCTGGATGCTTCCGCTCGGTGTGCTCGTGCTTTCGGTCGATCTGCACCCAGTCCGCAGGACAAGGCGGCGGATAGAAGTCTGGTGGGGACGGCGGCGGCGCAGAAAGCAGCAGATGAAGCAATAGGCTTCAGTCGATGCCAAGCGAGCGGATAGGCCGGGCGAGGGCGAAGGGCAGCCCGCTCAGCAGAGCTTCGAGCATCCGGCGATCCTGAAAGTCACCATTGAGGGAAAGGCGCGGAAGGCTCCATAGCCGCCTGGCATGGGCCGGGTGGATCATGCCCTTGCGCGTGGTTGTGGCGGAACGGAAGCCGAGCGCCTCGGCCAGTGCGAAATCGCGTTCGCCGGCCGATGACGGATCTCCATAGGGATAGGAGAAATGCCGCGGCCGGTAGCCCAGCTCGGCTTCCATCCGGCCGACACCGCTTTCGATATCGATACGTGCGTCATGGGCGGAGAGCCGGGCCTGCGCGAAATGGGCGGCTGTATGGGCTTCCACACTGGCGAGGGGGTGGGCTGCGAGCTTGCGCACCTCATCCCAGCTCAAGGCGAGTTCGCGCGTGATCGCGGCGATGTCTATGCCGTGGATCGAGGCCAGTCGGCGCACTTCGGCGCGAAGGTCCGTTTCAGGCAATTCGCGGAGAGACCAGTATATGGCTTTCCAGGCGGCGTATTTCTGTTCGACAGTCCGGGCCGGGAAGGTTTTTTCGCCCCCGGGGAGACGTGCTTCGACCTCATCCGCTTTTTCAATGATGCGTTCGAGCGCGACCCACCAGATTTCTGCCGTTCCGTCCGGCAGGCCGGAGGTGAGATAGAGGGTAAAGGGAACATCGTACCTGGCGAAGACGGGGAGAGCGTCCGTGAGGTTGTCCCGGTAGCCGTCGTCGAGCGTGAAGACGGCAAAGCGTTCCGTCCGGTCGCCGGCCTCGATGCGGTTCACCGCCTCATCGAGCGACAGGCAGCGATAGCCGCGCTCCTTCACGAGACGGATGGTCTCATCGAGGAAATCCGGAGTGATTTCGAGGATGCGGTTCGGCGCGAAGGCGCGTCCGTCATCGAGGCAGACGCGGTGCAGCATGAAGATCACGCCGTCGCCCGCGACGGATCGCGGCGCAAGGCGGCAAGCGCCGCTGCGATGAAGGGCGAGGAGCGCTTGCCCCATGAGGGAAGGCTTCCGCGCCGGGACGATGCCTGATTCCGCGAACATGGACCCATTCTGACGGACAAAAGTTAACGCCCGGCAACTTGCACGCGCCTTGCAATTCAGCCTTCAGATGACAGGACGCGTCCAGAATCGGGAACCGATCGCCCGCGCCTTGTCGGCACAAGACTACAGCAAGGCGAGGCCCCCATGACGCCGCTGACAACGACGTTCGAGACGTTTACCGGACCAAATGCGCCGCTCGCGCAGGTAGAGAGCAAAAAGACTGGGATTTCCGCGATTTCCGGTGCTGCAAAGCCCGAGATTCTCCTATCTTTGCACGATGATATCGAGCCGCTGAAGGCGGTCTGGCAGGCGCTGGAGCGAGAGGGCGATGCGACCCCGTTTCAGAGTTTCACCTGGCTTTCGGCATGGCAGCGCCATATCGGGACGGCGCAGCGTGTCAAACCGGCCATTGTCGTCGGATGGGACAGCAAGGGCGGCGCGCTCTTCATTCTTCCGCTGGGCATTGCGCAGGGCGTCATCATCAACACGCTTGTCTGGCTGGGCGAGGGGCTTTGCGACTATCAGGGCCCGCTGCTGGCCAAGGATCTGTGCCGCCATGTAACCGCCAGCCAGTTCCCGGCGCTCTGGGAAACGATCCGGGAGCTGTTGCCGTCGCACCAGATCGTGACCTTGAGCCGGATGCCGGAGCGTATCGGCGGGCAGGCCAATCCGTTCATGGCACTGGGCTCGATGCGCCGGCATGCCTCTTCGGCCCACCTCACGAAGATCAACGCCGATTGGGCCTCCTACTATTCGGAGAAGCGTTCGCCCGGAAGCAAGAAGCGCGACCGCCAAAAGCGGCGCAAGGTCGAAGAACTCGGCGAAGTGAATTTTGTCGTCCCGTCGACCGCGGAAGAGCGGCTTGCGACGCTGGAGACGCTGGTGGCTCAGAAGTCGGTCGCCTTCGCGAGGATGGGCGTGGCCAACATTTTCGAGAAGCCCGGCCATCTCGACTTCTATCGTGAACTTGCGGGTTCGGACGAGGCATCGGAGCTTCTCCATCTCAGCCACCTCACGGTGGGCGGCGAGATCGCGGCTGCGAGCTGCGGCCTCAGCATGGGCGGCAGCTATTTTTACGTTTTGGCAAGCTATGACGAGCATGCGGATGCCGCACGCTTCGGCCCCGGCGTGATCCATCTCATGGAATTGATGGAGCATGCGGCGGGCACGGGTCACCAAGTATTCGACTTCACCATCGGCGACGAATCCTACAAGGATTGCTGGTGCGAAGTGGAAGTGCCGCTCTACGACTATTTCGAGCCCAATACGCTCGCAGGTTGGGCCGGCATAGGGCCGCGCATCGCGCTCCTCCAGATTAAACGCTTCGTCAAGCAGACGCCGGTACTTTGGCAGGGATTCACCCGGCTGCGTGCTGCTGTCGGCGGAATCGCCGCGTTCCGTTCCGCCAGAGCCTGAAAGACATGTCCATGATTTCCGTCCCTCTGCCGCAGCCGCTGAAGCGGGCAGCAGCGCCGCTGCTTGCCAAGCTTCAGGACGGGCATTTGGGCGGCGTGGTGCGCGGGGCCGCATTCGTCATGGGCATCCGCGTTGCGGGGGCTGCCATTGCGTTGCTCAGCCAGGTTCTGCTTGCCCGGTGGATGGGAGCCTTCGAATACGGCATCTACTCCTATGTCTGGGTCTGGGTGATCGTGCTCGGCATCATCGTGCCGATGGGTTTCGGGACGTCGGTCCTGCGCTTCATTCCCGAGTACAGGGCCAAGGAGCGCTGGGCGCGGCTTGCTGGATTTCTCCGCACTTCATTCGGTGTGGTGCTGGTCGTGAGCGCGAGTACCGCGTGCGCAGGGTTGCTGCTGCTTTGGGCCTTTAACGACCACATTGAAAGCCACTATGTGCTGCCGCTGGCGATCGGGCTTCTCTGCGTACCGGCCTTTGCTGTAACGGATTGGCAGGAAGGCGCGGCGCGGGCCTTCGGCTGGGTGAACCTGGCCTATGTTCCGCCCTATATCATTCGCCCCCTGCTGATCGTCGGCGCGGCCGGCGGCATTCTTTATTTCACCGGCGGTGCGACAGGGCTTCAGGTCGCGCTTGGCGCTCTGGCGGCCTCCGCTGCGACGATGCTCGGCCAGAGACTTTATTTCATCTGGCGCACCAGCCGCACCATGCCGAAGGCAAGGCCGGTCTATCATGCCAAATACTGGATCGGCGCGTCCGTGCCGCTGGTGCTCGTCGAAGGGCTCTACCTCCTGATGACGAATACCGACATCGTGCTGCTCGGATATTTCGTGGATCCGGATGAGGTCGGCGTCTATTTCGCGGCGACGCGGATTGCCAACCTCATGGCCTTCATCTTCTTCTCGCTTAATGCGCTCGCCGTGCCGAAGTTCGCTGAGCTGCATGGCGCAGGCAAGCATAGCGAGTTGCAGCGCTTTGTGCGCGGGGTCATTCACGCGATGTTCTGGCCGACGCTCGCTGCCGGTGCGGTACTGCTCGTCGCCGGTCAGTTCGTGCTCGGGCTTTTCGGCGACGGGTTCGACGCGGGCTATCCGATGCTCGTTCTGCTCATGCTCGGTTTTCTCATGCGCGCAGCGACGGGGCCGACCGAATATCTCCTCAACATGACCGGCAACCAGAACATCGTCGCCGCCGTCTACGGCGCCGCAGCGCTCGGCAATATCGGGCTCAACCTCGGATTCATTCCGCTCTGGGGCGCGACGGGCGCCGCAGCAGCCACGGCGATTTCCGTTCTCATTTCGACGCTTGTGCTTGCTCTGGTCGTGCGGCGCAGGCTGGGCATCACGGCATTCATCATTACAGGGACGCGTGCGCGAGCGCCCTCCGCCGCTTGAGTGAAAGACATGCTTCATGACTGATATCCGCCGGCCGCTTTTCAGTTTCGTCCCGCCAAGAGGTGCCCGGGCAGGTGACGCTGCACCAACGGTGGAGGTGCTCTCGCATGCTGCGCGTTTCCTGCGTGACCGGCCGCCGAGCGCCGACGTTATCATCCTCGAGAGCGCCGATGCTCTGACGCCATACCGTGCCGAGATCGAGGCATTGGCCGCGAGCTCGTCGGACACGAACAGCCAGTACGACTATTATGCGCTCGCGGCGGCGATGGAACACCTGCGAGGCGGGTCCGATGTGCGCCTGGCCTTGCTCTGGAGCGATGCGAGCGAGAGGAGCGATCGTGAACTGATCGGCGCGGTGCCCTATCACGTCTCCCGGGGACGCTTTGGGCTGCCGCTACCGGTGTGGCGCGTCTGGTATCACCTCCATAGCTATATATGCACACCGGTGCTGAAGCGCGGGCATGAGAGGCAGGCGCTGCGCCGATTCCTCGCGCTTGCCGATCATTCGGGCGCTGCGGCAATCGAATTTCCGATGTTCGCTGCGGATAGCGCTTTCGCAGATGCGCTGGCGGATGTCGGTGCGCAGCAGGCGCGCCGGATAGAGGAGACGGACCGCCATGTGCGCGCCTTTCTCCAGTCCAGTCTTGCTGAGGAAGACTATCTCTCAACCCATATCCGCAAGAAGAAGCGCAAAGAATTCAACCGGCTCTGGAATCGTCTGTCCGAAGAGGGCGAACTCCGCTTCGCCGTGCATGACGGTGCCGATGTCGAGGGTTGGCTCAAGCGCTTTTTGACGCTCGAGGCGGCCGGCTGGAAAGGCAAGCGCGGCACGGCGCTCAAGGCCGACCGCGAGCAGCGCGCCTTTTTCGAAAAGCTGTGCCGGGGAGCGCAGGCGCAAGGCAAGCTGCATTGCACCGAGCTCACGCTCGACGGCAGCCCCATTGCCATGTTGTCGAGTTTCCGCGCGGGGAACGGGCTCTATACCTTCAAGATCGCCTTTGACGAAACCCGGTCGCGCTTCTCTCCCGGCACGCTCTTGATGCTCAAACTGATCGGCGAGGTATTGCGCGACGAGCGCACGGCCTGGGCAGATTCATGTGCCGTTCCCGGCCACCCCATGATCGATCATATCTGGGGGGAGCGGCGCGAAATGCGAAGTGTCGTCGTTGCCGGCTCGTCCGCTTTCGGCGCATTCGCCGCGCGCTATGTCGCCCGCGCCACGAAACTTGCCGAGAAAATCCGCGCGCGTCTGCGCAAGCACTACCATGCGTTCCGCAAGGAGATGGAAAATGAACAGACTGATTGATGTAACCCCCGGCAGCGTGACGGAAACCATGCCGAAGGAGAGCTTCCGCGTCGCGCACCGGCTCGATGGACATCCACTGTTCCAGCTTGACCGGCTGGCGCAGCTCGCGGCTTCGCTTCCCGCCGACGGCGTGGAGTTCAACGGACCGGTTGCTCCGCATCAGGATCCGAACCTCACACCCTCAAACGGCATGACGCCGGAAGAGACAGTGCGCCGCATCGAACAAGCGAAGTCCTGGATGGTGCTCAAGAATGTCGAGAGCGATCCGGAATACAAGGCGTTGCTAGATGCCTGTCTCGATCAGGTGGCGGAACAAACGGGCGGTCTGATGGGCGGCGCGCGTCAGCGGCAAGCCTTCATCTTTGTAACATCGCCGGGCAATGTGACGCCGTTCCATTCGGACCCGGAGCTCAACTTTCTGCTTCAGGTGCGTGGGAACAAGCGCATGTCGCTGTTCGATCCGGCGGATCGCGACATCGTCAGCGCGGAAAATTCTGAACTCTATCCGGGCAAGCACCGCAACCTGCCTTATGAAGATGGCTTCGAAGCGAAGGCCATGCATCAGCATATCGAGCCTGGCGAAGGTATTTTCGTGCCGATCTTCGCTCCCCATTGGGTGCAGAACGGGGACGAGGTTTCGGTGTCATTCTCGATCACCTGGCATACCGAAGAGACGGAGCGGCTCGTGAAGCTCTCCTACATCAATGCGATGATGCGGAAGCTCGGTCTGCCCCAAGGTGAAGCCGGCGCCAAGCCACTCTGGGATGATGTGAAGGTGGCCGCTTACAACATGCTGCGGCCCGTCTACGACGCCGTAAAGCGTATTGTTGGCGGACGGCAGAAGGCGCTTGCCATTTTCGGGCGTGGAGAGAGCGCGGTGGTTGCGAACTGACCTGCGGGCTTAGCGCGCCGCGGTAGCGCGGCGCGGTGCCCGTACCGGATACTCCTCGAGCGGCTCTGCGCTGTATCGCCGGTAACGCTGCAGGTCGACCTGGGTCAGCAGCAGGCCGACGCGGCGGCTGCTGGCGGCGGCCAGAAGCTTCAGCGCGCGGGCGACGGTTTTCCGGTCCGTGTCCGCCCATTTCACGGCCAGCACGGTGACATCGGCGAGCTTTGCGAGCACTTGTGCATCTGCCGCCGCGAGAGCCGCCGGCGAGTCGATGATCACATAATCGTAGGTCTGCTGCAGCGCTGTCAGCACCCATTGCATCTGGGACGAGGCAAGCGCGGCCGTCGGATTCGCGATCGGGGTTCCTGCCTGAATGACATGAACCTGGCTCGACGGGTCCTTCCGGATCACATGATGAAATGCGGCGCGGCCCATCAGCAGGTCTGCCAGGCCGGGCTGACGGCTCATGCCGAGCACTTCCGGGATTGCCGGCATATGCATGTCGGCATCGACGATCACCGCGCGGAACCCGCCCATGGCGAAGGCACGGGCGAGACTTGCCACGGTGGTTGTCTTGCCTTCGCTTGAAACGGATGAAGTGACGAGGACGGTTTTCGCCCGGCGGTCGCCGACCCTGGCGAGAAGCACATGCCCCTGAAGCGTACGAATGCTTTCGGCATAGATTCCCGCGGGATCATGCACGATTTCGTTGGCCGGTTGCGGCCGGGATTTGCCCCGGTGGACCTCCGGAACGAGGCCGAGGAAAGGCATGCCGGTGCTGCGTTCGATCTGGTCGCCGGTGCGGAAGCCCCGCTGAAAGACCTCGATCAGGAAGGCTACGCAGAAAGCGAAGATGAGGCTCGCGATGGTGGCGAAGCCCAGCGCCGGACCCATGCGCGGGAAGGTGGCTGCTGTCGGCTGCTGAGCGCGGGAGACGATGCGGGCGTTCGAAGCCTGCGTATCGGCCTCGGCGCGGGCATTCGCCTGCTGATAGCGGAGCAGGAAAGATTCAAGCAGGGCGCGGTTCGTGTCGGCATCCCGCTGAAGGGCGCGCAGCTTCACCTCGTCCTGATTGAGCTGGCCCATGCGGCGCTGAAGGCGCGTCAGATTCGCACGCAGAGACTCGACGCGCGCGCCTGCAACACGGGCTTCGTTTTCCAGCGCCTCGATGATCTTGCGGACTTCCTTTTCGACCTCGCGTTCGAGGTCGGCAAGGTTCGCCTGGGATTCCTGCATACGCGGATGGGTCGGCAGCAGGGTCTCGGACATTTGCGCAATCTGCGCGCGGAGTTCGACCTCCTTCTGCCGGAGGTTCTGAATGAGCGGCGATTGCAGGACCTCGGCGGCCGTATTGACCGCGTTGCCGGAGGCAAGCAGGTTGCGGGCATTGCCGAGCTTGGCTTGCGCGACGGCACGCTCCGCCTCGGCCTGCGAGAGCTGTGTATTGAGTTCCGTCAGCTGCTGCTGCGGTAGCGTCGAGCCGTTGGTCAGGAACAGGCCCGACTCGGCCCGGAAGGCTTCGACAGCAGCTTCAGACTGCTCGACCTTGATGCGCAGTTCGCCGATCTGTTCGGCGAGCCAACGGGTCGCTTCCGAGTTCACGCCGGTCCGCTGTTCCACCTGCTGGGCGATGTAGAGTTCGGCAAGGCGGTTCGGGACGATCGCCGCCATGCGCGGGTCGACCGAGGTGAACACCAGGGCGATCACGCGGGAATTGAGCTTCTGATAGACTTCAAGCCGCGACAGAACGACATCGGTCACGACTTCAATATCGGTCGCCGGGCTTGCATCGCGCAGGCCGAATGCAACGCCGATGCGGCCGAAGAATCCCGGTGCGCGAAGCGCCGGGTTGAACTCCGGATTTGCGGCAAGGCCAAGGTCGGTAATCAGGCGCGCGATCAACGGTCGCGAGGTGATAACCTGAATTTCGCTGTTGAGCGTTTCGTTGTCCGGAAGCAGCGGCGTGTTCTCGGCATCGAATGTCGAGATCTCGCCCGTGCGGGGTGAGAGCAACACCCTTGCCTCGACGGTATAGGTCGGCGTTGCCGTCATGAGCCAGAACACGGCGAGGGTCATGAAACCCGCGAAGGCGAGCAGGATGATCTGCTTGCGCGCCCAGATTCCGCGCAGCACTTCCCACGGAGAGAAATCCCCGATTGCATTTTCGTCCGGCGCCGCGCGGCGGCGGTCGCCAAAAGCGACAACTGGATTTGACTGGATACCGTTCATGCCATCCGCCCCGGCGTCGCCCAAGGAGAGCGAGACCGCTGAAACTCGAACGTCAGTAGAAGGCTTTTAAGTAACAGAAGGCTTAACGGGAGCGCGTGGCGTGATGTTATGCCGCGGAATTCCGCGCGAAACGCGGTTTCTCCGGACGAGTTGGGGACCGGCCATTGCCAGAAAATTAACCCTTCCGGCCATAGTTTGGAGCGAAGTGTTTTCGCCCGGAGAATTGAGGCAATGAAGCTCCGTTCCCTCTTCATCTTGATCGTGGCTGGCATCCTCGCCGCGTCCTGCGCGCAGCGGGGCCTGATCTCGGAACGCCCGGCGCCTAGCGAGGGCGACGGCTACCTGCTGGATAGCGGCGACAAGTTGCGGATCACGGTATTTGGGCAGGCCGATCTGAGCGGCGAGTATGCCGTGGACGGCACCGGTGCGGTCTCGATGCCGCTGCTGCCGCCCATCTACGCACGGGGCCTTACGGCGGATGAGTTTGCGGCCGCGCTTGAAGCCGAGCTGGGCGAGAAGCTGTTGCGCAATCCCAATGTCAGCATCCAGGTAACTCAGTTCCGGCCGTTCTTCATCCTCGGCGAGGTCAAGAATGCCGGCCAGTATCCCTATGTCGCCGGTATGACGGTGCAGAGCGCCGCGGCTATCGCCGGGGGGTTCACCTACCGGGCAAATGTCGACCGCGTGACGATTACCCGAAGCAAGGGGGACCGGATCGTCGAGCTTGGCGTGGACAGCACCGCCGTCGTGATGCCGGGTGATACGGTTCTCGTTCGTGAGCGGTATTTCTGATGGCGGCGGCGCAACGGGATGTGGCCGTGCGGCGCGTGCTGCATGTCATGCGCTTGCCGATGGGCGGGCTGTTCCGACATGTGCGCGATCTCGTCATGGGGCAGCAGGAGGCAGGCATTGCGGCAGGCGTGATCTGCGCCGAGCCGCCGGATGACGGCATTTCGGTCGCTCGTCTCGCCGAACTCGAGCATTATTGCGGGCTTGGCCTTCATACGACAGCCATGGCGCGTTTGCCGGGGTTTGGCGATCTCGCCAATATTCGCGAGGCAGCGGGGCTCGTCGCGCGGCTCAAGCCCGACGTCATTCACGGTCATGGCGCCAAGGGCGGGCTGATCGCCCGTCTCGTGCCGGCGCCGCGCGGAACCGTTCGCGTCTATACGCCGCATGGCGGATCGCTGCATTACGGCCGTGCGAGCCTCGAGGGGCTGCTCTATCACGGTGCGGAACGCCTGATGCGCGCGCGCACAGACGGCCTCATTTTTGAGTCCGCATTCAGCCGCGACGCCTATCTCGCCAAGATCGGAACGCCGAAAGGCGACGCCGCGATCATTCATAACGGCGTATCGAAGCCGGAGTTCGAGCCCGTTGCGACTTATGCGTCTGCAGCCGATTTCCTGTTCATTGGCGAGTTGCGGATGCTCAAGGGTGTCTCCACGCTGATCGAGGCAGCGTCGACAATGGGGCGGCCGGTCCATATCCGCATTGCAGGGGCGGGCCCCGATCGCGCCCGCTTTGAGCAGATGGCGCGCGAGGCGCCCTCACAGGTCCGGATCGAGTTTCTTGGCGCCATGCCGGCGCGGGATGCGTTTCGTCTTGCGCGGACCATCGTCATGCCTTCCTGGAATGAATCCTTTCCCTATGTCGTGCTCGAAGCGGCTGCGGCCGGGATTCCGCTCATCGCTACGCGTGCCGGCGGCATACCGGAAATCTTCGGTTCCGCCGCCTCGCGCCTTCTGGCGCCGGCCGATGCGGCCGCGCTTGCAGGTGCCATGGCCGCGGCGCTTGCCGACCCGGCGGCGATGCAGGCCGATGCGATGTCCCTTCGTCAGCGGATCGTCGAGTTGTTCACGGTCGATCGAATGGTGGAATCTGTCGGTGATTTCTACGAGAGCCTTGCGGCGCGGAAACGCGGCGAGGCGCGAAGGCCGGTTATGCCCGCCGCGAGCGTCAAGGCGGAATTGACCCGGGCAGGGCGCTAGCCATGGACGGATGGCGGATCGACAGCGGAAGGCCTGCGCCGCATGAAAAGGCGCGTCGCGGGCTCGCAACCTATGCCGGTGAAATTCTCGTCATGCTGGTGCTGCTGACGAGCTTCTATGTGAAGTCCGATCCGACGCAGGACAATCCCACGCCCTACGACCTGATGATGGCCGCAACGGTCGCGCTGATGTTTCTCTTCGGCTTGCGACTCCCGCGCGGTCTGGGTGCGCCTGCGGCACTCTGGGGACTCGTCGTCATCGGATTCGTGATCGGCAGCTTCAATGCGGTATATCCGGAGCGCGTTCGACCGTCCCTGATGGTCACGGTCTACCTTGTTGGCACCTTTATCTTCTTCGTGTCCTGGATCTACGCCGGTCCGGCACGCCGCATGACGCAGGTCATGTGGGCCTACACTGCCGCGGCGACGCTTGCGGCTCTTGCCGGTATAGCCGGCTATTTCGGCTTGTTTCCGGGCGCCGAAATCTTCACGCAATATGGGCGCGCGACCGGCACCTTCAACGACCCCAATGTGTTCGGACCTTTTCTCGTCGCGCCGATCCTCTTCCTTGCGATGAAGCTCAGTCAGGCAGGCTCTTTTCGCGCTATGTGGATGGCGGCTCCGTTCGGCCTGCTGGTGCTGGCGATCCTGCTCAGCTTCTCACGCGGTGCATGGGGCAATCTTGCGCTGGCGGGCATTCTCTTTTTCGTGCTGACGCTTGCGACTTCCCAATCCGCAAAACAGACCATGCGGCTGATCGGTTTCGGCGCGCTTGCCTCGCTTGTCGGCATCGTCGTGATCATGGTGGCGCTGGCGGATCCGAAGGTCTCGGCCCTGTTCGCAGAGCGCGCCTCGTTGACACAGACCTATGACACCGATCCCGAGCTCGGCCGTTTCGAAAGCCAGGCCCGTGCGCTTCAGATGACGTTCGACAAACCGCTTGGCATCGGCCCCTCTCAATGGGCCGTCATCAATGGGCTCGACACGCACAACGTCTATTTGCATGTGCTGGTCGCAGGCGGCTTCCTGTCGGGTTTTGCGTTTGTCGGATTTCTGCTGCTGACCCTGGTCAGGGCGTGGCGGGCGATCGGCCGGCGCGAGCCTGAGACGGGACTCCTCATTGTCGTCTTTGCCGCGTTCGCCGGGCATATCGCCGAGGCGATCATCATCGACATCGTGACCTGGCGGCACTTCTTCCTGCTCATGGGCGCGATGTGGGGAATGGTGCTTGCGATCGAGTTCCGGGGCAGGGTGGCGCAACCGATTCTCATGTCGAGGTCGCGCCCGGTCGTGCTGACGCCCGCGCGTGCGGACGGGTTTCAGCTCTGACAGCCCTGGGGCTGGATTTTCAGGAAAATTTGGAGGCCACGCCCGGAATCGAACCGGGGTATACGGATTTGCAGTCCGCTGCGTCACCACTCCGCCACGTGGCCTTCGCCCGAGATGCCGCGCCTTGTGGTAGGAGGCGGGCCGAAAGAAGGGCGGGCGGGGTATAGCAATTCCCCAGCCCGGGTACAACGATGATTGCGCATCCGCCTGAACGCGCGGTAAACCGGGCCGCCTGCGGCGATGCGCGAATTGAGTTTGGGGCCCGGTGGCTTTATAAACGCCCGCAAAACACCCGTCCCGGACCGCCGGACAGTCATCAGGACCGATCATGACCGATTTCGCCGCCGCCCGTCTCAACATGGTCGAGAGCCAGGTCCGCGTAAACTCCGTGACCGACGAGAGGGTGATCGCCGCCATGTCGGCGGTCCCGCGTGAGCGCTTCGTGCCCGTTTCGCGGCAGGGGCTCGCCTATATGGACGAGGACATCCGCATTTCGGACGGGCAGCCGGCCCGCTTCCTGATGGAACCCCGGGTCTTTGCGAAGCTCGTCCAGCTTGCCGCCATTACGGCAGACGATCTCGTGCTCGATATCGGCTGCGGCACGGGCTATTCGACGGCGGTCCTGTCTCGTCTTGCCGGAACGGTGGTGGCGCTCGAGAGCGACGAAAACCTGGCCGCGCAGGCGGGAGCGACGCTGAGCGACCTCGGCGTCGACAATGCCGTGGTGGTCCCGGGCCCGCTCCCCGGCGGCCATGCCAAGCAGGCTCCCTATGACGTGATCTTCATCAACGGCATGGTGAGCGCGGTGCCGGAGGCGCTTCAGAAGCAGCTCCGTGAAAATGGCCGGCTGGTCACCGTCGTGGGCGATGGGGTCTCCGGCCGGGCACGGCTCTATCTGAAGGCCGGCGGCGGTTTCGGCGGGCGCGATGCTTTCGACGCGAATATCCGCTTCCTGCCCGGCTTCGAGCCAGTGGAAAGCTTTGTTTTCTGAGATTGCTGGCAGATTGCACCTATTCCCCAAAAATACTGTGCCATATGGGAATAGCATTTCGCGTCACCTACATTTAGCCTGCCGAACGTAAGATCCAACCCGCGGAAGCGTTGAGGGACGAAGCCGCCGTAAGCGGAGAAGTAACGAAAATGAAGCGACCCCAGTTCACGTCCCTGACTTCCGTAAGATTCCGCATTCTTGCTCTGGCCCTTGGCACCACCGCGCTGACGGCCCTGGCCGGGGTGGGGCCTGCAGTGTCCGACACGCTGACCGACGCGCTCGCCGCCGCCTATCAGACGAACCCCGTGCTGCATGGCCAGCGCGCCCAGCTTCGCGCAACCGACGAGCAGGTGCCGCAGGCGCTGTCCGGCTGGCGTCCGAACCTGCAGGCGCAAGGAAGTTACGGCGCCACAGAAACCCGGACCGAGCTCAATGGCGGCATTCAGACCCGGGACAGTCTTCGGCCGCTGAGCGGCAGCGTGACGCTGAGCCAGAACCTGTTTGCAGGCGGCCGGACGGTCAATGCCACCGATCAGGCCGAGGCCGCGGTCCGCGCGGGCCGCGCAACGCTCGAAAGTGTGGAGCAGACGACGTTGCTCAACGCCGTGCGCGCCTATATGGACGTGATCCGCGATCAGAGCGTCGTCGAGCTCAACCAGAACAACGTGCAGGTGTTGAGCCGTCAGCTCGAGGCCACCAGCGATCGCTTCCGTGTCGGCGAACTGACGCGTACCGACACGGCCCAGGCGGAGGCGCGCCTGTCCCAGTCGCGGTCCAACCTGACGGTATCCGAAGCGCAGCTTGCGGCCAGCCGCTCCTTCTATGAGCGCGTCGTCGGCCAGGCGCCGGGCACCCTGGAGCGGCCTGCGAATGTCGCGGGCCTTCCCCAGAGCGAGGAACAGGCGCGGCAGGCGGCCGAGGCGGCCAATCCATCCCTCCGCGCGGCGCGCCACGCGGAAGAAGCCAGCCGCAGCGCCATCAATGTCGCCAAGGGCGCCCTGCTGCCGACCTTCGACGTGCAGGCGCAATACCGCTATGGCCGCGACCCGTCCTCGACGATCCGCGATGTTGAGGAAAGCGCAATCCTGGGCGTGCTGACCATTCCGATCTACCAGAGCGGCATTGAATATTCCCGGGTTCGCGAGGCCAAGGAACGCAACAATGAGAGCCGCATGCAGGTGGCAGCCGCCCATCGCGAGGTGGATGAAGCAGTGCGCAACGCCTGGGAGGTGCTGCGCGCCTCGCGTGCCAGCATCCAGTCGACAAAGGAGCAGGTGCGGGCGAGCGAAATCGCGCTTGAGGGCGTCCGGCAGGAATCGGAAGTGGGCGCGCGCACCACGCTCGACGTGCTCAATGCCGAGCAGGAATACCTCAATGCCCGCGTGGCGCTGGTGGGCGCCGAGCGCGACCTTGCGGTTGCCGAATACGGGCTCCTCGCGGCGATGGGCCAACTCACCGCCCGGGCACTCGATTTGCCGGTGGATTATTACGATCCGCAGGAAAATTACGGCGAGGTCCGGGACAAGTGGATCGGCTTCGGTACCGCGGGCGACGAATAGTCCTTTCGGTTTCAGGAGATATTAAGGGGAAGTTGGCAAATTCGTTCAACTTCTCCTAAGGTTCTCTTGTTATTGATGGAATCCGGATCGATCCGGAAACGAAGTGAGCGGGACGAGGCATGAGCAACCAGGGCCAGGCACAGGAACCGACGATGGAGGAAATTCTCGCCTCCATCAGGCGGATTATTTCCGAAGATAGCGGGCCGGAGGAAAACGAGGCCGCCGCGTCGGCCGCGCCTCAGCCTCAGCCGGAACCAGAGCCCGAACCCGAACCGGAAGAAGACGACATTCTGGAGCTCACCGAGGCGCTTCCTGAGGAAGTAGCCTTCGAGGAGCCGGAGCCCGTTGCCGAACCGGAACCCATTTCTGAGCCCGCGCCCGCGCCGGTGCCGCAGGAAGTTGCCGAGCTTCTCGACGACGTCCAGTTCGCCGACCTGGAACCGGAGCCCGAACCCGAACCTCAGCCGGAACCTGCCTATGAGCCGGCGCCGGAACCCGTCTACGCCGCCACGCCTGCACCCGCGCCGGAGCCGATTGCGGCTGCCGAACCTGCGATCGAGGAGCCTGTCATGAGCACCAATCCCCAGCCCGGCCTTCTTTCCCGCGATGCAGAGGCGGCGGCGTCCGCCGCGTTCGGCGTGCTGGCAAGTTCGCTCGCCTCGGGGAGCGGCGGCCGTACGATCGAGGAGATCGTGAGCGACCTCCTGAAGCCCATGCTCAAGGATTGGCTGGACGAGAACCTGCCGTCGGTAGTCGAACGGCTTGTGGCCGAAGAAATCGAACGGGTATCGCGGCGCAAGGGCTGACGCTGCCGCTATCGGGCGATCCGCCGGATCGCCTTTCCTTCCAGATGCTTGATAGGGTGGCGCTGCCTGTGTAACACAGGCCCGCGCCGCCTTTTTTTGCGCCTTTTTCCGACGGATGTGACCTCCCATGCTCGACAAGAATTTCAACCCGCAGGAAGCCGAATCCCGGCTCTACGATCTCTGGGAGGAAAGCGGCGCTTTCCGGGCTGGGGCCGGCGGGCGGGTAGAGGCGGGGGCGCAGCCCTATTGCATCGTCATTCCGCCGCCCAACGTGACCGGCAGCCTGCATATGGGCCATGCGTTAAATAATACACTGCAGGACGTTCTGATCCGTTTCGAGCGGATGCGCGGCAAGGATGTGCTGTGGCAGCCGGGGCTCGATCATGCGGGCATCGCGACGCAGATGATCGTGGAGCGCCAGCTTGAGGCGGAAGGCAATATCCGCCGCCGCGACATGGGGCGCGACGCCTTCATCGACCGTGTCTGGAAATGGAAGGGCGAGTCAGGCGGCACGATCATCGGCCAGCTTCGCCGCCTTGGCGCCTCCTGCGACTGGAGCCGCGAACGCTTCACGCTGGATGACGGGCTCTCCAAGGCGGTGCTCAAGGTCTTCGTGGAGCTTTACCGGCAGGGCCTCATCTATCGCGACAAGCGGCTGGTGAACTGGCACCCGGAACTGCAGACGGCCGTGTCCGACCTCGAAGTGGAAAACATCGAGGTGAAGGGGCATTTCTGGCATTTCCGCTATCCGCTCGCCGATGGCGTTACATATGAGTGGCCGCTCTTCGACGAGGAAGGCAACCAGACGGGCACGGAGACGCGCGATTACATCGTCGTCGCGACGACGCGGCCGGAAACCATGCTTGGCGATACCGGCGTTGCCGTGAACCCGGAAGATGAACGCTACAAGAGCCTGATCGGCAAGCATGTGGTGTTGCCGCTGGTCGGCCGCCGCATTCCGATCGTCGGCGACGAACATGCCGACCCGACGCAGGGCTCCGGCGCTGTGAAGATCACGCCCGCGCATGACTTCAACGACTTCGAGGTCGGCAAGCGGCAGGGGCTCGTGCAGATCAACATTCTCAATCCCGACGGCAAGCTAAACGACGAGGTGCCGGAGCCTTATCGCGGGCTCGACCGCTTCAAGGCGCGCAAGAAGGTTGTCGAGGATATCGATGCGCTCGGCCTGCTCGACCGGATCGAGGACAAGATTGTCATGGTGCCGCATGACGAGAAGTCGAAGATGGTGGTGATCGAGCCTTATCTCACCGATCAGTGGTATGTGGATGCGGCGACGCTTGCGAAACCCGCTATCGATGCGGTGGAGCGAGGTGAAACCGTCTTCGTGCCGAAGAACTGGGAAAAGACCTATTTCGAATGGATGCGCAACATCCAGCCCTGGTGCATTTCGCGCCAACTCTGGTGGGGCCACCGGATTCCGGCGTGGTATGGGCCGGACGGTCATGTCTTCGTCGCCTATAGCGACGAGGAAGCGGCGGCCAATGCGGAAAAGCATTACGGCAAAAAGGTCGATCTGACGCGCGATGAAGACGTGCTCGATACCTGGTTCTCGTCGGGCCTCTGGCCGTTTTCGACGCTGGGCTGGCCGGACAAGACGCCGGAGCTCGCGCGCTATTACAAGACCGACGTGCTCGTC
>JAHBYL010000180.1 GCA_019635955.1 Parvibaculum sp.
TTGCCCTTCGTCAGGAACTTGCGGTCCTGATCCGCCGCGACCAGCGCTTCGCGCAGGCTGCCGCAAACGGTCGGGATGTCCTTCAGCTCTTCCGGCGGCAGGTCGTAGAGGTTCTTGTCCATCGGCGCGCCCGGATCGATCTTGTTCTCGATGCCGTCGAGGCCGGCCATGGCCATCGCCGCGAAGGCGAGATAGGGGTTCGCCGTCGGATCGGGGAAGCGGATTTCGATGCGCTTCGACTTCGGCGACGTGCCATGCGGAATGCGGCAGGAGGCCGAACGGTTGCGCGCCGAATAGGCGAGCAGCACCGGCGCTTCATAGCCCGGCACGAGGCGCTTGTAGCTGTTCGTGCTGGGGTTGGTGAAGGCGTTGAGCGCCTTGGCGTGCTTCAGGATGCCGCCGATGTACCACAGGCATTCCTGGCTGAGGTCGGCATACTTGTTGCCGGCGAAGAGCGGCTTGCCATCCTTCCAGATCGACTGGTGGCAGTGCATGCCCGAGCCGTTGTCGCCGAACACCGGCTTCGGCATGAAGGTCGCCGACTTGCCGAACGCCTGCGCCACATTGTGGATCACATACTTGTAGATCTGCATGTGGTCGGCGGCGGTGGTGAGCGTCTGGAACTTCGTGCCGAGCTCGTGCTGGGCGGCAGCCACTTCGTGGTGGTGCTTTTCGATCTTCACGCCCATCTCTTCCATGACCGTCAGCATTTCGCCGCGCAGGTCCTGGCAGGAATCGATCGGGTTGGCGGGGAAGTAGCCGCCCTTGGTGCGCGGACGGTGGCCGAGATTGCCCGTCTCGTAATGCGTGTCCGTGTTGGTCGGCAGTTCGATCGAGTCGAGTTCGAAGCCGGTCTTGTAAGGGCTCGCCGAGAACTTCACGTCGTCGAAGATGAAGAATTCGGCTTCCGGGCCGAACACGATCGTGTCGCCGATGCCGGACGACTTCACATAGGCTTCGGCAAGCTTCGCCGTGCCGCGCGGGTCGCGGGCATAGGGTTCGCCCGTCGAAGGCTCGAGAATGTCGCAGAACACGGCAAGCGTCGTCTGCGCGTAGAACGGATCGATCACCGCCGTCGCCGTATCGGGCAGCAGCACCATGTCGGATTCGTTGATCGCCTTCCAGCCGGCAATCGACGAGCCGTCGAACATCGTGCCTTCGGCCCAGAAGTCGTCATCGCAGAAGCCCACATCGAAAGTGACGTGCTGCATCTTGCCGCGCGGATCGGTGAAGCGCAGGTCGATGTACTTG
>JAHBYL010000181.1 GCA_019635955.1 Parvibaculum sp.
AGCGCTTCACAGCGCCCGGGCGGGAGACATCCGCCACCTGATCTCTTTAACGTCCGCTCCACCATTCAATCGTGCGAGCCCGGACGTGACCGCGCTCCCGGCAGGAGCGCAAGCCAGATACCGGTCGTTAGACGCGGCGCCGCTTCGGAGGGCGGCAACCATTGTGCGGGATCGGTGTCACGTCGCGGATGGTCGTGACGGTGAAGCCCACCGACTGCAGCGCACGGAGCGCCGACTCGCGGCCCGAACCCGGACCGCACACCTCGACTTCGAGGGTACGCATGCCATGCTCCATGGCCTTCTTGCCCGCATCTTCCGCCGCCATCTGCGCGGCGAAGGGCGTCGACTTGCGGCTGCCCTTGAAACCCATCATGCCGGCCGACGACCAGGAGATCGCGTTGCCCTGGGCATCGGTGATCGTGATCATCGTGTTGTTGAACGTCGAATTCACGTGGGCCACGCCCGACGAGATATTCTTCCGTTCCTTGCGCTTGACGCGAACCTTGTCTTTAGCCATCCGTCTGAAACCTTCGTGTCACGCGGGGAACCGCGTCGCCCGCGCCCCGGAATGAGAGAGCTCTCGCCCTGTTACTTCTTCTTGCCGGCGATCGCCTTGGCCGGACCCTTGCGGGTGCGGGCATTGGTGTGGGTGCGCTGGCCACGAACCGGCAGGCCCTTGCGGTGACGCAGGCCGCGGTAGCAGCCCAGATCCATCAGCCGCTTGATGTTCATGGCGACTTCGCGCCGCAGATCGCCTTCCACGAGATAGTCGCGGTCGATCGTCTCGCGGATCTGGATGACCTCGGCGTCGGTCAGTTCATTCACGCGGCGCTCTGCCGGAATGCCGACCGCAGCGCAGATTTCCTTGGCCTTGGCATTGCCGATGCCATGAATATAGGTCAGGCCGATGACCACCCGCTTGTTGGTCGGGATATTGACGCCAGCGATACGAGCCACGTGTCTCTCCTAAACTTCGGGAATCGCTTAACCCGGCACCTGAGTAAAAACCCGCCTCGGACCGCCCGAAAACCGCGGAATTCCGCCATTTTTCGGTCCTGAGCCGGTTCGTTCTCTGAAAGTACCGCCGCGAAGGCCGGGATTATAGAATTTACTCATCCCCAGTCAACCGGCTAAGCGAACTCTCCTTTTCTCGTTTCAAAGCCCGAGGGCCGCCTCGATCTGGCGGGTTACCTCATCCATTTCCTTCATGCCGTCCACGGCCTTCAGC
>JAHBYL010000182.1 GCA_019635955.1 Parvibaculum sp.
CGACATGGGAGTTGAAATCGCAATAGGGGCATTTCGACTGGCAGAAGGGCCAGTGGACATAGACGGCGAAGCCGCCTTCCGTTTCCTCGGGCGTGCCGCTGCTATTTTGCGAAACAGGCATTCACGAGCTGCCGGAAAGCATGGGCGCGGTGCGACATGTCGTGCTTCGCTTGCGGGTCCATTTCGCCGAAGGTCGCCTCGTAGCCTTGCGGGATGAAGATCGGATCGTAGCCGAAGCCCTTTTCGCCGCGCGGCGGCCAGGTGACTTCGCCATCGACGCGGCCCTCGAAATATTCGACATGGCCATCCGGCCAGGCGAGCGCGAGGCCGCAGATGAACCAGGCGCTGACATCGACGGGGCCCGCCTCCAGCATGCCGCGGCGGAGCTTTTCCATCGCGAAGCCGAAATCCTTGGACGGCCCCGCCCAGCGCGCGGAATAGATGCCGGGGGCGCCCCCCAGCGCCGTCACGCAGAGACCGCTGTCATCGGCAAGCGCGGGGAGGTTTGCGGATTTCGCTGCGGCGAGCGCCTTCAGTTCGGCATTGGCGCGGAACGTGTCGCCGGTTTCCTCCGGCTCGTCGAGGCCGAGCGCACCGGCCGAAACCGCCTCGATGCCGAAGGGCGCCAGCAATTCGCCGATCTCGCGCACCTTGCCCGGATTGTGGCTCGCGACGACGAGCTTCCCGCCTTCGAACTTCCGCGTCATTTCGATATGGCTTCCTTCTGCAGACGGACGAGATCGGCAACGCTGCCCTTGGCGAGTTTCAGGAGCGAGAGGAACTCGTCCTCCGAAAAGGGATCGGCCTCGGCCGTGCCCTGGATTTCGCAAATGCCGCCCTTGCCGGTGATGACGAAATTCGCATCGGTGTCGGCGGTCGAATCCTCGGCATAGTCGAGGTCGGCGACGGGCACGCCCTGATAGATGCCGCAGGAAATCGCCGCGACATGATCCTTGATGACGGGCGCCGAAATCATGGAGCGGGCGCGCATCCATTCGATGCACTGATGAAGCGCGATCCAGGCGCCGGTGATCGAGGCCGTGCGCGTGCCGCCATCGGCCTGGATGACGTCGCAATCGACGCTGATCTGGCGTTCGCCGAGCGCGCGAAGATCCACGACGGCGCGGAGCGAGCGGCCGATCAGGCGCTGGATTTCCTGCGTGCGGCCGGACTGCTTGCCCTGGGCCGCCTCGCGGCGCATCCGCTCATG
>JAHBYL010000183.1 GCA_019635955.1 Parvibaculum sp.
CTTCGAACACGAAAGGCTCCCGTCGCCACGGCGCGGGAGCCTTTGTCGTTTCCGGGGGAGCGCCAACCGCTTTGGACAGGGGCTGGCGATATTGGCTAGCATCGCGCCAATAGCCGCTCGACCGAGCGCACCACCCATAAAAAGGAAGCGTCATGGCCCCCATTCTCTACGATTTCGCCCTTGCGCCGAGCCCGCGCCGCGCGCGCATCCTGCTCGCGGAAAAAGCGATCGCGCATGAAACCGTACAGATCGATCTCGGCAAGGGTGAACAATTGAGCGAAGCCTATCGTGCGATCAACCCGGCCTGCACCGTGCCGGCGCTCAAGCTCGACAGCGGCACAATCCTCACCGAGAATATCGGCATCGCCGCCTGGGCGGATGCCGTGAAGCCGGAACCCGCGTTGCTCGGCTCGACGCCGGAAGAGAAAGGTCTCGTGCTTTCCTGGAATGCGCGGATCGAATTCGAAGGCTTCATGCCGATCGCCGAAGTGCTGCGCAACACCTCGAAAGGCATGGCCGGCCGCGCCCTGCCCGGTCCTCTCGATCTTGAGCAGATTCCCGCCCTTGCCGATCGCGGCGCCGTCCGGCTCAAGCAGTTCTTCGACATGCTCAATGCGCGGCTCAAGGGCCGCGACTATATCGCCATCGACCGTCTTTCCTTCGCCGACATCACGGCGCTTGTCTGCATCGATTTCGCCAAATGGGTGAAGCACGAGCCGAAGCCCGAACATACCGATCTGCTGCGCTGGCATGCCGCGATGTCGGCCCGACCCAGCGCCAAAGCCTGAAACGGCGAATTTGACAGGGGCGTCGTCGTCCCTATGATGCGCGCCACTCGATGGTTCCGGGCGCCGCCGCGAAGCGGTGTCTGGAGGCAAGAGGGAACAGGGTGAGGCGTTTCACGCCAATTCCCTGGCTGCCCCCGCAACTGTAAGCGGCGAGGCTCCGTTCCAGATACGTCACTGGCTGCGCAGGTCCTTCAAGGGCCGGCATCCCGGGAAGACGGAACGAGGTCGATGACCCGCAAGCCAGGAGACCTGCCACCGGGTACGTCAACTGCCGTGGCCGGGGGGCTTGCCAGGGGGGACGGCCTGCCTCTGGGGTCTCAAGAGACTTCGGCTTTCCGTTTCGTCTGTCTGTCTTTCGCGTCCGGCGCCATGCGGCCGGGGTGGCCGCGCCAGACAGACAGGACTTGAGTT
>JAHBYL010000184.1 GCA_019635955.1 Parvibaculum sp.
GAGCTAACGGAGGCTCTGGCCCATCAGGGTTGTCATATTAGGCTGCCGCTTCTCGATGAAGCAAGCGGCGCTGTCTGATGGTTTCGCGTTTGATCCTTTCCCTTTCCAGCATGATGATGTCGCCGCGCCCGAAGTAGACGTCGGCGGGTGTGAGATTGCCGATGCTCTCGTGGTAGCGGCGGTGATTATAATGATCGACGAAAGCCGCGACCTGCCGCTCGAGATCGCCCGGCAGGAAGTAGTTTTCCAGCAGGATGCGGTTCTTGAGCGTCTGGTGCCAGCGCTCAATCTTGCCCTGGGTCTGCGGGTGAAGTGGCGCTCCGCGGACATGGCTCATGCCGTTGACGTCGATCCACTCGGCGAGTTCGGCGGCGATGTAGGATGGGCCATTGTCGCTGAGCAGCTTCGGCTTGTGCAGCACCCTGGCGCTGTCGCAGCCGGAAGCCTGCAGCGCCATGGTCAGCGTGTCGGTGACGTCCCCGGCCTTCATCGTGGCGCACAGCTTCCAGGCGATGATATAACGGGAGAAGTCGTCGAGCACGGTCGACAGATAGAACCATCCCCAGCCGATGACCTTCAGATAGGTGAAGTCGGTCTGCCAGAGCTGGTTCGGCGCCGTCGTCTTGTCATGGAACTCGTCAGCGGCCTTGATGACGATGAAGGCCGGGCTGGTGATAAGGTCATGGGCCTTGAGCAGGCGATAGACCGAGGATTCCGAGACGAAGTAGCCCTTCGTGTCGGTGAAGGTGACCGCCAGTTCCCGCGGCGACAGTTCCGGCTCGTTCAGCGCCAGTTCGACGATCTGGTCGCGCGTCTCCTCGGGAATGCGGTTCCAGACCCGATTCGGCCGGGGCCTGCGATCCTCCAGCGCATCGACGCCGCCGGCAAGGAAGCGGTCATACCAGCGATTGAAGGTCGAGCGCGGAATGCCGAGTTTCTGCAGCGTGCGCCGCGCCGACAGGTGCGAGTTCTCGACCAGGCGGATGATCCCCAGCTTCTCGGATGCGGGGTATCTCATTCGTCGTCGCCCCCATCCGCAATCATGCTTTTTTTAAGAATCCGCAATTCCAGCGCCTGCTCGGCAACGACCTCCTTGAGATCGCGCGCCTCCTTGCGCAGCACCTTCACCTCGTCGCTGGTGGCGGCGCGGGCGGTATCGCCGGCCAGCCGCTTCTTGCCGGCTTCCAGGAATTCC
>JAHBYL010000185.1 GCA_019635955.1 Parvibaculum sp.
GTCCGGCCCAACGAGAGGACCGGACATGAAGAGATCGAAGTTCACGGAAGAGCAGATCATTGCGATCCTGCGGGAGCAGGAGGCGGGGGCGAAGACGGCCGAGGTTTGCCGCAGGCACGGGATCAGCGGTGCCACGTTCTACGCCTGGAAGGCGAAGTTCGGCGGCATGGAACCATCCGAGGCCAAGCGGCTGAAGGCGCTCGAGGACGAGAACGCAAAGCTGAAGCGCCTGCTGGCCGAGGCGATGCTCGACAACACCGCCCTGAAGGATCTGCTCTCAAAAAAATGGTGACGCCCGCCGCCAGGCGCGAGGCCGTCGCCCATCTCGAGCGGGGCTATGAGATGAGCGAGCGGCGGGCGTGTTCCTTGATCGGGGCTGATCGGTCGTCGGTGCGGTATCGGCACCGACGATCGGACGATGCCGTCCTGCGCGGAGTGCTACGCGAGGCGGCCGAGGCACATCGGCGGTTCGGCTATCGGCGCCTGCATGTGATCCTGCGACGCGATGGCCATGTTCTGAACCGCAAACGAACCCAGCGGCTCTATCGCGAAGAGGGTCTGTCTGTGCGTCGCCGAAGAAGCCGCAAGCGCGCTATTGGAACACGGGCACCGCTAGTGACGGAAGCCATGGCGAACGCCCGCTGGTCGGTCGATTTCGTCCAGGACCAGTTCGCTGACGGGCGGCGTTTCCGTATTCTGAACGTGATCGACGATGTCACCAAGGAGAGCCTGGCAGCCGTGGTCGACACCTCGATTTCAGGCCGTCGCGTTGCCCGGGAACTCACAGCCCTTATCGAGCGGCGTGAAAAACCCGGCGTAATCGTCTCCGACAACGGCACCGAGTTCACCTCGAATGCGATCCTGGAATGGGCGGAGAAGATGAAGGTGAAGTGGCACTACATCGCCCCCGGCAAGCCCATGCAGAACGGCAACTGCGAAGCGTTCAACGGCCGAATGCGCGACGAGCTTCTGAACGAGACCCTGTTCTTCGGCATCGACCATGCCCGCAACGCTGTGGCCCGCTGGACCCACACCTACAACACAGAGCGGCCCCATTCCGCCCTCGGATACAAGGCCCCGGCGGTCTTTGCCGCCCAACTCACCGCAATGGGCGATCAGCTTCGCGCACCTGAAACGCTCCGCAGATCGCCCATTGCTCCCTCGGCACAACCGCGCCAAATTCAAACGCCGAC
>JAHBYL010000186.1 GCA_019635955.1 Parvibaculum sp.
TCCAGTCGTCACGTCGATCGAATGGCCCTCTTCGAGGGTCACGATCGCTTTCTTGAAATCGCTCTGCCGGCCGGCAATGCCGCGGAACCGCTTGGTCTTGCCCTTCCGGTTCAGCGTGTTCACCGCCTTCACCTTCACGTCGAAGAGCTTTTCCACCGCTTCCTTGACCTGCGGCTTTGTCGCGTTGGAGGCCACCTTGAAGATGACCTGGTTCGCTTCCGAGGCCATGGTCGCCTTTTCGGTGATCACCGGCGACACGATGATGTCGTAATAACGCTCGTTCATTTGAAGCGAGCCTCCAGGCTTTCCACCGCGGCCTTGGTCAGCACGAGCTTCTCGCGCCGCAGGATGTCGTACACGTTGATGCCCTGCACCGGCAGCACATCGACATTCGGAAGATTGCGCGCGGCAAGCGCGAAATTTTCGTCGACCTCCGCACCGTCGATCACCAGCACCGAGGTGAGACCGAGCTTCGCAAAGGCTTCCTTGGCATCCTTCGTCTTCGGCGCCGAAAGCTTGGCGTCTTCGAGGATGATCAGGCTGCCGCTCTTCGCCTTGCTCGACAGGGCATGGCGCAGCGCGAGCGCGCGGACCTTCTTCGGCAGGTCGAATGCATGGCTGCGCACGACCGGACCGAACGCCTTGCCGCCACCGCGGAACTGCGGCGCCTTGCGATCACCATGACGAGCGCCGCCGGAGCCCTTCTGCTTCACGAACTTCTTGCCCGTGAGCGCGATCTCGGAGCGGCCCTTCGTCTTGTGCGTACCAGCCTGGCGCCGGGCAAGCTGCCAGGCGACCATGCGGTGCAGGATGTCCGTGCGCGGCTCGAGCGCGAACACTTCGTCCGTCAGGTCGACGGAACCGGCCTTCTTGGCCTCAAGCGTCTGAACGTCGATCTTCATCACGCACCTTCTTTCGGAGCTTCGGTCTCTTCAGCCGGAGCCTCGGCAGCCGGAGCTTCAGCGGCGGGAGCCGCAGCTTCTTCGCCCTGACGGCGGAATGCGCCCGGAACCGGCACGCCTTCCGGCAGCTTGGTCTTCACGGCGTCGCGCAGCAGGACCCAGCCACCCTTGGAGCCGGGCACTGCGCCCTTCACCATGATGAGGCCCTTCTCGACATCCGTGCGGACGACTTCAAGGTTCTGCGTCGTCACGCGGGTCGCACCCATGTGACCG
>JAHBYL010000187.1 GCA_019635955.1 Parvibaculum sp.
TAGCGCGCGAGGTTGGACGAGCATTCCGCCGGCGCAACGATGTAATAGGTCGGCAGCGCATATTTGGTGTGGGGAAGGCTCACCTCCTTCACCGTGGCGCCCGCGGCCTTCAGCCACTCGATACCGCGCGTCCAGAGATCGTCGATCTCCTTCGGCATTCCGTCCACGCGATATTCCTTCGGAATGCCGACGCTGAGGCCCTTCACGCCGCCTGCCAGCGCCGCTTCGTAATCCGGGACCACGCGGTCGACGCTCGTCGTGTCCTTCACGTCATGCCCTGCCATCGAGCGCAGCATGATCGCCGTGTCGCGCACATCCCGCGCGATGGGCCCCGCCTGATCGAGCGAGGAGGCGAAGGCGACAATGCCCCAGCGCGAGCAGCGGCCATAGGTGGGCTTGAGGCCCACGGTGCCGGTGAAGGCGGCGGGCTGGCGGATGGAGCCGCCCGTATCGGTCGCCGTCGCCGCCGCGCAGAGGCGCGCCGCAACCGCCGCCGACGAACCGCCCGACGAACCGCCGGGCACGAGCTTCGCGTCCGAACCTTCCCGGCGCCACGGGTTCACCACCGCGCCGTAATGGCTCGTCTCGTTGGAGGAGCCCATGGCGAACTCGTCATTATTGAGCTTGCCGAGCATCACCGCCCCGTCGCGCCACAGATTGGCCGTGACGGTCGACTCGTAAGGCGGCACGAAGCCTTCGAGAATGTGGCTGCAGGCGGTCGTCTGCACGTCCTTGGTGCAGAAGAGATCCTTGATGCCGAGCGGCACGCCCTCGAGCGGCCCGCCCTCGCCCTTCTGGAGCTTCGCATCCGACGCCCTGGCCATCTCCATCGCCTTCTCGGCGGTGACGGTCACATAAGCGTTGAGAGCGCCGGCGGCTTCCATCTCCTTGAGATAGGCGCCGGTGAGCTCCACCGAGGTGATTTCCTTTTTCTTCAGCGCGTCGCGGGCTTCAGCGAGCGTGAGGCTTGTCAGATCGGTCATCGCTTACTCCACCACCTTCGGCACCACGTAGAAGCCGTCTTCGGCGCCCGGCGCATTCCGCGTCACTTCCTTCTGGAGGTTCGTCTCGGTCACCACGTCGTCGCGCATTTTCATCGCCATGGCGACGGCGCTCGTCATGGGCTCCACATCGGCGGTATCG
>JAHBYL010000188.1 GCA_019635955.1 Parvibaculum sp.
CCCCTTCTCGTGAAGGGCGAGCCGGGCACCGGCAAGACGGTGCTCGCCGAGGAAGTGGCCAAGGCGCTCGATGCCGAGCTCATCACCTGGCACATCAAGTCCACCACCAAGGCGCATCAGGGCCTTTATGAATATGACGCCGTCTCGCGCCTGCGCGATAGCCAGCTTGGCGACGAGCGCGTGAATGACATCCGCAATTACATCGCCAAGGGCAAGCTCTGGGAAGCCTTCGAGCGTCCGAAGCGCCCGATCCTGCTGATCGACGAAATCGACAAGGCCGATATCGAGTTTCCGAACGACTTGCTTCAGGAACTCGACCGCATGGAATTCTACGTCTACGAGACGAATGAGACGATCAAGGCCGCCCAGCGCCCCATCGTCATCATCACCTCGAACAACGAGAAGGAACTGCCGGACGCGTTCCTCCGCCGCTGCTTCTTCCACTACATCAAGTTCCCGGACGAAGACACGATGCGCGCCATCATCGACGTCCACTTCCCGGGCCTGAAGGGCAAGCTCGTGCAGGAAGCGCTCTCGATCTTCTACGAGATCCGCGAAGTGCCGGGCCTGAAGAAGAAGCCGTCGACCTCGGAACTCCTCGACTGGCTGAAGCTTCTCCTCTCCGAAGACATCTCGCCCGAAACGCTCCGCGAGAAGGACCCGACCAAGCTCATCCCGCCGCTCCACGGCGCGCTCCTGAAGAACGAGCAGGACGTCCACCTCTTCGAACGCCTCGCTTTCCTCGCCCGGCGCGAACGGAACTGACAATCCATATACGTCATGGCCCGCTTCATGCGGGCCATCCACGTCTTCAAACAATGAAAGCCCGCGCCTCACCGCGCGGGCTTTTTCTTTTGCGAAGAAAACAAAAAACAAAGTGTCATCCCGGCGAAAGCCGGGATCCATTGGTTCCCTCAGCATGTGCGATGAATGCGGCGGCGGCCCAATACTCGCAATCAAAAGCTGCGGCAGCTGGCGCCGCGAGTAGACCCCGGCTTTCGCCGGGGCGACAACTTTTCAGTTTGGTATGCCCCCGACAAAAAACTTATCCCCGCCCCGGATTCAGGCCCCATCTTATGGGGACCGCCTTCGGGAGGGGTGCTCCGGAGCATCCGTTGCAGA
>JAHBYL010000189.1 GCA_019635955.1 Parvibaculum sp.
CTTAGGAACTTCGTATGGCGATGGGAAGGCGTCGCTTGCTCTATGTCGTCCCCGCGAAAGCGGGGACCCATAACCACGGTGGTAGAGAGTCGACAGACAGGGGTTTTGGGCTCCGGCTCGCGGCGCTTGGTGCCTTGGCCGGGACGACGAGAAAATTACCCCGCCAGTTCCTTGCCGCGTTTGGTCGCAGCGGCGACCGCCTCTTCGAGCAGCTTCTCGAAGCCCGCCTCGCCCATTAAAATTTTAAGGGCCGCAGCGGTCGTACCGTTCGGCGAGGTGACATTCTCGCGCAGCTTGGAAGCCGGAAACTCGGAGCGATGAAGCAACTCGCCCGCGCCAGCGACGGTCTCGCGCGCCAGTTTCGCGGCAAGCTCTTTCGATAGTCCCGCCTTCTCGCCCGCGAGCGCGAGCGTCTCGGCAAGCAGAAAGACATACGCCGGGCCTGAGCCGGAAACTGCGGTCGCGGCGTCCATGAGATTTTCGTCTTCGATCCATTCCACCGGCCCGGTCGAACGAAGGAGCGCATCGGTCAGCGCGCGCGCCTTCTCGTCCGCGCGCGCATTCGGCACCGCGACCGTGATGCCGCGGCCGATCGCAGCCGGCGTATTCGGGATCGTGCGGACCACCGCCGATTTTGGGAAAGATTGTTCGAGAAACGAAATCGTCCGCCCCGCCATGATGGAGATCACGGCCGTATTCGCGTCCGCGAATTGCGAAAGCGCGGGCAGCACATCCGGCGCGACCTGCGGCTTCACCGCGAGGATGAGTGCCGCGACTTGGCCCTTCGGATTTTCGTTGAGCGGAATTTTGTGTTGCGAGAGCAGCGCAAGAATTTCCGGCGGCGGGCCGGGATCGCGCACCGCGACCCGGGACGCGGGCAATCCCGCTTTCAGCCAGCCTTCCAGAAGCGCGCCACCCATCTTGCCCGCGCCCGCGAGCATGACCGAGCCGCGCAGCGCGGAAAGCGCGCTCATGGTCTCACGCCTCGCCGGCAGTCTCGAAGAGAGTAGCGTCCATCGCCTCGCGCGCGTTCTTGCCAGCCCAGATCACGAACTGGAACGCGGGGTAGTAACGCTCCGCCGCG
>JAHBYL010000019.1 GCA_019635955.1 Parvibaculum sp.
CGCAATGAAAGCACGCCGATGAATTTCGAACATGACGACAAGACGAAGGCGCTGATCGCGAAACTGACCGCCTTCATGGATCAGCACATCTATCCGAACGAGCAGGACCATTACGACTGGGTCACGGACCACAGCAATCTGTGGAAGCCCTGGCCGAAGATCGAGGAACTGAAGGAAAAGGCACGCGCCGAGGGTCTCTGGAATCTCTTCCTGCCGGAGGAATATGGCGAGTTCAGCCCCGGCCTTACCAATCTCGAATATGCGCCGCTTGCCGAAATCATGGGCCGCGTTCCC
Source organism: Parvibaculum sp. (assembly GCA_019635955.1). GTDB lineage: Bacteria > Pseudomonadota > Alphaproteobacteria > Parvibaculales > Parvibaculaceae > Parvibaculum. Next base: position 295 of record JAHBYL010000019.1, read on the forward strand.
TGGTCGTCGGAAGTCTTCAATTGCTCGGCGCCCGACACCGGCAACATGGAAGTGCTGGCGAAGTTCGGCACGCCCGCGCAGCAGAAGGAGTGGCTGACACCGCTGCTGAACGGCGAAATCCGCTCGGCCTATCTGATGACGGAACCGCAGGTTGCCTCCTCCGACGCGACCAATATCGAAACCGCGATCCGCGCCGATGGTGACGATTACGTCATCAATGGCCGCAAATGGTGGATCTCCGGCATCATGGACCCGCGCTGCAAGCTGCTCCTGCTCATGGGCAAGACGAACCCGGACGCACCGCGCCACCAGCAGCAATCGACCATCATCATCCCGCGCGACACGCCGGGCATTCACATCGTCCGCAATCAGGTCGTCTTCGGCTCGCATAACTCGCCGGGCGGTGAAGCGGAGCTGCACCTTGAAAATGTCCGCGTGCCGAAATCCAACATCATCATGGGCGAAGGCAAGGGCTTCGAGATCGCGCAGGGCCGCCTCGGGCCGGGCCGCATCCATCACTGCATGCGCTCCATCGGGCAGGCGCAGCGCGCACTGGAAATCATGGCGCGCCGCGTCGAAAGCCGCGTCGCCTTCGGGCGCAAGCTCTCAGACCAGTCGAGCATCCGCCAAGACGTCGCGCGTTCATGGTGCGAAATCGAACAGGCCCGTCTGCTGACGCTGAAAGCGGCCGACGCGATGGACCGCTATGGCAACAAGCAGGCGCGCGACATCATCGCCGCCATCAAGGTCGTCGCGCCGCAAATGGCGCAGAACGTGACTGACCGCGCGATCCAGGCGCATGGCGGCATGGGTGTCAGCGCCGACACGCCGATCGCAGGCTTCTTCACGCTGAACCGTTTCCTGCGCATCGCAGACGGCCCGGACGAAGTGCATATGTCGCAGCTCGGCAAGCTGAAGATCGCCGAATATCAGAACGGCAAATAGGGAAAGGCAGGGGAAATCGCCATGAAGGGTCTCGGATATTTCGGCGAAAGGGACATCCGCTATGAGGATTTCCCCGAGCCGGTCCTGCTGGGACAGGACGGTGCCTTGGTGAAGATGAAGGCGTGCGGCATCTGCGGCAGCGACCTGCATATCTATCACGGCCAGGGCTTCTCGAAGGATCACGGCTATTGCGTCGGCCATGAAGCGGTCGGCGAAGTGGTCGAGATTGGCCGCGACGTGAAAACGCTGAAGGTTGGCGATGAAGTCATGTTGTCAGGCGCGGTGCGCTCGGGTGGCTGCGGCCGGTGCAGCTACTGCCGTGCCGGCACGCCGGCGAAATGCGCAAAGCAGATGTGGGGCTGCTATGGCCTCAGCACGCAGCTGCAGGGCTGTCAGGCGGAGGGCATCGCGGTTCCATGGGCCGATCACAATGTGACGCGCATCCCCGAAGGCCTCACCGCCGAGCAGGCGCTGCTGCTGACCGACAACCTGCCGACCGCATACATGGGCGCGAAGAATGCCGATATCGGTCCCGGTAAGACGGTCGCTGTCGTCGGTCTCGGGCCCATCGGCCTCATGGCAATACAATCGGCCTTCGTGCTCGGCGCGGCGCGCGTCTTCGCCATCGACCTCGTGAAGGAGAGGCGCGATGCGGCGGCAGCACTCGGCGCAATCCCGCTCTCGCCAGAAAATGCGGTCGAGGAAATTCGCGAGGCGACGGACGGTGCGATGGTCGAATGTTCCGTCGAAGCTGTCGGCATCGACAAGACCATCGAACTTGCGATCTCGCTTGCGGGCCGCAATGGCAGCATCTCGGTTTTCGGCGCGAACCAGAACCAGGCATTCAAGTACCCGCTCTGGACCGCCTTCAACAAGTCGCTCACCTTCCGCGTCGCAGGCTGCTTCGTGCAGAGCCACTGGCCGGAGCTGATCCCGCTGGTACAGGCTGGCCGCCTCACGCCGGAGAAGTTCGTCACCCACCGCATGTCGTTGAGCGACGGCGCCGAGGCCTACCGGATTTTCGACGGCAAGCTCGACAATGTGATGAAGGTCGTGCTGACGCCTTGAACGTAAGGGATGAGAGAATGAGCGTGACGACACCGGCAGGCCGCCTTGTCTCCGCCTTTGGCGATGTGGAGAAAATGTCGGCGCTTTATGCGCCGGACATCGAGTGGAGCCTGTCGGCCTCGCTTCCCTATCCGCGCCCGATGAAAGGCAGGGAAGACGTCATCGCCTTCAATCGCTCGGTCTGGGAAGATGTCTACTTTCCCGATTGCACGATCGAGATTCTCGATGAGATCGGCGGCGAGAGGCTGAGCGCGGTGCGCTTCATCTACCGCGCGCGCTATCGCGCCAGCGGACTGCCTTACGCGAATGAGTACACGCTCTTCGCCCGCGGCGGGCCGGAAGGCATAAGCGAAGTCTTCGAGGCGCTCGACACACTCGCAATCTTCGATCAGATGAAGGGCGAGGAGAAAGGCACGGCCTTCTCGAGATTGACGAAATAGATGGGCCGCGTCTTCAGTCGAGCGTGAACCGCATCGGCACTGTCACAAGCAGCGTCTCGCCTGCGATTTCCGGCGGCAGCGGCGGCACGGGCGATGCGCGCTCGACCGTCTCCAGCGCCGCGCGGTCGAGCGCCTCATGCCCCGATCCGCGTTGCAGTTCAGATGAAACGATATTGCCTTGCCGGTCGATCCGGATCGTCACATAGGGCATGCCCTCCTGAGCGCGCCGCTGTGCCGCTCGCGGATAGCGCTTGTAGCGCTCGAGATGGCCGAGCAGGAGTTGCTGGTAAGTAGGAAGCGCGTTGCTCGGCGCCCGGCTCGGCAGGGCGTTGACAGGCGCGGCCTTCCGTTCCGCCACCGGCGCCTCGATGGCGCGCGGGGCGGTGGTCTCCCTCACTTCTCGCTTGCGGGGCGTTGGCGGCTTTACCACGGGCTTGGGCGGCGCCACCTCATCCGGTTCGGGTTCCGGCGGCTCGGGCTCCTGCTGTTCTTCTTCCTTGGGGCCCTCGGGAAGCGCCGTTTCGGGCTCCGGCGGCGCGCTCACCATGGGCGCAAGGTCGATGGTAATGGCGGCGGGCGCTTCCGGTTCTATGCCTCTGCTGAATTGCGCATAGACGATCGCACCTGCAAGGCCAGCGTGAAGCAGCACGGCAAACACCGTTCCCGCGCGCCATGCAGGTGCGGGCAGGCCGGTCGCGGGTGCTTCGCTTTCCTTGCCGGAGGTCATCGGACCGTTCATCGAGCGTCCGGTGCTTCGAGTCCCACGAGAGCGATCTTGAGATACCCGGCCGCCCTGAGCTCGTTCATCACGTCCATCAGGCTGCCATAATCGACCGACTTGTCGGCGCGGAGAAAGATGCGCTCTTCCTTGTCGCCGCCTGTCTTCGCATCGAGCGCGGCTGCAAGCGCACCGGGCGCGATGAGCTCTTCCCCGAGCGCGAGGCTGAGATCGGATTTGACCGAGAGATAGACCGGCTCCGTCGGTCGCGGCTGCGGTTCGGCATTGGCGGAAGGAAGATCGACGGGGATATCCACCGTCGCGAGCGGTGCCGCAATCATGAAGACGATCAGCAGTACCAGAATGACGTCGATGAACGGCGTGACGTTGATCTCATGCGTTTCGGCGAGATCGTCGTCGCCATGGTCGAGACGGACGGCCATGGTTCAATCCGCCGCTTTGGAGAGACGCGCGCGCCGGCCCATGTCGAGGTCGCGGCTGACGATGCGCAGGAGTTCGGCCGAGCTGTCGGCAACAAGCGCGCGATAGCCTGCAATGGACCGCGCAAAGGCATTGTAGATGACGACCGCGGGGATGGCGGCGGCGAGGCCGAGACCCGTGGCGAGCAGTGCTTCCGCAATGCCCGGCGCGACGACGGCGAGGTTCGTCGTCTGCGTCTGCGCAATGCCGATGAAGCTGTTCATGATGCCCCATACCGTGCCGAAGAGACCGACGAAAGGTGCCGTCGCGCCGATGGTGGCGAGAACGCCCGTGCCGATGCCGATCTCGCGCGCGGCGTTCGCTTCGATGCGCTGGAAGCGCCAGGCGATGCGCTCCTTCACGCCTTCCTTGTCCGGTGTTTCGCCCGAGGCGTTTACTTCGTCTATCGCAGCTTCCGCAAGCAGACCGACCGGACCCTTGAGCTTGCCCAGATTCTGCGCCGCCTCATCGAGGGAAGCGAAACCAATGAGCGAGCCGAAGGCTTGCCTTGCGCGCCGCTTTGCACCGGCGATCTCCATCCGCTTGGCAAACCAGATCGTCCAGGTGACGATCGAGGCGATGATCAGGCCGATCATCACCGCCTTCACGACGATGTCGGCCTGCATGAACATGCCCCAGGGCGAAAGATCATGCGGCAGCGCGCCGGGTTCCAGGGTGACTGCCGCGCCCGAAGGTACCTCTTCGCCGGCAAGTCCGATCGCTTCGCCGCCGGCAGCGCCGTCCGGCAAAGCCTGTTGCGCATGTATGGGCAGCGCGAGCATGACTGTCAGCAGCAGCGTGACGAGCGCGGCTCTCCAGGGTTGCCGGGCCGAAAAATACATCATCCTGTTACCTTCACTCGACGCGCCGTGGCGATTCCACGGCCTTGGCCTGCGCCGCGCAATCGGAATTTGGCACGAGCGCTCTCCGGCGGTACATGCCGGGATTTCGGCCCATAGGCCACATCTGCGAGTAATTATCAATAACGCATTTTGACGCGCCGCCTGACGGGCGGTAACCGGATATTGCTGGCCGCGCCAAAGCCGGCTCTTTCCTTTGTGGAATCGTGCTTTCGCCTTGTTCCCTTGGCCGATAGGCTCAACCGTGAAGATGCCTTGGAGGAGGACTTGAATGGCCGCGGGTTTCAGGCCCCAGCCCGGCGCGATCACGCTCCCGCCGATCGCGTTGGACACCGATCTCACCTGCGATACACAGGAGGTGCGTGAGGGGCTGGCCTACTGGCAAGCCAAGGCCGCAGGCCGTGAGATGCCGCTGCGCGCAGACATCCGGCCAGAAGAAATTCCGCGCTTGCTGCCCTTCGTCTCCCTCTTCGAGATAAGGCGCCAATCCGGATTTCTGGAAATCTTCCCCCGGATCGCCGGGTCGAGATTCGAGGACGTCTTCGGCCCGATCCACAACCGGCCATTATCGACAGTTGTTGCCCCCGAAATCCGGGAGCGCTGGCTCGGCGCCACCCGCACGATGATGGAAGCGCGACAACCGCTCCTCGGCCGGGGCGAAGTCCTGCATGAGGACAAGACCTTCATTCGCTTCGAAATTCTCCTCGCGCCCCTGTCGAGAACCGGAGAAGAACTCGACATGATCTTCCTTGTCAGCCAGTTCACGATGAAGGGCGATATCCGCGCCTGAAGACTTTGTTCCCGTGGGCGGGCAAGGTAGTCTCGCGTTCCAAAGCGTCCCGGTAGTGGACGCAAGCGCGCCCATGCTTCGGGCGGACGGGCAGGGGAACGACGATGGAACAGCCTAAAGACGCCACAAACGCGACGCGCCATGCGCTGGATGCGCTGGTGAAAACGCTACCCAAGGATACGGGTGAAGATTTCGAACTGGCGAAGAAGGGCTTTATCGCAACCATTCCCGACGCAAAGGTGCTGAACGAGCACGGACATGCCGTCTGGGACATGGGCACCTTCGCCTTCGAGGGTGAAGGCTGCGGTTGCCCCGATACGGTCAACCCGAGTCTCTGGCGCCAGGCGAAGCTCAATTCCATCCACGGCCTCTTCGAGGTCACGCCCGGCATCTATCAGGTCCGCAATTTCGATCTGTCGAACATCACCTTCATCGAAGGTGACACCGGCTACATCGTCATCGACCCGCTGATCTCCGCCGAGCCCGCCGCCGCCGCACTGGCGCTGATGCGTGAGCATCGCGGCGACAAGCCCGTTACCGCCGTTATCTACACGCATAGCCATGTCGACCATTATGGCGGCGTGAAGGGCGTGCTCTCGGATGAGGATATCGCCCGGGGCCTCCAGATCATTGCGCCGGAAGGCTTCCTAGAGGAGGCGGTGAGCGAGAACGTGCTTGCGGGCAACGCCATGGGTCGCCGCGCGACTTATATGTATGGCGCATTGCTGCCGCGCAATGCCCGCGGCCATGTCGATGCCGGCCTCGGCAAGACCGTGTCGATGGGGCAGGTGAGTCTCGTGCCGCCCACGGTGAGCATTTCCGAGAGCGGTACGCGCATGGTGGTGGACGGGGTCGAGATCGTCTTCCAGGTGACGCCCGGCACCGAAGCGCCGGCGGAAATGAATTTCTATTTCCCGCAGTTCAAGGCGCTCTGCATGGCGGAGAACTGCTCCTGCCATCTCCACAATATCTACACGCCGCGCGGCGCGCAGGTGCGCGATGCCAAGGCCTGGAGCTGGTATATCGACGAGGCGATCGAACTATTCGGTGCAAAGACCGATGTCCTCTTTGCGAGCCACCACTGGCCGCGCTGGGGATCGGACGCCGCTGTCTCGTTTCTGAGGAAGCAGCGCGATCTCTATAAATATGTACATGACCAGACCCTGCGCATGGCCAATCACGGGCTCACGCCGCTTGAAATTGCCGAGGAGCTGAAGCTGCCGCCGACGCTCGCTGCCGAATGGTACACGCGCGGCTATTACGGCACGCTCAATCACAACGCGAAGGCGGTCTATCAGCGCTATCTCGGCTGGTTCGACGGCAACCCGGCGAACCTCCACAAGCACCCGCCCGTCGAGGCGGCAAGACGCTATGTCGATCTTGCGGGCGGTGCGGAGGCGCTTCTCGCAAAAGGCCGCGATGCCTTCGCAAAAGGCGACTACCGCTGGGTCTGCGAACTCGTGAACCATCTCGTCTTCGCCGATCCCGGCAATGCCGATGCGCGTCACCTGCAGGCCGACGCGCTGGAACAGCTTGGCTATCAGGCAGAGTCGGGCCCGTGGCGCGCCTTCTATCTCACCGCCGCAATGGAACTGCGCAATCCGCGTCCGCCCTCGGATATGCCACGCCAGGGCGCGGCCGGCCAATTGCGCACCTTGCCCGCCGAGCAACTGCTCGACTCGCTGTCCGTTCGTCTCAATGGCGAAAAGGCGGGCGCGCGGGAATTTGCCTTCAATATCCGCTTCACCGATGCGAAGGAGCATTTCCTCGTCACCGTGGAGAACGCGGTCTTCCATCATTATCCGAAGCGCGAGATGAAATCCGTGCCCACCGTCTCGCTCACGCGGGAAGCCTTGGTGAACCTCGTTACCGGCGAAACCGCGCTGCCGCATGAAAGCGTTTCGATCGATGGCGATGCCGCATCCTTCGCGGATTTCATTTCGCTGCTCGACCGCTTCGATTTCTGGTTCGAGATCGTGATGCCCTGAGGGTCGCGCCCCGCCGACATTTCGCTATCGACGATATCCGGGAGGATAGAATGAAGAACGACGTCAATCGCCAGTTCCGCCTGAAGACGAGGCCCACGGGCCGCATCGAAAAATCGAATTTCGATTTCGTGGAGGAAAGCATTCCCGAGCCCGGCCCCGGCGAGGCGGTGGTGCGCGTGCTCTATCTGAGCCTCGACCCGACGAACCGCATCTGGATGAGCGACATGGATCAGTACATGCCGCCGGTCGCCATCGGCGAGGTCATGCGCGGCGGCGGCGTGGGTATCGTCGTGAAGTCGAATTCCGGCCGTTACAAGGAAGGCGATCATGTGAGCGGCCTCACTGGCTGGCAGGACTACTGCATTGCCGATGAGGGGCTGCGCGCCATGAGCGTGCTGCCCCAGGGTCTGCCCGTCGATCTGCCGGTGATGCTCGGCGCTTGCGGCATGACGGGCCTCACCGCCTATTTCGGCCTGCTGAAGCTCGGCCGCCCGAAGCCCGGCGAGACGGTTGTCGTCTCTGCCGCGGCCGGCGCCGTCGGTTCCGTGGTTGGCCAGATCGCGAAGATCAAGGGCTGCCGCGCGGTCGGCATTGCGGGCGGGCCGGACAAGTGCCGCCACATCGTCGAGGATCTCGGTTTCGATGCAGCTGTCGACTACAAGCGTTCCGACTGGCGCGAGCAGCTCGCCGCCGCGACGCCGGATGGTATCGACGTCAATTTCGAGAATGTCGGCGGCGAGATCATGGAAGCCGTCATGGCGCGGATGAACCTTTTCAGCCGCATGCCTCTTTGCGGCATGATCTCCGGCTACAACACCGGCGATCCCGCCATGCGTGGCGACTTCTCGCCCATCCTGATGCGCCGCATCGAGGTGCGCGGCTTCATCGTTATCGACTTCATGCCGAAATTCGCCGAAGGCACGATGCAGCTCGCGCAATGGGTGGTCGAGGGCAAGCTCAAGCACCGCGAAACCATCGTGGACGGGCTTGAGAACGCGCCCGTTGCCGTCAACCGTCTCTTCGATGGCGGCAACGTCGGCAAGCTGGTTGTGAAACTCTAGCTTGCGATGCGCCGCGTTTTTCCGGCGCTGTCGCGCAGGTGGACGGTATAAGTCAGGCGGCCGTTGGTTTCGACCCGCGTGATCGTCGCATCGACGGGGAACTCGGTTCCGTCCCGGCGCAGGCCGGTGACGGGACCGCGCTCGCTCATCCAGCGCGAGGCCGTGCGGCCCTTGCCAAATTCATCGACCTGCCTTGAATGCGCTGACCGGAAGCGTTCCGGTAGCAGCATGCTGAGCGGCTTTCCAAGAACTTCGTCCGCGCGGTAGCCGAACATCTGCTCCGCCTTGATGTTGAAGAAACTGATATTGTGCTCCGCATCGACCGAGACGATGCCGTCTTCCGCCACCATGAGAATGCGCGAGAAGAGAAGGTTCTTCTCCTTGAAGGCGATCTGCTCCTGCCGCCTTGCCGTATTGTCGCGGAAGGTGATGAGAAAGCGCCGCGCGCCATCGAGGTTTGCCTCGACAACGCGCACATCGGCGGGAAATTCTGTGCCGTCGTTCCGCCGGGCAATGAGGCCGAGATAGCGCGATTGTTCATGCTCGGGCTCGGCTGCCCAGCGCGTGAGCCATTTCACGGGATCGGCGCGCTGACCCGGCTGTTGCGGTACAAGCATTGTGATGTTCTGCCCCAGAACATCGCTGCTGGCATAGCCAAGCAGCCGCTCCGAAGCGGGATTGAAATAGGTAATCTCGCCTTCCTGTGTGGAGACGATGATCGCCTCGGGAATGCCTTCCACCAGCGCCCGGTAAAAGCCGGCGGCCGCGCTATCGTCATTACTCATGGTTCTGCTTCCGCCTTGCCGTTAAAGGACCCCGGCGGCGCTCTGGCCGCCGGGTTCATTATTCATCTCAGGCGGTGCTGCCGGTCGGATGACCGCCTTCCATCGCCTGCAGCACCCGCACATCGTCGAAAATCGGGATGCCGGCTTCTTCATACTTTTTGCGCGCCGTCGGCGTCAGCAGACCGACACGGGCGAGGGCAGGCATCATCAGGTCTTTCAGCGCATGCACCTGACCGGGCGGCAGGCTTTGCGCGATGCCTTCATCAGCCGCTTGCTGCAAACCCTTGAAGAAATCGTCCGCATCGATGCCACTATTCTCCAGAACCTGCATGAAACCCGGATCGACGCGATTCGCGATCGTGCCGGCGGTCTGGGCCTTGACGAGAATATTGACCGCCTGGAATGCGAACTCCGCCAACTCTTCGAGATCGTCTGGATGCATCGTCTTGAAGACCGGCCCGAGAAACGCATGACCGAAAGACACATGGCGGCTTTCGTCGCGCATTACATTGAAGGTGAGTTGCTTGAGCAGAGGGCAAGTGGTGGTCCGGTACATGTTGTTGAATGCGCCGAGCGCCAAGCCCTCGACGATCATGTTCATGCCGATCATCACCTTTTCATAACGGTCGGACTGAAGCGTGACATCAATGAGCTGCTTCAGCCAGGGCGACATCGGATAGACGAGGGCGATCTTGTCGCAATATTTCGAATAGACCTCGACATGCCGCGCTTCGTCCATCGTCTGCGTGGCGGCGTAGAGCTTGGCGCCTTCATCCGGCACCGAATGCGTGACGCAGGCCGCCGTCATCAGCGCGCCCTGCTCGCCATGCAGGAACTGCGAGAGAAGCTGCGCCGTTGAATGCGCGGTGAAGGTTTCCTGCTGCGATTTCGACAGCTTCTTGAAGAAGGGCATCTTGTGGTAGATGTCGCTGTCATTGGCGATCAGCGGGCGCGAGGGATCGACTTCCGTATCCCAAGGAAGCAGGTCGTCGGAATCCCACTGGTTCTGCTTGGCGCGCTTGTAGAGGTCTTCGACCTTGTCTTCCGAGAAGATGTAGTTGAACGTCCAGGCGATATCCATCGGGTTGCGGTAGATGTCGTCCGGCGTCATCGTCACTTTCCAGTCGCCTTTCGTGACGGTCTTGGCTGTGGTCGCGCTCATGGTTTCCTCCTGAGTTGGCCGTGTATCCGAGATGCGGCGGCCTGGTTTCGTTTCCTCAGTACTGACGGGCGGGCGCCCGGACGACGAGACCGTCGAGCGAGGAGTCCACCTTGATCTGGCAAGAGAGCCGGCTGTTCGGCTGTACATCGAAAGCGAAATCGAGCATGTCGCCTTCCAGCTCATCCATCGGCGGCAGCCGGTCGAGCCAGCTGCTCTCGACATAGACATGGCAGGTGGCGCAGGCGCAGGCCCCGCCACAGTCGCCTTCGATTCCGGGAATTGTGTAGCGCACGGCCCCCTCCATCACGGAGAGCCCGTCTGCCACATCGACTGTGTGTTCGGTGCCGTTGAACTCGATATAGGTGATCCTGGTCATACGAGACCCCGCCACTCTTTTTGCTTGCCCGGTTGGCTCCGGGCTATGTCCACAAAAAAATTGTACCTATATGAGTGCCCGGCACCCCGTGGCAGATTGTCCGGTTGGGCTCACCCGCTGCGGCAGATTGTCTGCTGCAATGCGCAAAAAGCTTGCTGCTCTGCGGAAAAATTGGTCCCGGACAGTCCGTCCGTAAGCGGAAAGAGCCATGCCTGGCAGCCCGTGAATTCCCCTTGGGGACCGGCTTTATTGGGCGGGAACCGTGGCAAATCCGCCGCTCCCCGGCACGGCGATTTGTTGTAGACTTATATCGCTGTGTAGTGTCGGGCGCGGTAGCGCCTTCTGCGGGAAGTGCCGGATGAGCGAAGGAAAACACATAACGACTCTTGTTCTGGCTCTGGCCTTGACCCTGCCGCTTTCGGGCGAGGTGCGGGCGCAAGATGTCCAGGCCGAAGAGACGGGCGAAGTGCCCTCTTCCGGCGATATCCAGTACGAGACCTCGGACCCTGTCGGCACGCCGCCCGTCAATTACCGCTCGGGCTATGACGATGAATATTCCTCGCCCGAAACGCGCGATGCGGAAATGTATGCCGAGGAATATGAGCGCCGGAAGCAGCAGGAGCTGATCAAGGAGCGCGAGCAGCTCGACCGCATCAACAATTTCTCCTCCGGCGCCGTTACGACCGAAGGCGTGATGGGTGGCCGCCGCTGACGGAGCCTAGTAGTCCCATTTCCAGTTGACGCCGACATTGCTCGACGCGTCGTTGCCGATTTTCGTTTCGACGCTGATATTGGACGTGACGTCGATCTCGACCTTGACGCTTGAATCGCTCGCCAGCGCGCCCTGTTCCACACCGACATAGAAGCCTTCGCGAAGATACCTGCCCGCAGAAACGGTGGTGCCGCCGGATGCGCCCTGGTCGACGCGCAGCACATCGAGGCCGAGCGAATCCTGTATCTGGCTGAGAATCCCGAAGCCGCCAATACCCCCGCCCGAAAGCTCGGCTGCCGTATTGGCGAGTTGCGCCGCCTCGAAGGCGGTGAGTTCGCCTGTGCCTCTCTCGAAGAGAATGCGGGAGATGATTTCGTCGCGAGGCAGGGAGGGGGAGGAGTCGAGTTCGATCGAGGGTGAGGAGCCGCGCCCGCTGATGGCGACCGTTGCAGAGAAATCGCTTCGCGCATAATCGAGCGCAACGTCCAGCCTCGGATCGATCGGCCTCTCCCCGGCAAAGATCCCGCGGCCGCGCGAAAGGGTGAAGGTCTTGCCTGCAAAGTCGAGCGTGCCGCGTTCGGCGGTCAGCGTGCCGCGGACGACAGGGTCTTCGGCAAGCCCGGTGACGTGCACGGAACCTGTCCAGAGCGAGTCGACCCCGCGACCCGCCACGCGAGCCGGTGGATTGCCGATGCGAAGCGTTACGTCCAGTTCGAGCGGCAGCGGCCTGGCATCCTCGGCCAGATCGGCCGCATCGGCTTCTTCCGCGCCCTGCACGATGATGACATCGATGGTCGAAACACCGCCGGGCAGCCGCTGCGGAATGAGATAGCGCGCTTCAGTGGTGACGAGCGTGCCCTCGAGTTTCAGCGGCGCCTCGAGGTTCGGGGGCAGCGAAGGTCCAGTGAGCGAAAGGTCGCCTTCGACGCCGAGAACGAGATCGCGGCGGCTCACCATCCGCATATTGTCAAAGCGCGCGCGGATTGAGACCGCGGGGTTTGCGCCGGCCGCAAGCGACAGCGTGCCTTCGGCGTCGACCCTGCCGTTTGCATGGTCGCGGGCGTTCATAGAGAAGGAGAGCAGTTCGCTCCTCTGCCCTTCGATATTGATGGCAAGATCGCGCATCAGCGTGCCGGTCTCGTAATTCTCGAACGTGCCGTTGGCGAGTCTCGCATGGCCGGAGACCTGCGGTGAGGAAATATCGCCATCCGTAGTCAGCGCGATTTCGGCATCGCCCGTGAGCCTCTGCCCCGGAAGATCGGTAAGGGCCATCAGCGATGCCATCGGTCCCTTCCATGTGAGCAAGGCCTCGATCGGCCCGCGCTCCGGCAGGACGGGGAATGCGCCGGCGGGATCGCGAATGAGCGGCAGCGAGGCAGTGAGCCGGAAAGGCGTTTCGGAAACACCCAGCGCCTCCGCGGTGAGCGACAGGCGGCGGCCGGCCCATTCGGCGTCAAGCGTGGCGTCGAATGCGGGGCGTATATCGAGCCCGGCTTCCGCAAGCACCGCCTTGTCGAAGCGGAGGCGCACCTCGCCGGCCTCACGGTTCGTGTCGAGTTCAAGCGTGCCGGAGCCCGTGCCGCCAATGACCGCGAAAGGAAGGAAGGGCGACACGAGTTCAAGCGGCAGGCGCTCCAGGGCAAGGCTCGCCTGCGCGCTGCGGGGGCGCATGGCGAAGCTGCCGCCAAGCGACCCTTCGCCCTCCGGTCCCGTGAACCGCATGTCGAGCGCGCGGAGGCGGGTGATACCGTCGCGAAGCTCCATTTCGAGCGGCGAACCGAGTTCAGCGCTCGCTCCGCCGACAACGGCGTCGAGGCGCGAAAGCATCACCAGCGAAGGGGTCACCCTGCCTTCAATAGCGAATGAAAGAGCCTCGGCATTGATCGTAAGCCGCTCGCCCTCTATCGCGGCGGAGATGGCGATGTCGTCGAGCGGTCCCCTCGCCAGAACCTCGACTTTCGTGAAACGCGAATTGCCGGACGCACCGCTCTCCGCCTCAAACCGCGCGTCGACGGAGCCTGTTCCCGTGAGATCGGCAAGCTGCGCCTCGAGCGTCACATGGTCGAGCGTGGCAGGCTCGGTGATCTCGATGTCGATCCGCCGCGATGCGAGGGTAAGGCTCGCGTCCTGACGGCCTTCATTGTCGGCGAGCGCAAGCTCGATATCCGCGCGACCGTCGAGCGCGATCCCTGCAAGCCGCCCAAGCGGCTCAAGCGCGACGCGGCTGCCCGAGAGTCCGCCTTGGGCAATGCCCTCGGGCGAAACCGCCACTTCGCCCGCAAGCCGCGCCCCGAAAAGATTGAGGTCTATCGGATCGAAGCGCGCGCCGCCTTCATCCGGCAGTTCTATCGAGCTGCGCAGCGTCGCTGTGCCATCGGTGCCGCCGAGGCGGAAGACGAGCGGACCGCGCCCTTGCGTGAGATCGAGGTTGAGCACGGCTTCGCGCGCATCGAAGCCGGCGAGCGAGCCGCGCGCCAGCGTGGCGTTGAGCGCGAGTGTCGGCTGCTCCAGCGTGCCTTCGATGCGGGCGCTGGCGGAAAGAGCGCCCCGTGCCGTCTCTCCCGCGATGGCGCCAATTTCCGCCATGGCGGCCTTCGCTTCGCCCTGCATTGCACCGCTTTCGGCGAGCGTGAAATTGCCGGTGAGGTCGAGCCGAGATCCTGCACGCGCGCTGAGGCCCGTCACCACGACTGCATTGCCGCCGCCAAACCCTGCGCGCGCCGTGCCGGTGAACCCTTCGGCGAGCAGCGCGTCGAGTTCTGCATTGCCGGTTGCGACGGCGCTCGTCTCGATGGCGATGTCCATTTGACCCGTATCGCCGGAGATCGAAATGTCCTCGAAACGGAGGTTTGCCGTGCCCTGCATCGGCTGGCCAAGCAATTCGCCCACGGGACGCAAGTCGGAAATCCCGGCGCTGCCTTCGCCAGTCAGGACAAATGCTTCTGCGAAGCTGAGCCTGCCGGCGAAACGCGCAGTGCCTGCGCTCGTCGACAACTCCGCTTCGTCAATCTGGGCGGCATCGAAAGTGTCGTTGATGGTTCCCGCAATCCGCCAGCCCGCCCGGGCAAGAAGCGCCTCGGCCTCTGGCAACACCAGATGATGCGCCCCTGCAATATCGCCCGCGCCATCGAGCGCCCAGTCTCCGCCCGCTTGCGGCGTAGCGGTCGCATTGCCGCTGAGATCGAGTTCTCCTGCCCGGAGCGTGGCGAGGTCGACCCGGTAGGCGCCGCGGCGAAGCGGTGTCAGCCGTACCTCGGCACGGACCTCCTTCGGCGCGCCGGCAAAATCGAGTTCACGTGCGACGATATCTCCGCGCGCGGCCAGCGCTGCGTCGAGATGCGTGCCGCGGGCCAGACCGCCATGGAGGTCGAGATCGAGACCGATGGCGCGACCGCCATCGAGCGCGGCGCCGCCGGTGACAAGACCCTCGCGCATCGTGCCATTGGCCGTAAGGACGAGCCGCTCAAGCCCGTCGATGTCGAGGAGCGGCGCGGCAATTCCCGGCCGCCCGGGCTCGCCATCCTCGATAGAGACCGAGAGACTGCCGTTCTGGCCCGCAGGCAGATAGGTGAGAGCAAGCGAGACTGCGCCGGTCACGCCATCGGTGCGCGCCGCCTCGAGCGTCAGCGAGCCGCCGCCGCGCGTGAAGGCGACGGCGCCCGCCGCGTCGAACGCGACATCCTGCCCGGCGATGTCCTCGCCAAGCTGCGTGGCGGCGAGATGGAAACGTTCGATCTCGATATCGATTGGAAGAACGGGGAGAACGAATTCACTTTCCGTCTCTCCCTCTCCGCCCGCCGGAGCGCGCCGGACGAAGAGACCCTCGCTCGCAAGCCGCTCCACAAGCGCGCGGCCGCGCCAGAGTTCAAGCGGCTGCCAGTCGAGTTCAAGCCGCGCAAGCGCCAGCCATTCGCCTTCCGCATCGTGGAGACGCAACTCTTCGAGAACGAGATGCCGCGGCCAGCTGCCGCCGATATCGCCGATCTCGACGCGCATATCCTCGCTCTCGACAAGCCGCACCGCCTGATCGAGCAGCGCATGACGCAACGGGGCGACGTTGAGAGCGCCGATGATGAGAACGATGACCGCGAGAAAGAGGCCGGACAAGGCGAACACGAGCGCGAGCAGTCCCCCGCTGATCCGCCTGAACGCGCCCATCTGGCGCAGATATGTCTGGTCCGCCGCCATCAGAAGGCCTGCCCCAGCGAGACATAGATCTGGAATGCGTCGTCGACGCCGCTGCGCTTGTTCAGAGGCACCGCCACATCGAAGCGGAGCGGGCCGATCGGCGTGTAGTACCGGATGCCGAGGCCCGCGCCCCAGAGCAGCGGATCGTCGAGCGAGGGCTCGAGGCTCGAAAAGGCCTGTCCGCCGTCGATAAAGGCGACGCCGCCGACCGTTTCGGTAAAGCGGTAGCGGGCCTCTGCGCTCGCCTCCAGCACCGAACGCCCACCGACGGGATCACCCCGCGCATCGAGCGGCCCCGCCATCTGGTAGCCATAGCCGCGCACCGAGCCGCCGCCGCCCGCATAGAAGCGCGTCGATCCCGGCACGTCCGTCGTGTCGTCCGTCGCAATGAGGCCGTAGCGCCCGCGCAGCGCCAGCACGAGCTCGTCGCTGAACGAAAGATAGGTCGAAGCGGATGCTTCAAGCTTGGTGAAGGTCGTCGCGCGCTGATCGCTCGTGCCGAAATAGGGCGTGCCCATCAGCGCGGCGCGTAGCCCTTCGGTGGGGTCGAGCACATCGTCCGTATTGTCGTAGCGCGCCATCGCGGGGATGCCGATGAGTTGATAGGTGATGCGGCCGTTGATGTCTTCCGTCTCGGTGATCTGGAAGGTCGCGCCCAGCGAGCCCGTCCACCAGCGGCTCAGCCGCCGCTCCAGCGAGGCGCCCGTCTTGATGCGGTTCTCGGTATAGGCGTCGTTCTCTTCATGCACGATTTCGGCGCTGGCGAGCAGGCTCTGGTCGGCGCGCAGGAAATTCGGCTTGCGGAAGTCTGCCGTCGCCGCCTGCTCGATCTGTGCGATGGAGAGACCGAGAGTAAGCCGCTCCGCCCGTCCGAAGAGATTGCGGTGCTCCCAGCTTCCCTGCACGCCGGCGCCTTCGCTCGTCGACCATTTGGCGCCGAGGCGCACCGTGCGCGGCGCGCGCTCGGTGAGCTCGACGATCTGCGGCAGAGCCTCGCCCTCCGCCTCGCCCGAGGTGACGGCCGTGCTTGCGAAAAGCCCCGTGCCGCGCAACACCTCAACCGTGCGGTCGACCTCGCTCCGGTCATAGACTGCGCCTTCGCGCATGGTGGTGAGCTCGCGCACATAATTCGTGTCTGTGCGCCCCTCGGGATTGCTGATCCGCGTTTCGCCGAACACGAAGCGCGGCCCGGCCGTCATGAAGAGCGTGACGCGCCCTTCATGCGAGGAAATGTCGATGACGACGCGGCGCCGGTCGAGCACCGCTTGCGGGTAGCCATTGTTGTGAAGTGCGGCAAGTGCTTTCTGGGTGAGGTCGATGACGCGATCCGCCGTCGCCGCGCGGTTCGGCTGAAGGCCGAGTTCGGCGCCGCCGGCCGGCCGGCCATCGCCGCCGCCCGGATGGTCGCTATAGGCGATGTCGAAGCGGCCGATCATCGTGCGCGTGCCAAGCGCCACGAAATACACCACCTCGAAGGCGCCGCCCTGCGCCTGCCGCACAGAGCTCGACACGCGGCCATCGTAGTAGGCCTCGGATTTCAGCACTTCCTCGAGGCGTTTCTCGTCTTCCTGCGCGCGGCGGCGAAGCTGGGCGAGCGTCGCGGGCGGCGGCGGCCCGTCTTCTACGTCCGGCTGCAGTTCGCGCGCATCTTCCAGCAGGTCGCGCAGATAATCGGGAATGCGCCGGCCCGCAACGCGGGTGGAGAAGTCGAGCCCGTTCGCCGGCCGCTCCCAGGAAAAGCCGGTCGCGGCTGCTCCCTCCGCCTCATCCGCGCGCGCGGCGGCCGCCAGCGCAAGCACAGGCAAGGCGAGCGCGGCGATGAACGCGGCAATCCGCGGCGATGGACCTTTCATGCGTCTCCCGCGGTTTTCACGCGAACGGAGGGGCTTACTCATGCCCTGTTTCAAGTGCCAGCCGGGGCCCGAAGCGTCAAGCTTCCGCCCGGCCTTGACCTTCCAGTTGCTGGAAGCCCCATATTCGGGCCATCGGTCTTCAAGGGAAAGAGATAGAAATGGCACCGGCGAAGGAAACAACGCGCGATCCCGTCTGCGGCATGGAAGTGGTGCCGGGCGAAACGCCCCACACTCATGTGCATCAGGGCGAAACGTTCCATTTCTGCTCGGCGGGCTGCGCGCGGAAATTTGCCGCCGAGCCGGAAAAATATCTCGCGGCCGGCGGGGCGAAGCCTGCCTGCCACGGCCACGGCGCTCATGCGCCGGTAGATCACGGTCCCCAGCCGCCCGGCACGAAATATACCTGCCCCATGCATCCCGAGATCGTGCGGGACGGGCCCGGCGCCTGCCCGATCTGCGGCATGGCGCTGGAGCCGATGGGCATTTCCCCCGACAAGCCGGAAAACGAGGAGCTGAGGGACATGACCCGGCGCTTCTGGGTTGCGTTCCTCTTCTCCCTGCCGCTCTTCGCGCTGGAAATGGGCGCGCATCTCTTTGGCTTCCATGTGCCGCTCTCTCCTCATGCCATGGCCTGGACGCAATTGACGCTCGCAACGCCCGTCGTGCTCTGGGCGGGCCTGCCCTTCTTTCAGCGCGGCTGGGCTTCCATCGTCACGCGCAACCTCAACATGTTCACGCTGATCGCGATCGGCACCGGCGCGGCCTATCTCTATTCGCTGGTGGCGGTGCTCGCGCCGCAGATATTTCCCGATGCATTCCGCGATGCACATGGCGCGGTGCCGCTCTATTTCGAGGCCGCCGCCGTCATCGTCGCGCTCGTGCTGCTCGGCCAGGTGCTGGAACTGAAGGCGCGAGACCGCACGGGCGATGCGCTGCGCGCGCTGCTCGATCTCGCGCCCCGCACCGCACGGCGCCTCACCGCTGCGGGCGATGAGGATGTGCCGCTTGAAGAGGTGCGGAAGGGCGATCTCCTGCGCGTTCGCCCCGGCGAGCGCGTGCCGGTGGACGGTACGGTGACGGAGGGCCGCAGCGCCATCGACGAAGCCATGGTGACGGGCGAAAGCGTGCCGCAGGAAAAGCGCGAAGGCGCGAAAGTGATCGGCGGCACGCTGAACGGGCAGGGCTCCTTCGTCATGCGCGCAGAAGGCATCGGCGAAGAGACGATGCTCGCCCGCATCGTCGCCCTCGTCGCCGAAGCCTCGCGGAGCCGCGCGCCCATCCAGTCGCTGGCGGACAAGGTCTCCGGCATCTTCATACCCGTGGTGCTCGCCGTCGCCATCATTGCTTTCATCCTCTGGTCCTTTCTCGGGCCGGAGCCCGCCTTCTCATATGCGCTCATCGCTGCCGTCTCGGTCCTCATCATCGCCTGCCCCTGCGCGCTCGGGCTTGCGACCCCCATGTCGATCATGGTGGCGATGGGCCGCGGCGCCTCCATGGGCGTCCTCATCCGCGATGCCGAGGCGCTGGAGCGCTTCGAAAAGGTCGACACGCTCGTCATCGACAAGACCGGCACGCTGACGGAAGGCCGCCCGGTGCTGCGCGTTGCGGAACCATATGGAGACATGACGCGCGAAAACCTCCTCGCGCTCGCCGCAAGCCTCGAAAGCGGCAGCGAGCATCCACTTGCTGCGGCCATTATCGCCGCCGCCAGGGGGGAGGGGATAAGTTTTGCGGAAGCGCAGGATTTCGATGCGCCCTCGGGCAAGGGCGTCACGGGCCGGGTGGGCGCGGAGGCGGTGGCGCTCGGCAACGAGACGCTGATGAAGGAACTGGGCGTCGATGTCGCGCCGATGGCCCCCCGCGTCGCCGCGCTGAGGGGCGAGGGCGCAAGCGTGGTCTTCGTCGCGGTGGAAACCCGCCTCGCGGGCCTCGTCGCGGTCGCGGACCCGGTGAAGGAAACGAGCGCCAAGGCGATCCGGCACTTGCGGGAGGCCGGCCTCCACATCGTCATGCTGACAGGCGATGCGCGCGCCACGGCGGAAGCGGTCGCGAAGACGCTCGGCATCGCGGAGGTCGAGGCCGAAGTCCTGCCGGAGCGGAAGGCCGAAGTCGTGAAGCGGCTCCGCGGCGAAGGCCGCATCGTCGCCATGGCGGGCGACGGCGTGAACGACGCCCCGGCGCTCGCAGCCGCCGATGTCGGCATCGCCATGGGCACGGGCACAGATGTCGCGATGGAGGCGGCGGGCGTGACGCTCGTGAAAGGCGACCTGATGGGCCTCGTCCGCGCAAGGGCACTGAGCCGCGCCGCCATGCGCAATATCAGGCAAAACCTCTTCTTCGCCTTCGTCTACAACGCAGCCGGCGTGCCGCTGGCCGCCGGCATCCTCTACCCCGTCTTCGGCCTGCTCCTCAGCCCCATCTTCGCGGCGGCAGCGATGTCGCTATCCTCCGTGTCGGTCATCGGGAATGCGCTGAGGTTGAGGCGGCTGAAGCTGGGGTGAAGTTAGGGCAAATCCCGGTGTCGATTTGAGTCGATGAAAGAAGGTTATTCACCTTTTTTCGACGGGTTGTTCTCAAAACCGAGAAATTCATTGAGCCTTTTTGCGACCGCTATCCGTCTGGCCGTCAGAAAGCTCTTGTAAGAGGTTGGTTCAAGGAGTTCGGGTTCTATCGGAATGCATTGTGCATTGAAAGCTGTCTGCCCTGCTTTCTCCACAAGTGCCGGGAGATAGTTACTGGGAGCCTTATCGCTGATCGCGCGATTGGTGCGGCCACTGATAAAAGAAAGGTTACAGATGTCGTCAGATTCCCTCGAGGAATATTGGTTCTTAAGAACCGCTTTAGGAAATATGTGATGAAACTGAAGCCGATGTTCCGTCCCCGAATGGTCGAGCGCAATTGCGAGATTCGATCGCCAATCTTTCGCTCCGGCATCTCGGAAGGCAAGAAACATTGTCTTAAAGAGCGCGCTTCTTTGATTGCGTCCCTCAAGTTCTTCAGCAGAAATGTCGAGCCTTCCGACTTGCAAACGCAAGCGATCTATCAGTTCTTCTACCCCATGTTGCTCAATCGTCGTGATATCTTGATCCAAAATGGTTTCGCTAGAGCCGCGTGAGTAACGGCCTTTTGCATTTGCTAAAAGGGCCCAAAACCGCAATCTGTCCGATTCCGTTGGCTCAAGTAGATAGCTTCGCGTGTGGCAGAAGAAAGCCAGCGACAAGATTAGATATGGCGATGACAACAACGCAGTGCTATCGATCCCGACGTTGTGCTTGAGGTAGTTGAGGGCAAACTCCATACCCTTGCAGCACTCTTTCCACGCCTTCTGGAGCTGCTCTACCGTGAGACTTCCGATCGTTAGGAATCGGGACTGCCCAGTGGCGAACACGACCATGTTCTTCAGGTGGAGTCCAAGATCAAGTTCGAAACCCTTGTCTGTACATTCCTTCTGAAACGCTTGGAATATCTGGAGAGAGTTTCGCCACTTTGCTGTTATCTGTGCTAATGCGAGGTCGGAGCTTCGCAGCTTAGCTCCAAGCGAATTAACTCTGACGAAGATTTCTGTCACTTCGTCGTAGGATAGGCTGCGCTCCAGAACATCCATCCGGTAGACGTAGTCACGAATCCCACGAAGGCGCGCGAGGCGCTGGCTGTATTTTTCGTAACGAGGGTCCTCAAAGTCTTTGACGCCAGCACTTTTGAGAAAAGGCGCATCGTTGTCCGTTAGAAAGACATCGGTGACCTTTATCCAATGAGGGAGTTGCGACAGTTTGCGAGTGGAAACGACAAACGTCATTTTGTCGAAACGTCTTTGAAGCTCATCATCGCTCGAATCTGTCTCATCGGCGATACGGTCGTCGTCATCGTCAGCGGCGTCTTCGTCTACTTCCGTAACTACAGCCAAAGTATCGGGGTGGTTGAGATTGAAGAGTAGCTCGATAGGTCGTTTGCGCCCACGGACAGACACCGGACGGCCGCGTATTACAGCGGATAGGGATGTCAACCTCTGTTGGCCATCAAGTAGCAATCGTTTCGTCTCGTAGGGGTTTTGTTGCTGTTCGACAGCGAATTCCTGCAGTGGAACTCCTTCGTCCGTCTCCCACAGCAGGATCGCGCCGGAGGGGTACCCGCGATAAAGAGAATCACAGAGATCACGCACGCGTGTCGACCGCCAAACGTAGCGGCGTTGCATCTCCGGTAGGCGGAGTTCGCCACGCTCGATCATTCCGACCAATTCTGCGACGGTAGCCTCTGCTTTTCCCATGATGGTTCCAGTGCCTTGGCAACTACGTACAGAGCATACTTACAAAAATTATGAGGTGAAGGGTGGTTGCGGTTGAACGTATCAGTGCTGCGCGTCCCCACGCAAAGGAACGCAATTGACGCCCATCGGATAACCCCTTGCCTCCCCTAATGCGCTTCATTACGCTGCCGGTATGAGCGACGCGGTTGATGGGCAGAAGGCGGGCGAGAAGCCGGGCAGGCGCGGGGATACGCGGCGCCGGCTGATGCTGGCGGCCGAGCAGCTGTTCGGCGAGCGCGGGCTTCATGCCGTGACGCTGAAGGAGATCAACGCCGCTGCCGGGCAGCGGAACGAATCCGCCCTTCATTATCATTTCGGCTCGAAGCAGCGCCTCGTCGAGGCGATCTTCGCCGATCGCGCAAGCGCCATCGACCGGGTGCGCGTCACCCGCGTCGAGGCGCTGATCGGCTCGGGCCGCGAGCATGATATCAACGCGATCCTGCGCGCGACCTTCGAGCCCCTGACCGGCCTTCTCGACACGGAAGAAGGCGTGCGCTTCGTGCGCTTCGCGGCGCAGGCGCTGAACGATCCCGATTTCGACCTGCCCATCGTCGCGATCCGCAGCGGCTTTGAGGGCATCAACCGCGCGAACGGGCTCATCATCGCAGCCCTTGGTGATCTGCCGCCCGACATCGCCATCCAGCGCCAGCGCATGATGATCGAAATGGCGCTGACCTCGCTCGCGCTCTGGACGCGGCGCAAGGACGCCGCCCATGACGAAGCGGGCCGCGCGCTTTTCGTCTCCTCGCTTTTCGATGCGCTTGCCGGCGCCATGCGCGCGCCGGTCTCGGCCGAGACGCTCGCGGCGCTCAAGGCGCGGGGCTGAGGGGGCGGTCCCGAGGAGGGATTGGTTTCGTTTCTGAATTCAATTTTTGTCGTCATGGCCCGATTTATTCGGGCCATCCACGTCTTTGCGGCATGAAAAAAGAAAGACGTGGATGACCCGGACAAGCCGGGTCATGACGTGAAAAGAGGGGCGATTGTTCGTACGTCTCTGCCCGCTCCGCGCAAAGCCTACTTGCCCTTCAGCAAATCCGGCCAGGTGTCGAACACCGGCATGTCGCCCTTGAGGTCGTACCAGTCCGCGCGCTCGCTCCAGAAGGCATGGGCGCGGGGCTTGCCGCCGACGGGCGTGTCGAGAATGCCGAGGCGGATGCGGATCATGCCCGGCAGCTCCGCCGCCTCC
Organism: Parvibaculum sp.; assembly: GCA_019635955.1. Taxonomy (GTDB): domain Bacteria; phylum Pseudomonadota; class Alphaproteobacteria; order Parvibaculales; family Parvibaculaceae; genus Parvibaculum. The sequence continues at coordinate 23,210 of JAHBYL010000019.1, forward strand.
TTGTAGATCGGCGAGCCGCAATTGGGGCAGAAGCAGCGGAACTTGCCGGGGCTCGACTCATAGCGCTTGATCGTCTCCTCGCCGGAGAGAAAGCGCACCTTGTCGCGCGGCACGGATGAATTCGCCGTGAAGGCCGTGCCGCTCGCCTTGCGGCAGGTGTTGCAATGGCAGAAGCCGAACGGCCCGAGCGGCGCCTCGATCTCGAAGCGGATATTGCCGCACAGGCAGGTACCGCGATGCAGCGCCTCGCTCATCGTCATGCCTCCAGAAAATCATTCACCAGCGCGAGGAATTCCTCGAGCTTGTCATGCTGCACCCAGTGCCCCGCACCTTCGACATTGACGACCTTCGCATTCCGGAAATGCGCCGCGCGCCCGTCGGCGACCGGATCGCTCGCCCAGCTTTCCGTGCCGCGGATAAGGAGTGTCGGGCAAGTGATGCGCGCCCAGAGCTTCGTCGTCACTTCCTCGTCGAAGCCCATGGGCGGGAAGGCGCGGACATAATTGTCGAACTTCCAGCTGTAGGTGCCGTCCTCGTTCTGGTTCACGCCATGCACGGTGAGATGCCGCGCGCGCTCCGGCGAGAGATGCGGGTTCTCGCCCTGCATGCGCTTGTAGGCTTCCTCGATCGATTCATAGCGCCGCGGCAGGCGCGAGGAGAGCTTGCGCACCTCGTCGATCCAGTTGCGGATGCGCTGGTCGTCGTCGATCCGGTTGCGCTCGGCGATCATCTTGGGCGAGGGCCCGAGCCCTTCGATGACGACGAGCTTCTTCACCGTTTCGGGATAGAGCCCGGTATAGCGCAGCGCGATCGCCCCGCCCATCGAATGGGCAATGATGGTGAGCGGCGCGAGGCCGCGCTGATGGATAAGCTGCGCGATATCGCAGACATAGTCGTTGATGTCGTAGGAACTGCCGATCATCCACTGGCTGTCGCCATGGCCGCGAAGGTCCGGCGCGATGATGTGATAGCGGTCGCGCATGGCTTCCGCCGTCCAGTCCCAGTTGCGGCAATGGTCGCGTCCGCCATGAATGAGCAGCAGCGGCTCCGCGCCCTCATTGCCCCAGTCCACATAATGGAGCCGCAATCGCTGCGAGATGTAGAATTGCGAGGCGGGGCCGATAAGGGAGCTGGCGCTGTCAACCATTCTGCGTCGTCCGTTTCTCTGTCTGAAGATTATGTGACGGCAGATTAGCCGGAAGCGCGGGCGCCGCCAAACCGGGCGGCGAGAAGCCCGGCCACGAAAAAGCCGCCCGGCTAGGGGCGGCTTCGGCGGCCTCGAAAGGCAGCGCGGATCGGGTTCAGGAACGTACATCCGGCTCCTGTCCCCTCGGGGCCCGCTCTCGCAGACCCTCGCGCTTGAGAACCTATGTAATCATGAAGTGTGGCGTTTCAAGGGCAGGCTGGTGAAGAATTGACAACGCGCTTCACACGGCAGGGCCGTTCTCCGATTGCCCGCCAAGCACGCCTGCCTCGCGCCGGAACATGATCTTGCCGTAGGACGCAGGCATCAGCCGCTGCAGCCAGTCGATGATCTTCGCATCGGCGCCGATCAGGATGCGCGGCTTGTTCCTTTCGATGCCGCGCACGATGACCTCGCCTGCGCGGTCGGGCGTGGTGCGGGCGAGGCGGTCGAAGCCCGACGCCGCTTCCTCGCGCACGGTGGCCTGCGTGCTTTGCAGGAAGCGGGCATTGCGCACGATGTTGGTCTTGATGCCGCCGGGATGGACGCAGGACACGGCGATGTCCGTGCCCTTCATCTCGTGGCGCAGCGCCTCCGTAAAGCCGCGGATCGCGAATTTCGCGGAATTATAGGCCGCCTGCGAAGGCACCGAGATGAGGCCGAACAGGCTCGACACATTGACGATATGGCCTGAGCCCTTCGCCTGGAGCTGCGGCAGGAAGGCCTTGGTGCCATAGACCATGCCCCAGAAGTCGATATTCATCACCCATTCGAAATCCTCATAGGTGAGTTCGTCGACCCGCGCGATCTGTGCGACGCCGGCATTGTTGATGACGATGTCGGCGCCGCCATGCGCCCCCTCGATGTCCTGCGCGAAGGCATAGACGGCGTCCCGGTCCGCCACGTCGAGAAGATAAGTTGCTGCCTTGCCGCCAAGGGCCTCGATGCGCTGCGCCGTCTCGGCAAGCCCCGTCCGGTCGAGATCTGAAATGGCGAGCCGCGCGCCGCGCCTGGCAAGTGAGATGGCGGTGGCGCGGCCGATGCCGCTTGCCGCGCCGGTGACGATGGCGAGTTTGCCGTTGATGTCGGTCATGGAAGTCCCGTGTGCCCCGTTTGTCGATCGGCGGCTAGCCTAGGCAAATTCACACGAATGTCACCTGCCGTTCGGGTCGAATTTCGTGGCGCGAAAAGGCCGCTGCCGCCGGCCTACACCGCCGCCACCGGCAGAACTTCAAAGGATTGTCATCGCGAAATCCGGGCGCAAGTGCTACCACGATGGCAGCAAAACGGGATTTCGGAGCCTGACGGATAAAATGGCGGCGGCGGAAGGCGAGGGCAGGCTGACGCGGGGACGGCTATGGGCCCGGGATTTCGCATCCCGCTGGACAGGGACCCGCAGTTTCGTCATCTCCGCTGCGGCGATTTTCCTCGTGCTCGCGATGCTTGGCTTGGCTCATCCCGTGGCTGCCTTCGTCGCCTTCATGTTGCTTGCGGGCATTTCGGCCACGCGTCTGATGGTGGTGGGCGAAACGACGCCCATCCGCATCGGCACGCGAGCCATTGAAGCCGGAAGCGGTATTCCGGGGGCGGGCGGCTCCGCGCTCGCGCTGCTGAACAAGTTGCCGGACCCTTTGATCGTTCTTGACCCGTCGGGCCGGGTCGCCTTTGCCAATGGAGCGGCGGAGGCCCAGGTCGGGAAAGCTGCCGCCGGCCGCCATGTCGCTACCGTGCTGCGCAGCGCCCCCCTCATCGCCGCCATCGAAAGCGTCACGCGTGACGGTACTGTCCGCGAGATCGAGTATGCGGTGCCCGTGCCGGTGCAGCGCAATTACACGGCCTATGTCGCGCCCTTCGACGGCGGCAAGGAAGGCGCGCCAAGGCTCGTTCTCGTCCTGCTGAGGGACGTCACCGAAGCGCGCCGCGTGGAAGCCATGCGCGCCGATTTCGTGGCCTTCGCAAGCCACGAGCTGAAGACGCCGCTTGCCTCGCTTTCGGGCTTCATCGACACGTTGCGCGGCCATGCCAAGGACGACCCCGAGGCGCGTGAGAAATTCCTGGCCATCATGGCCGACCAGGCCGGACGCATGCGCCGCCTGATCGAGGATCTTCTGTCGCTGTCGCGTATCGAGCTGCGCGAGCATGTGCGGCCCTCCGAGGCAGTGGACATGCTCGGCGTCGTGAACGACGTGACGGATGGGCTCGGCCCGGCCGCGGAACAATATGGCGTGGACATCGGCATCAATGCGCCGGCCGCCTTGCCGAAGGTGCTGGGCGACCGGGAAGAGCTTGCCCAGGTGGTCCAGAACCTCGCCGACAATGCATTGCGCTATGGCCGCTCCGGCAAGCGGGTCGAGATTTTGCTGGACCGGGCGGAGAAGGGCGGGCGGCCCTATGTGCGCCTGACCGTGCGCGATTACGGGCCCGGCATCCCCAAGGAGCACCTGCCGCGCCTGACCGAGCGATTCTACCGGGTCGATGCCGCGGCGAGCCGCGCAAGGGGCGGCACGGGGCTCGGCCTTGCCATCGTCAAGCACATCGTGAACAGGCATCAGGGCGTGCTGCAGATCGAGAGCGAACTTGAGAAAGGCTCGTCCTTCTCGGTGCTTCTGCCGCTTGCGCCCGAGCCGGCCTCAACGCTGAAACATTAATTTTCCGGCCATTCGCAAAACTGTCATGCAACCGTCGTAAACCTTTTGCGACGGCCCGCTAGCGTCCGCTCGCCTGAAGGTTAAGCCACCTCGAATTCATCACCGAATTCACACAAAGGCTCGGGCGCGGTGGGGGGCTCTCTTGTGGTTGCCCAGTGCCCGGCATTCACATGACTGGAGAATGAACGTGAAACTCAAATCCCTGACGATGGCCGCGACCGTTGCCGTCGCTGCCCTTTCGATGGCCGGCGCGGCCCATGCCCGCGACCAGATCCAGATTGCCGGTTCGTCCACCGTGCTGCCCTACGCCAACATCGTGGCGGAGCAGTTCGGCCAGGCCTTCCCCCAGTTCAAGACGCCGATCGTGGAATCGGGCGGCTCCTCGGCGGGTCTGAAGCAGTTCTGCAACGGCGTCGGCACGAGCTACATCGACATCGCGAACTCGTCGCGTCCGATCAAGTCGGATGAAAAGGAAGCCTGCGGCGTTGCCGGCGTATCCGATATCATCGAAGTCCGCTTCGGCTATGACGGCATCGTCTTCGCGAGCGACATCGGCGGCCCCGATCTTGCCTTCACCCCGAAAGACTGGTTCCTCGCCCTGGCGCAGAAGGTTCCCTCGGGCGGCAAGCTCGTCGCGAACCCGAACAAGAGCTGGAAAGACGTGAACCCGGCTCTCCCGGACTGGAAGATTACGGCGCTGATCCCGGGCGAAAAGCACGGCACGCGCGAAGTCTTCGAAGAGAAGGTGCTGATGGCTGGCTGCAAGGAAGCCGGTGCGCTCGACATCTACGTCGCCGGTGGCGTCGACAAGAAGGATGCCGAGAAGATGTGCGCCCGCGTCCGCAATGACGGCGCGTCGATCGATATCGATGGCGACTACACGGAGACGCTTGGCCGCCTGCAGTCCAACAAGGAAGCAATCGGCGTGTTCGGTCTCTCCTTCTACGAAAACAACACCGACAAGCTCCGCGTCGCGACGATGAAGGGCGTGATGCCGAGCGTCGAGACGATCTCCTCGGGCCAGTATCCGGTGTCCCGCCCGCTCTTCTTCTATGTGAAGAAGGCACATATCGGCGTGATCCCCGGCCTCAAGGAATACGCCGAATACTTCGTGAGCGACGCCGTGGCGGGTCCGGATGGCCCGCTCGCGGAATACGGCCTCGTACCGCTGCCCGCGGCCGAAGCCGAAGCCGTCCGCGCCGCGCTCTCTGCGGAAAAGACGCTCTAAGCCTGCGATGATGACCGGCGCCTCTCCCGGGGCGCCGGTCACCTTCATCTCGATCAGTGAAAGCCGGTTGCGTCGGCTGGCCCGCGCGACATCCGAAACGGAAAAGCCTCAATGGCAACCGACCAGATCATTATCCTGCTCGCCGTCATCGCGGTGGCGTCTTTCGTCTATGGCTATGCCCGGGCGCTATCGGCGACCCGCGCCAGCGCCACACCCTTCCATTCCCGTCCGGTCTACCATGGCGCCTACCTTATGGTGGCGACGGTACTTCCGGCGCTCATCCTGGTTGCGGTCTGGTCCGCTGCCGCGCCCATGGTCATACGATCGAGCGTGGTCGCCGGCATGCCGGACCAGGTGCAGCAGCTTTCCGACTCCCAGATTTCGCTCGTCATGACCACGGTAGGCAATCTCGCCTCCGGCATGATGCGCCTCACTGCCGAAGAATATCGAAGCCTTGTATCCGGCATGGTCGATGCGCCGACCCTCTTCATGCAGAAGGGCATGATTCTCGGCACAAGCGTCGAGCCCTACATGATCGAGGCGGCGGCGAGCGTGAACGAATACCGCGCCGGCTCGAAGCTCGGCATGACCATCTGCGCCTTCGTGGTCGTCATTCTCGGCTTTGCCTATGGATTGCGGCGAATGCGGCCTCGCGTTCGCGCCCGCAATGCGGTCGAACGGATCATGCTGATCGGGCTGATAGCGGCCTCCACCGTCGCGATCCTGACGACGGTCGGCATCGTCTTCTCGATGCTGTTCGAGACGCTGCACTTCTTTCAGTCCGTTTCTCCGCGCGACTTCTTCTTCGGTACGGTCTGGGATCCACGCTTCTCGGCGCCGGGCCGCATGGGCGGCAATGAGGGACAGTTCGGCCTGCTGCCGCTTCTCTGGGGCACGCTTTATATCTCCTTCGTGGCGCTTCTCGTTGCAGTACCGATCGGCCTCTATTCCGCGATCTACATGTCGGAATATGCGTCGAACCGTGTGCGCTCCGTCGTGAAGCCGGTTCTAGAAATCCTGGCGGGCATCCCGACCATCGTCTACGGCTTCTTCGCGATGGTGACCTTCGGCCCGCTGCTGCGCGATCTCGGCGCCATTGCGAGCATGCAGATATCGGCCTCTTCGGTCCTGACGGCGGGCATCGTCATGGGGGTGATGATCATTCCGTTCGTATCTTCTCTTTCCGACGACATCATCTCCGCCGTCCCGCAATCGTTGCGGGAAGGTTCCTACGGGCTCGGTGCCACGCAATCCGAAACCATCAAGCAGGTTGTCCTCCCCGCCGCCTTGCCGGGTGTTGTCGGTGCGGTGCTGCTTGCGGCATCGCGCGCTATCGGTGAAACCATGATCGTGGTTCTCGCTGCAGGCATCGCTGCGAACATAACGCTCAATCCGGCGGAATCGGTGACGACCATCACGGTGAAGATCGTGAGCCAGCTCACGGGCGACCTTGAGTTCAACAGCCCGCAGACGCTGGTCGCCTTTGCTCTCGGCCTGACGCTCTTCTTCATCACGCTCTGCCTCAACGTCTTCGCGCTCTACATCGTGCGCAAATACAGGGAACAGTACGAATGAGCCGGGAAGCAGGCACAACGGGCAAGGCACAGACGCGCGCCCCTCGCGCGGGCGTCAGCACCCGCACGAAAAGGCGCTATGCGGCTGAACGCCGTTTCCGGGCCTATGGTGTCGTGGCGATCTTGATCGCGCTCGGCTTTCTCGTCTTTCTCTTCAGTTCGATCATCGGCAATGGCTGGACGGCTTTCCTCCAGACCGGCATCCGGCTCGACGTTCGGTTCGACGAACAGGTGATCGATCCTTCCGGCGAGCGCAAGGACATGCAGCTTCGCACCGCGAACTACCAGCGGCTTGCTCGTGATGCGCTGTTCGCCCGTCTCGGCGTCAATGAAGACGACCGTGCCGAATCGCGCGACGCGAATGCGCTTCTTTCGCGCGGCGTCACTGTCCAGCTTCGCGATATGGTGATCGCCGATCCCTCGATCATCGGCAGGACGGAATCCGTCTGGCTCCTTGCAAGCGGCAATACGGACGCATTGATGAAGGGTTCGATCGACCGTGCGACGCCCGGAGACCGCCGTCAGGTCAACGACCGGCAGGTAGCCTGGATCGATCGCCTCGCGGAAGAGGGCGACCTCAAGAAGCGCTTCAACACCGGCCTCTTCGTGAACGGCGCCTCGAGCCAGCCGGAAACGGCGGGCGTGGGCGTCGCCATCATCGGCTCCTTCTTCATGATGCTGACGGTCGTCCTGCTGGCGGTGCCGCTCGGAGTCGCCGCCGCCGTCTACCTTGAGGAATTCGCCCCGAGAAACCGCCTGACCGATCTGGTCGAGGTCAACATCAACAATCTGGCCGCCGTTCCCTCCATCGTCTTCGGTCTGCTCGGCCTTGCCGTCTTCATCAACTTCTTCGGCCTGCCGCGCTCGGCGGCGCTGGTCGGCGGCCTTGTGCTCACGCTGATGACGCTGCCCACGGTGATCATCGCGACGCGCGCAGCGATCCGCGCCGTGCCGCCTTCGATCCGCGAGGCCGCGCTTGGCGTCGGTGCCTCGAAGATGCAGACTGTTTTCCATCATGTGCTGCCGCTTGCCATGCCCGGCATCATGACCGGCACGATCATCGGCCTTGTGCAGGCGCTTGGTGAAACGGCACCGCTGCTGATGATCGGCCTCGTCGCCTTCGTGGTGGATTACCCCTCGACGCCGCTCGAGCCTGCGACGGCCCTGCCTGTGCAGATCTACATGTGGGCGACGGCGGCCGAACGCGGCTTTGTGGAGCGCACGGCCGGCGCGACGATCATCCTCCTCGGGTTCCTTTTTCTGATGAACGCGGCCGCGGTCATCCTGCGCAAGAGGTTTGAGAGAAAATGGTAGATATTGCCTTGCAAGATGGTGCAGTGGCGGCGTCCGGCGCCGCGGAAAGGGTGATGATGGCCGAGAAGGAAGGCCAGCTGAAGATGACGGGTCAGAACGTCAACGTCTTCTATGGCGCAAAGCAGGCGCTTTTCGATGTGAACCTGGATGTCGGCGCACGCCAGGTGACGGCGTTGATCGGTCCTTCGGGCTGCGGCAAGTCCACCTTCCTGCGCTGCCTGAACCGCATGAACGACGTGATTCCCGCTTGCCGCGTGACAGGCAAGATCGAACTCGACGGCGAGAACATCTATTCGCCCGATATCGACGTGGTGGAATTGCGCGCTCGCGTCGGCATGGTGTTCCAGAAGCCGAACCCGTTTCCGAAGTCGATCTACGACAACATCGCCTACGGGCCGCGCATTCACGGCCTCGCCAGCCGCCGGTCGGAACTCGACGAGATCGTCGAGACGAGCCTGCAGAAGGCGAGCCTCTGGAATGAGGTGAAGGACCGCCTTCGCGAACCGGGCACCGGCCTCTCCGGTGGTCAGCAACAGCGCCTTTGTATTGCGCGCGCCATTGCCGTTAAGCCCGAAGTGATCCTGATGGACGAGCCCTGCTCGGCACTCGATCCGATCGCCACGGCCAAGATCGAGGAACTGATGGACGAACTCCGCCAGGACTTCACCATCGTCATCGTGACCCATTCGATGCAGCAGGCGGCGCGCGTCTCGCAGCGCACGGCCTTCTTCCATCTCGGCAAGCTCGTCGAGGAAGGCGAGACGGAGCGCATATTCACCAATCCGCGCGATCAGCGCACGCAGGATTACATCACCGGCCGCTTCGGCTGAGCCGGGCAGTGTGGTTAGTGCCACGAGGCCAACAGGAGATCAGGGCGTGACCCAGCATATCGTTAAGTCCTTCCAGGAGGAACTCGACGCGCTTTCGGCAAAGATCGCCCAGATGGGTGGCTTGACCGAAGCGCAGCTCGCGGCGTCGATCGAGGCGGTCGCGCGGCGCGACACACAGCTTGCCGAACGCACCATTCTCGAAGACCAGCGTATCGATGCGCTGGAGTCGGAAATCGAGGTGCATGCAGTGCGCATGATCGCGCTCCGCCAGCCCATGGCGACCGACCTGCGCGAAGCGATCGCCGCGATCAAGATTTCGATCGATCTGGAACGCATCGGCGATCTCGCAAAGAACATCGCCAAGCGCGCCATCGTGCTGCAGAACGACTTTGAAGGCGCGAACAGGCTCATCCAGGGCATCTCGCGCATGGGCCGTCTCGCGCAGCGCCAGCTCAAGCACGTGCTCGACGCCTATTCGAGCCGCGAGGCCCAGGCGGCGATGGAGGTGTGGCGCGACGACGAGGAAATCGACGCCATGTACAATTCAGTCTTCCGCGAATTGCTGACCTACATGATGGAAGACCCGCGCACGATCGGCGTCTCCACACATCTCCTCTTCGTTGCGAAAAACATCGAACGCATCGGCGACCATGCGACGAATATCGCCGAGACGATCAGCTATCTCGTGACCGGCGAATGGGTGGCCGACGAACGCCCCAAGAGCGATACCACCAGCACGACGGCCGTGAGGGCCGAGAGCTAGAGGAGGCACCTTCATGGGAATAACGCTTGCCCGCCGCGGCGAACAGGGTCAGGCTTCGATGGAAAATATGGAGAAGGTGCGGGCACTTGCCGATGTGGCAGAGCAGGGCCAGCCCGAGAGGAGCCAGTTCGAGCGCAGAATGAAGCCGACGGTCATGATCGTCGAGGACGAGGAGGCGCTGTCGACGCTCCTCCAGTACAACCTCGACAAGGAAGGCTACAAGGTCGTCGCCGCCTCTGACGGCGAGGAGGCAGCACTTCTCGTCAGGGAAGTGACGCCCGATCTCATCTTGCTCGACTGGATGCTGCCGGGTCTCTCCGGCATCGAGATATGCCGCCGCCTGCGCGGCCGTCCGGAAACGCGTAACGTGCCGATTATCATGATCACGGCGCGCGGCGAGGAGACGGACCGCATCCGTGGCCTCGATACGGGCGCGGATGATTACGTGACGAAGCCCTTCTCGATGACGGAGCTTCTGGCGCGTATCCGCGCCGTGATGCGCCGCATCCGTCCCGCGCTGACGGAAGACCTCGTCACCTTCGGCGATATCGTGATCGACCGCGCGGCGCATCGCGTCCGCCGGGGCGACCGCGAGGTGCATCTGGGGCCGACGGAATACCGCCTGCTCGATCACCTGATCCAGCATCCCGGCCGCGTCTTCAGCCGCGAGCAGTTGCTCGACGCCGTCTGGGGCTCGGATGTCTATGTCGAGGCGCGCACGGTCGACGTGCATGTCGGCCGGCTCCGCAAGGCGCTGAACAACAAGGGCGAGAAGGATCCGATCCGCACCGTCCGTTCCGCCGGCTACTCGCTCGACGAGCAGTTCCACAACTGAAGCCTGAAATGCAGAACCGGCACCCACGTCTTCCGCGGATGCCGGTTCCTTCCCCTCGTGTCCCCCAGCCTGTCCGGACGGACAGTGCGGCTCGGTCCTAGCTGACCAAGCGGTCCTTGCGGATGCCGGCATTGCGGTCGCGATTGCGCCGCGCCTGCACCGGCTGATAGGCCATGCGCGCATGCTCGGTGCAATAGGGCGAGCCGTGATCGGCGCCCCGGCCGCAGAAATGGAAGCCCGGACGCCCCGGATCGCCGATCGGCCATTTGCAGGTGTGTTCGGTCAGCGTGAGCACGGTCGCGCGTTCGGCGGGCTCAAGGCCGCGCTCCTCGGCGCGGGCGGGCTCGCTGCGTTCCCGGGCTTCGTCCCGGAGCGTGCTTTCGTGGCGTGCCTCGGCGGTCAGCGGGTCGGGCCTGCCGCGAACGAGGGTGCGCGGCGCCTGCGGCCGCGCACGCGCAGGGCGGCTCGGCGTCGCGCGGCCTGAAAGACCGAGCCGGTGCACCTTGCCGATCACGGCATTGCGGGTGACGCCACCGAGCTGCTTGGCGACCTGGCTGGCGCTGAGCCCTTCAGCCCAGAGCTTCTTCAGCAGTTCCACGCGTTCATCGGTCCACATGATGTTCCTTCCCCTTCAGGGCCGCTGGGGCCCATTTGGATGCGCGAGCCGGTCCCCGCCGGCAGTCCCTCGAAACCCCTCCCGCGGCACGGATTGACGCTGCGTGTGCCCACTAGATTTCGTGGTTATTAACAGGAAATATACAATATAGAGGGGCAAAATCGCAACCGGGGCGCGGCTTTTGGCGGCCCTTATCCACAGAAAAGTACGGATTTACAGGGCTTTTTCGGCCCCGGCCGGCTTCCGGCCTTGCGGCGGGGTGGCCTGCGTCCCACATGGGCCTCACCTTCCCGCATTGCGGCCCGCACGGGCCTCGTCTATGCCTGCCGCAATGCCTGCCTCCGGGCCCCAACGACAAGAGGACCGCCATGAGCGAGAATTTCCATCCCCAGGCGGGCATGCGCCGCTTCGGCGCCGTCAACTGGCTCGGCGTCTGGACGCTCTATCTGAAGGAAGTCAGGCGCTTCTGGAAGGTGATGACGCAGACCATCGCCGCGCCGGTCGTGACCACGCTCCTCTATCTTGCGATCTTCGCGCTCGCCATAGGCAAGTTCCGCCCGGATGTGCATGGCGTGCCCTTTGTGGAGTTCCTGGCGCCGGGCCTCGTCATGATGACCATGATCCAGAACGCCTTCGCCAATACCTCCTCCTCGATCCTGATCTCGAAAATCCAGGGCAATATCGTCGATGTGCTGATGCCGCCGCTCTCCGCGGGCGAGCTCAATGTGGGCATTGCGCTGGCAGGCGTCACACGCGGCCTTCTCTGCGGCGCGGTAACGGCCCTGGCCATGCTGCCCTTCGTCCATATGGGGATCGCCCATCTCTGGGCCGTGCTCTTCTATGCCGTGGGCGCCTCGCTCATGCTGGCACTCCTCGGCGTGCTGGGGGGCGTCTGGTCGGAGAAATTCGACCATCTGCAGGCCGTCACCAATTTCGTGATCCTGCCGCTTACCTTCCTTTCGGGCACCTTCTATTCGGTGACCCAGCTCCCCGATTTCGCCCATGAACTGACCAAATGGAACCCGGTCTTCTACCTGATCGACGGCTTCCGCTATGGCATTACCGGCCATGCCGACGGCTCCATTGCCACCGGCATCGCCATCGTGATCGGCGCGAACCTCGTCCTCTGGACCGCCTGCCACATGCTTTTCAAGACGGGCTACCGGCTGAAGGCCTGAAATCCCGGTTCCCGGCGCGATTGACAGGCCCCGGCCCTCGCCGTAATACTCCCATGCTTCTCGGACTGCCGCCCCGCGCGGGGCGGCATTTTCTATTGGCGGCCCCCTGCGGGGCGCCGGCGAGGAGCCCCCGAAAGGGGCAACAGGGTGATCGGCATGATCCGGTACGGGAAACGACGAGGCTGACAGCGAGAAGGGGGCGGGCGAAAGCCTGAAGCCTCCGCAGGTAACTGCTGTCTCGCCGGATCGCCCGGAGCCCATTCCAGCCGCAACAGAACCCTCGGCTTTTCTCCCGGCATTCGCGAACGGCGTCGTTCAAAAGATTTGTGAGAAGGACCGACTTCCGTGATTACGCCTGTTTTGCCGACCTATGCGCGGGCCGACCTTGAATTCGAACGGGGCGAAGGCCCTTGGCTCATCACCGCCAAGGGCGAGCGCTATCTCGACTTCGGCGCGGGCATCGCCGTCAATGTCGTGGGCCATGCCCATCCGCATCTGATCGCCGCGCTGACCGAACAGGCGGGGAAGGTCTGGCACACCTCGAACGTCTACCGTATTCCCGGACAGGAAAAGCTCGCGAAGCGTCTCGTCGAGGTGACTTTCGCCGACACTGCCTTCTTCACGAATTCAGGCGCAGAGGCGCTCGAATGCGCGATCAAGATGGCGCGGAAGTATCATGCGGCAGGCGGCGCGCCGGAACGCTACGAACTCATCACCATGGAAGGCGCCTTCCATGGCCGCACGCTCGCGACGATCGCCGCCGGCGGCCAGAAGAAATATCTCGAAGGTTTCGGTCCGGCCATGCCCGGCTTCCCGCAAGTACCCTTCGGCGACCTGAAGGCGCTCGAAGCTGCGATCGGCCCGGCGACGGCGGGCATCCTGATCGAGCCCATTCAGGGCGAGGGCGGCATCCGCGTGATCCCGAACGAGGACCTGAGGCGCATCCGCGCATTGTGCGACGAGAAGGGCATTCTTCTCGTGCTCGACGAAGTGCAGACGGGCGTCGGCCGCACCGGCGCGCTCTTCGCGCATGAACTTGCGGGCATCACACCCGACATCATGGCGGTTGCGAAGGCGCTGGGCGGCGGTTTCCCCGTCGGCGCCTGCCTCGCGACGGAAGAAGCCGCGCGCGGCATGACGGCGGGCACGCATGGCTCGACCTTCGGCGGCAATCCGCTCGCCATGGCGGTGGCGAATGCGGTGATGGACCTGGCCCTCGACGAAGCCTTCCTGCCGCATGTGCGGATGCTCGGCCTGAAGCTTCGGCAGAAACTCGCCATGCTTGCCGACCGCTATCCGCGGATCGTGGAAGGCGTGCGCGGCGAAGGCCTGATGCTCGGCATCAAGTGCCGGGTGACGAATACCGATCTCGTCGCGGCGCTGCGGGAAGAAAAGATGCTGACGGTCGGCGCGGGCGACAATGTGGTCCGCCTTCTGCCGCCGCTCAATATCGATGAGACCCATCTCGACGACGCGATGGAACGGCTGATGGCAGCTTGCGGCAAACTCGATGCCGCCCTCGACGCCGATGCGAAGGCCGCGGGAGCAAAATCATGAGCGCGGTTCCGGCAGGCAAGCATTTCCTCGATCTCGACCGGGTCGCGGCATCCGACATCCGCGCGATCCTCGACAATTCGGTCGCGCGCAAGAAGGCGCGGAACGGGCTTGGCCAGGCGGAGCCCGATCAGGACAAGCCGCTCAAGGGCCGGCTCCTCGCCATGCTTTTCGAGAAGCCCTCGACGCGGACCCGCGTCTCCTTCGACGTGGCGATGCGTCAGCTCGGCGGCGAGACGCTGCTGCTGAATGGCGGCGACACGCAGCTTGGCCGTGGCGAAACCATTGCCGACACGGCGCGCGTTCTCTCGCGCTATGTCGATGCCATCATGATCCGTACCACCGATCACGCAAAGCTCCTCGAGCTTGCCGAACATGCGACCGTGCCGGTGATCAACGGACTGACGGACCGCTCGCATCCCTGTCAGATCATGGCCGATGTGATGACGTTCGAAGAGCGCAAGGGCCCGATCAAGGGACGCCGCGTCGCCTGGGTGGGCGATGGCAACAATGTCTCGACCTCATGGATCCATGCCGCGACGCAGCTTGAATTCGAGCTGCGCATGGCCTGCCCGCCCGAACTCTCGCCTTCGCCGGAAGCGCTTGCCTGGGCGAAGGCGAAGGGCGCGAAGGTGTCCCTCACCACCGATCCCTATGAGGCGGTGGACGGCGTCGACTGCATCAACACCGACACCTGGATATCGATGGGAGACAGCGAAACGGAAGCGGCGCTTCGCCACAATCTTCTCGCGCCCTATCAGGTGAACGCGCGTCTCATGGCCGCCGCCGCGAAGGATGCGATCTTCATGCATTGCCTGCCTGCCCATCGCGGCGAGGAAATGACTGAAGAGGTGATCGACGGTCCGGCTTCGGTCGTTTTCGACGAGGCTGAAAACCGGCTTCACGCGCAGAAGGGCGTGCTGGCCTGGTGCTTCCGGTGAGCGACGACAGCGCTATTGCCATCGACGATCTCGTGCAGCCTTTCCAGATCGAGGGGCTGGGCATTCGCGGGCGCATTGTGCGCCTCGGGCCGCTGGTGGACCGTGTGCTGAAGGCGCATGCCTATCCAGAGCCCGTCTCGCGCCTGCTCGGCGAGGCGCTGGCTCTCACCGCCATGATCGGCACCGCGCTGAAATTCGAGGGCCGCTTCATACTGCAGACGCAAAGCAAGGGGCCGGTCGGCATGCTCGTCGCCGATTTCCAGTCGCCGGGCAGCGTGCGCGGCTACGCGCAAGTGGATGAGGAGCGGCTGGCCGCGGCACTGGCGGGCGGGCTCACCTCGCCGGCCGATCTGATGGGCGATGGCTATCTCGCCTTGACCATCGATCAGGGGCCGGACATGGAGCGCTATCAGGGCATCGTGTCGTTGCATCCGGAAGGGCTCAGCCACAGCGCGCATGAATATTTTGCGAGCTCCGAGCAGGTCGCGACCCGCATCCGCCTTGCCGCCGGCCCCTATTACCACCGCGAAGAGCGCGGCACGGAAAAGAACTGGCGCGCTGGCGCCATCATGATTCAGCACATCGCGCGCGATGGCGGGCTGACGGGTCACCGCGAGACGGAGGACGAAGGTCCCTATACCGAGGAAGAGGAAAACTGGAACCGGGCCTCGATTCTTCTCGACACGGTGGAAGATCACGAACTTCTGGACCCCGGGCTCGAGCCGAACCGGCTGCTCTACCGCCTTTTCCACGAAGACGGGGTGCGCGCCTATGAGCCATCGCCCATCGAATTCTCCTGCCGCTGTTCGCGCGAGCGGATGACATCCGTATTGCGCTCTTTCGGCAGTCACGAAATCGACGAAATGGTGCAGGATGGTGTCATCACCGCGACCTGCGAATTCTGCAGCGAGGTCTATGTCTTCGAGCCCGGCGACCTGAAAGAAGGGCTGAACTGAGGGAGAATGGAAGTGAAGCGCATGGCCGGTTTTGGACCCCTTCGGATGCTCGGCGCCGCCCTGGCGGCGCTTCTGCTCGTTTCGGCTTGCGCCGGTTCGCCGCCCGCCGCGACCGGGCCCCGCGCGCCGAGCTTCGATGCGCAGCCGCCGATCCGGCTCGACATTGCCTCCATTTCCGTGGACAGCCGCTATCAGGAACCCGGCCGCGCGCCGAATGTCGAACATCTCTATGACGTGACGCCCGAGACCACGGCGCGCGCCTGGGCCTCCGCCCGCATCGTGGGCGTGGGAACGCGCGGCACGGCGACGCTGACGGTCTTCGATGGCAGCGTGATCTCCGAGACCCTGCCCAAAAAGGGCGGCCTTACCGGCATGTTCGGCGACCAGCAGGACGTACGTCTGACCGCCCGGCTCAAGGCCCGTCTCATCGTGGACCAGCCCGGACCGCGCCCCGGCGACTTCCAGCAATGGACCGCCGATGTGGAGGCGAGCGCGAACCGCACCGTTCTCGAAAGCGCGAGCCTCAACGAACGCGACGCCGCCTATGGCGCGCTGCTCCAGGCGCTCGCCCGGGAGTTCGATGCCACGCTCACGGCCGAGATCCAGCGCAGCATGCGCCCCGCGCTGCGCTGAGGGGGAAGCCCGCACAGGGTTAACCATCCCTAAACCGGCCGGCGTTAGGCTATGGCGGTTCACCACGAGCCGGTTTCCGCCATGGTCTTTCAGATTGCCTATATGAGTGCGGCGAAGCCCGGCCTGACCGAGGCCGAGGTGCACGACATCCTGCGGGCGTCATCGGTCAACAATCGCCGCAGCCAACTCTCCGGTATGCTGCTTCTGCTCGACGGCACCTTCTTCCAGGTTCTCGAAGGCGACCGGGAGAATGTCGAGACGACCTATAAGCGTATTTTGAGCGACCGGCGGCACAGTGCGCTGATCCGCGTCCTCGAGCGTGAGCGGGAGGAGCGCAGCTTTCCGCATTGGTCGATGGGATTCGAGAAGGTTCATCACGGCGGCGGCGCCGAACTCGCTCCGCTCATCGATGTCGCCGACCTGACCGGCAATCCCGATGTCGGAAAGCTCCGCGAAAAGGCGCCGGAGCTCCTTTCCTTCATGCGCTCGCTCTATGCGAGCCGCCATATGCGTGGCGCGCCGGAGCTAGATCGGCCTGCCTGAAACGTAATCCGCAAGCCGCTTCATGAAGGCCTCGCATTCCGCAATCTGCGAGAGCTCGATGAATTCGTCCGGCTTGTGCGCCTGCGCGATATCGCCGGGCCCGCAAACGACGGTTGGGATATCGGCAAGCTGAAAGAGTCCGGCCTCCGTATTGTAGGAAACGGCTTCGGCCGAATTGCATTGCGCGAGCTTCATCACAAGGGTTTCGCCCGGATCGCCGTCGAGGGCAGCAAGGCCCGGCGACTGCGCACGCGTCACCGTCTCGATCCGCGCTTCCGGATAAAGCGCCCGCATGCGGGGCAGCAGCTCCTTTTCCGCATGGGCATTGAAGCGCGCGATGATCTCGTCCGGATCGGCGTCCGGCAACGTACGGTACTCCCAGAGGAAGGTGCATTTCCGCGGAATGATGTTCACCGCCGTCCCACCCTTGATAAGACCCACACTGATCGTCGTGTAGGGCGGGCTGAAGCGGCCGGAAGGATCGCCGCGCTCGCGCATTTCCGCTGCAAGCGCCATCAGGAAGGAAATGAGCTCCGTCGCATATTGAATGGCGCTGACGCCGAGATGCGTCTGGCTAGAATGATATTCGAGGCCCGTCACGGTGGTCTGATAGGACTGAATGCCCTTATGCGCATTCACGACCTTCATCGAGGAGGGTTCGCCGACGATCACGACCTGTGGCTTCGGCAGCGTGCGGATGACGCTCTCGATCATGGGCCGCACCCCGAGGCAGCCCACCTCCTCGTCATAGGACAAGGCAAAGTGAACCGGCACCTTCGGCCCGCCGCGAAGAAACGCCGGCACATGGGCAAGCGCCACGGCAAGAAAACTCTTCATGTCGGAAGTGCCGCGCCCATAGAGCCTGCCATCGCGCTCCTCGACCCGGAAGGGATCGCTCGACCAGTCCTGTCCCTCGACCGGCACGACATCCGTATGTCCTGAAAGCACGATGCCGCCCGCCTGGCTTTCGTCGCCCAGCGTTGCGAAGAGATTGGCCTTGCTGCCGTCCTCGTTCATCACCCGGCGCGAGGCAACGCCGTGGCTTGCGAGGTAGCCCTCCACGAAGTCGATCAGCGCCAGATTGGAGAGATGACTCGTCGTATCGAAGGAGATGAGCCTCTCGATCAATTCGCGGGACGTGAAGGATTGCGGCGCGGGCATGGGATGGAAACTTCCGGACTGGCATGGACGGTGTGAGCCATCCTAGTCCGCCGCGCGCGAGGAAGCGAGGGCGCTACCCCTCAGTGCAGCATCCGCTTTGCGTAGGGGCTGTCGAGCGAGAAGGCCGGAATGTCGACCTCGAAGGTTTCGCCGTGGTCCGTTTCCATCTCGTAATTGCCGAACATGATGCCGGACGGCGCGCCGAGCGGCGTGCCGCTCGTATATTCGAATTTCTCACCGGGACGGAGCAGGGGCTGCTCGCCCACGACACCGGGCCCGCGCACCTCATGCACATGGCCCATCGCATCCGTGATCTTCCAGTAGCGTGAGCGCAGACGCACCGTCTCATCGCCGCGATTCTCGATCGTGACGTGGTAGGCCCAGACGTAATAGTCCTGATCGGGCTCCGACTGATCCTCGAGATAGGTCGGTTCGACCAGAATATTGATGGAGCGTGTTATGGCGCTGTACATCGGGCGGTCCTTGCGCGAGGCGTCATCGGTATGCGGAACCGCAGCCATTCTGGCCACGGCCCGGCGAGGAAAAATATGTGCCGCATGGGACGTCGCGGCAAGTACCGCTGCGCCCATTCCCCGCCTCGCCTGCACCATATCGGCGGCGGGCTAACTTCCCCTTAACGAGGCAACGCGCCGGCCGCTTTTGGTTAACCCTTTGCTGCGAAGGCGCGATCCATGTCCTCTGCGAGATCGCCCGCATCCTCGAGCCCGACCGAAAGCCGCAGCAACCCCTCATTGATGCCGAGTTCCTCGCGGGCCTCCTGTGTGAGCCGTTGATGGGTCGTCGTCGCCGGGTGTGTGATCAGGCTTTTGGCGTCGCCGAGATTGTTCGAAATCTTCACCACCTGCAGCCCGTTCGCGAAGCGGAAGGCGCCTTCCTTGCCGCCTTTCACCTCGAACGCGACGATATTGCCGCCCGCCGACATCTGGCTCATGGCGAGGTTGTGCTGCGGATGGCTCGGCAGGCCGGGGTAGAAGACGCGCTCGACGCCGGGATGATTTTCGAGAAAACGGGCAACGCTCTCGGCATTGCGGGCGTGCTCGCGGACACGCAGGTCGAGCGTCTCGAGGCTTTTCAGCATGACCCAGGCATTGAAGGGGCTGAGGCTCGGCCCCGTCTGGCGCATGAAATTCGACAGGTGATCGGCGATGAATTGCTGATCGGCAAGCACGACGCCGCCAAGGCAACGGCCCTGACCGTCGATATGCTTCGTTGCCGAATAGATGACGACATCGGCGCCGAGTTCGAGCGGCCGCTGCAGCACGGGCGTCGCAAAGACATTGTCGACGAAAAGCTTGGCGCCGGCGGCATGCGCGATGTCGGCCACGCCCTTGATGTCGATGATCTCGAGCGTCGGGTTCGAGGGCGTTTCGAGGAAGAACACCTTGGTGTTCGGCTGAACGGCCTTCTTCCAGCCGTCGAGGTCGCGCCCGTCGATCAGCGTCGAGGTCACGCCATAGCGGGGCAGCAGATCTTCCACGATGTAGCGGCACGAGCCGAACAGCGCCCGCGACGAAACGACATGGTCGCCCGCATTGAGGTAGCAGAGCATGGCTGCCGTGACCGCCGCCATGCCCGTGGCGGTCGCGCGGGCATCTTCCGCGCCTTCGAGCGCGATCATGCGCTCCTCGAACATGCGGACGGTGGGGTTCGAGAAGCGGCTATAGATGAAGCCCGGCTCCTCGTTCTTGAAGCGCCGCTCCGCCGCCTCCATGGTCTCGTAGACATAGCCCGAGGTCAGAAACATCGCCTCGCTGGTCTCGCCGAAGGGCGTGCGGAGCGTGCCGCCGTGAACGGCCTCGGTGCGGGCGCTCAGTTTCCTTCCGTCGCGTGTCGTCTTACTCATCGGGCTACCCCAAATAAAAAACCCCGACCGTGAAAGGGATCGGGGCTCGCGTCCCGACCTTTTTAGCGAGTTGTTTAACGTGGCCGCAAGCCGGTCGGCTCAAATCACCACGGGATTGGCGGGCATTTAAGGGGCCGGGGGCCCTCCCGTCAAGGCTTCAGGCGGACAGCCGGGCTTTCCCCCGCGCCCCGCGCCAATTATAACCGTCGCATGTGATCGGGGCGGATGACGCATCCCGACCGGCAAGGCCCTGAAATCAATGACCAAAGCGGCGGACGATCTTTTCCCCAATCACCAGGACGAGCCCCGCCGCGTGGGCCCCGGCCAGCTCCATACGACCGGCATTCTGCCCTCGCATGGCATCGCCACGCTGATCCGCGAGAAGGAAATCTGGGGCGGGCTCGAAATCGACAAGAGCCAGATCCAGCCGGCAAGCCTCGACCTCAGGCTCGGAACGACTGCCTACCGCCTGCGCGCCTCCTTCCTGCCGGGGCCGGAGCGCGGCGTGATGGAATGCGTCGAGGAGCTGATGCTCCACAAGGTGGACCTGACGGAAGGGGCGGTGCTGGAAACGGGCTGCGTCTATCTCGTGCCGCTGGTCGAGGCGCTGGCGCTGTCGGAAAAGACATCGGCGTCGGCCAACCCGAAAAGCTCGACCGGCCGCCTCGACGTATTCACGCGGCTGATTGCGGATTTCTCCGCCGAGTTCGACCAGGTGGCGGCGGGCTACAAGGGCCATCTCTATCTTGAGATCAGCCCCCGGACCTTCCCCATTCTCGTGCGTCCGGGCTCGCGTCTCGCGCAGATCCGTTTTCGCCGCGGCACGCATACCTGCACCGATGCCGAGATGAAGCGGCTTCATGAGGAGCTCCGCCTCGTGGACGGCGAGGCCGATATCGATGGCGGCATCGCGCTCACCGTCAATCTCGACGCGGAGAGCGAGGACGAGGTCGTCGGCTATCGCGCCAAGCGCCATTCAGGCGTCATCGACATCGACAAGGTGAATGCCTATGAGGTGCGGGACTTCTGGGACCCCGTGCATGTACGCCCCGGCAAGGGCCTTATTCTTGACCCGGACGAATTCTACATCCTTGCGACCGCCGAGGCGCTGCACATCCCGGCGACCCATGCCGCGGAAATGGTGCCCTACAATCCGCTGGTCGGCGAATTCCGCGTGCATTATGCGGGCTTCTTCGATCCGGGCTTCGGCGCGCGCGAGGCTGGCGGCTCAGGCAGCCGCATCGTCCTCGAGGTGCGCTCGCATGACGTCCCCTTCATCCTCGAACACGGACAGATCGTCGGCCGCTTCGTGCTGGAGCGGCTGACGGATCGTCCCTCCGTGCTTTACGGCGCGGGCCTTGGCTCGAACTATCAGAAGCAGGGCCTGAAGCTCTCCAAGCATTTCCGCGTGAAGTAATCAGCCAAGCACTTCCGCAAAGAAATTCCGCATCGCCTGCCATGAACGGCGGTCGGCATCGGCGTCGTACTTAATGCCGCGCTCCGGCGCATGCGCGCCGATGGCCGTGAAGGCATGCATGGCATGACCGTAGGCATGGAGTTGCCAGTCGGCGCCCGCCTCGGTCATCTCCTTCGCCACGCCGACAACGCTGTCCGGCGCCGCCATGGGGTCGTCCCAGCCGTGCAGGATCAGAACCTTGGCCGTGATCTTGTCCTGCGGTCCGAGCGCCGGCGGCATGAAGATGCCGTGGAAGCTGACGACGCCCTTGAGGCCGGGGGCCGCGGCGCGCGCCATATCGAGAACGCAGAGCCCTCCGAAGCAATAGCCCATCGCGCCGATCCTGGAGGCATCGACAGCCTCATGCGCCTTCGCGGCTTCGAGCCCCGCCAGCAAACGCTTCTTCAGCAACGCGCGGTCGGCGAGGAGCGGACCCATCAGGTGGGAATTGTCGCCCTGCTCGTCGCCACGAACGCCCTTGCCGTAAACATCGAGCGCGAAGGCGGTGTAGCCGAGCGCCGCCATCTGGTCGGTGCGGGCCCGCGTGCCCTGGTTGAGCCCGCTCCAGTCATGGGCGACGAGAACTGTCGGATGCTTGCCGCCACCTGCCGGCTGGGCGACATAGGCCTCGAAAGTCGTTTCTCCATCGCCGTACTCGACGAAACCGGTCTTGATGCTGGCGGACATGGGCACCCCTGAAGCTGATTGATTCCTCGACGGAAGACTAGGGGTCTCCGCGTCTGCAATCCAGCGGGAGAAGCGACAGAACCGATGAACTCGGCTATGAAGTTTTCGTCACAGCGGATGCCCTTCACGGATTGCCACGAGCCATGCGCCTTGCCGGTCAGCTCTTTATCGCCTTTCTCGTTCTCGTTGCCTGCGATACGGCGGGACGCCTCGTCTCCTGGTGGCTCGGTCTGCCGGTGCCTGGCACTGTGATCGGCATATTGTTTCTGCTTGGCGGGCTGGTCTGGCTCCGTCGCGTGCCGGAGGCGGTCGGCCGCGTCGCGGATTTCCTGCTCGCGCATCTGAACTTTCTCTACATTCCGGCGGGCGTCGGCGTGATGAGCTATGCTGCGCTCTTCGCCGAAGATCTCTGGCCCATTCTCGTTGCGCTTTTCGCCAGCACCTTCCTCGCCATGCTGGCGGCGGGTTATGCCTTCATGGCGGTGGCGCGGCTCACCGGAAACCGGGAGCACGGCGAATGAGCGATATCGGCATCAAGCTCATCTATTGGGACAGGGTCTTCGAGGCGGGGTTCTGGATTCTCGTCACACTGTTCTTCTATTACCTTGCGCTGCGCATCCAGCGTGCGCTGGGCGGCACGCCGCTTGCGAACCCGGTGTTGCTCGCCGCCGCGCCGATCATCGGGTTGCTCATCGCGGCGGACATCTGGGTCGGCGACTATATGGGCGGGGGCCAGGCGCTGCTCTGGCTGCTCGGACCCGCGACCGTCGGCATCGCCGTGCCGCTCTACCGCAATTTTGCGCGTGTGCGCTCGGCGCTTCTGCCGATGGCTGCGGCGCTCGTCACAGGCTCAACGGTTGCCGTCGTCTCTGCCGTGCTGATCGGCGAGGCGATGGGCGCGAGCGTCGAGACGATCCGCTCGCTCGCGCCGAAATCCGTGACGACGCCGATTGCGATGGGCATTGCGGATGAGATCGGCGGTTATCCTTCGCTTGCCGCCGCCTTCGTGATCCTGACGGGGATCGTGGGCGCGGTTTTCGGCTCGGCATTCTTCCGGCTCCTCCGCATCCGCGACGAGCGCGCGAAAGGCTTTGCCATGGGGATTGCCGCGCATGGCATCGGCACAGCGCGCGCCTTTCAGGAAAACGAAGTGCAAGGCACCTTCTCGGGCGTCGCCATGGCGCTCAACGGCATCGTGACGGCGCTCGTGCTGCCGCTTCTTTGGCTGGCCTTTTCCTAGGCCGAGCAGCTTGCGCCGCCCAGCACACAGAACTTCGCGCAGTGGCGGTGGTTGAGCTTCACGGGAGCAAGGCTTCCGGCAAGCGTCGTCCCCATCTCGAATTGCGGATCGTCCGGCAGCAGCGTGCAGGAGATCACGGCGGGCGATGAAGCGCCCCGGCGCTTCACGACCATGCGGCTCGTCGCGCACATCATCGACGCGGGATCGACATGCAGGATATCCCAGCAGGCGGTGGTGATTTCCGGCACTTCGGCCTGCTCGTCCATCTCCGGGAAGAGAACGAGAGAGGCGAGGTTCCGCGCATCGAGCGAAAGCCCCTCGCGCGCAAAGAGCGCGGCAAAGCCCGCGCGCACCTCATCTTCCGTCTCGCCCGAAGTAGTGCGGCCTGCAACGGCGATCGTGAAATTTTCGGATGAAAGCCAGCGAAGCCCCTCCATCGTCTTTTCGAAACTGCCTGCGCCGCGCTCGGCGTCGTGCAGCGCCTCGGTGTAGTGATCGAGGCTGACGCGGAGCTTGATCGAGTTGCCGAAGACCTCGTGCAGCGCAATGAGCCCGGCCTTCACGCGCGGGCGCTGCATCGGCTGCATCGCATTGGTGAGGATCAGTACCTCATGGCCGCGTGTCAGCGCGTCTTCCAGCATCTCGATCATACCGGGATTCATGAAGGGCTCGCCGCCGGTGAAACCGATTTCGGGCAAGGCTGTCCCGGCCTGCGCCGCGATCGCCGCCGTCTCGTCGAAATAGCGCACGGCCTCTTCCGGTGAGATATAGGCGAGGCGGTCGTCCGTCGGGCTCGAATGGATATAGCAATTCGCGCATTCGATGTTGCAGAGCGTGCCGGTATTGATCCAGAGCGTGTCGAGCCTGTCAAAGGCGACGGAGGCGCGTGTCTCACCCTTGGCGGTGACATCCGGGTGGAGAAATTTCTGCGGCGCGATCTCGTTCATGGAGAAAACCTATCACTGCGCCCGAGCTTCGCCATTCACAATTCCGGGAGGGCTGGTAGTCTGCACGCGGGCGGCGAAAAAGGGGCATGACGTGCAGCGAAAACTGACAAAGGGCGAACTTCTTGACGGGCGGGGACGGCTCATCGAGGCGGGCTGGGCGACGGAAGAGGCCCGGCGCTACCGCCGCGCCGCCATCAAGGCCGGCTGGCACCGCATCAAGGAATGGGACTACTACGCCGTCCTGAACGACCGCTACGGCTTTGCCTGCGTCGTGGCCGACAATGGCTATATGGGGCTTCTGAACGCCGTCTGGCTCGATTTCGAAAAGCCGGGCTTCACCGAGGAAGGCATAATCACGCCTTTCCCGCGCGGGCGGATGAAGCTGCCCGAAAGCGCGGACGAGGGCGACATCGTCCAGCACCACCCGAAAATGGATATTGCCTTCCGCCATGTGCCGGGCGGGCGGCGGATCACGCTGTCCTATCCGGGCTTCGGCAAGGGACGCGGCGTGGAGGCCGATCTCTTCCTTGCGCAGCCGCCGATGGACCGCATGGTGATCGCAACGCCCTTCGCCGATGCGCCGCGCGCCTTCTATTACAACCAGAAGATCAACTGCATGGCGGCGGAAGGGCAGGTGACGGTGGGCGGCGAGACATTCGCCTTCGAGCCCGCGACCTCTTTCGGCGTGCTCGACTGGGGGCGCGGCGTCTGGACCTATGACAATGTCTGGTACTGGGGCTCGGCCTCCGGCATGGCGGAGGGAAAGAGCTTTGGCTTCAATATCGGCTATGGCTTCGGCGATACCTCGGCGGCATCGGAAAACATGATCATCTTCGAGGGCCGCGCGCATAAATTCGATCAAGTGCGGTTCCATCTGCCCGAGGGCACATTTGACGGCGCGCCCTGGACGTTCACCAGCAATGACGGGCGTTTCGACATGACTTTCGAGCCGGTCGTCGACCGCCACAGCGCGGTGGACCTGAAGCTCATCCGCTCGATCCAGCATCAGGTCTTCGGGCGCTTTTCGGGCGTGGCCGTGCTGGACGACGGGCGGCGGATCAAGGTGAAGGATTTGATCGGCTTTGCCGAGGAAGTGCAGAACCGCTGGTGACGCCTCTTGCGGAAAATGCGCCGAAACCTTAACTAGAAGGTCCGGTGCGGGTGTAGCTCAATGGTAGAGCAGAAGCTTCCCAAGCTTACGACGAGGGTTCGATTCCCTTCACCCGCTCCAAACCGCTCAGCGGACCGGGCCCCGCGCGGTGATGGCCTGAATGCGATCGGCCAGCCATTCAGCATAAGTCTCAATAGACAAGGCGCCTTGCATGCCGGGCGTAATTTTTACCTGCGGATCATGCAGTGCCACATTCTCGATGGCCGCAGCGGTGACCGCGCGATCCGGAAATTCCGGCAAGGCAAAGGTGTAGGCCTCGCCGCTTTTCAGGTTGATGGTCAGCAGCGCACCCGTGAGCTGTGCACTGATCCACATATGCTGCAGGTTGACAGCAGAGAAGATGACTGAGGCAAGCTTTCTGGCAAGGCGATCCATTTGTCGTTCGCCGTCCAGAACCGCCTTGTCGACATAATCGACATAAATGTTGGCGATCGAGGCGAAAGGGATGAAGGGCTCAAGCGGTGTGCCATCGATGCGCAGGCGCCCGCGATGTCGCATCAACCCGCTGTGATGTGTGATGCCGAAACCTCGGGGCGTCACCACGAGCAGTGAGGAAAAGCGGCCCGCCTCAAGATCTATGCCGTGTTGCATGGACATGGGCGCGCCGAGGGGAAGGCACTCGCCGGTCAGGTCCGGCCATGTCGCAAGAATGCGTCGTGCCCGTTTCCGCCGCGC
>JAHBYL010000190.1 GCA_019635955.1 Parvibaculum sp.
GGTGATCGAAATGGTCCCATCGGATACGTCGCCGTTCTTTTCAGCCTTGCCGATCAGCTTTGCACAGATGCGGGAGATTCCGTCCTCGACCATTGCGAGGTGTTCGACGATCTCTGCGACCGACCACTTCTCGCCCTCAGGGCAGTGCTCGGCAGCCTCTCGCGGTAACTCGCCAACGAGCGATTCAAGTTCCGCGGCAAAGCCGGCGTTGGTGCTGTAGATCTCATCTATCGACTCGAATTTCATATTTTATCGGGCTGCAGGTGCGGCTTGCGGCGAAAGGATCACGCGATGCCAGCGGGCAAAGCTGAAGACGTTCTCTGCCTGGTTTGCCATCCGCTTGATGAACGCCGTCTGAAAATTGAGGATCTGATCCGCCTCCCAGTTAAGCGAAACGATCGGGTTAAATGAAACAAGCTTCGTCGGGTCGGGAAGTGTTGTTGGGCCCGGCTGATTCGTATTTTGCTCGGGTGCATCGCCGCCCTGTCGGCGGTCGAATTCCTGAGACGAAAGCAGCAGACTGTTTCGGAGCGGTATCGAAGCCTGCGTCGGCGGTGAACCGTCGGCATCATAGATACGAATCTGATGTTCGAAGGCCGCAGCGATCTTTGACGAATCCGGCGACCATACGGGCTTTACCGCCGTCAGGCCGTCATCGAGCCGGCGTTCGCGGCCGTTCTTTTCTATCATTCGCGGCCGTCCGACAGGTGTGAATGCCTCGCCCCTGTCGTTCGCGACGCTCTCAAGGTACTGCCATTCTCGGATGGTCGCGGCAAGTGCGACGAGTGCCGAACTGTCCGGTGCCCAGGCGTAATAAAAATAAAGAAGCCCTTCATTCTGCGTCAGCGGCCGGACGAGCCCGCCATTGGCATCGCATAAATAGATCTGCTCGGTCCGGAAGGCAAGCACGCCGGTCGGCGGCGTCGGCGTCGGTTCACCCACTTGCGTAGGGGTCGTCTCCGGCGTCGCCTGCGGCTCGGTCGCATCGCCATCAACCGGTTCGGGTGTAGGCGAGGGCGAAGGCGAGGCTCCGGGCTCGGGCGTGCCGTCGCCGTTCTCGCCGCGGATCATCGCCGCAAAAGCC
>JAHBYL010000191.1 GCA_019635955.1 Parvibaculum sp.
GCGAGCATGGCCTTGCGATGGCTGGCGGTGCGATTGAGCTTGCGGCCGGCTTTTCCGTGGCGCATGTGCCCTACTCCTCGTTAGATGCGGCGTCGTCAGGACGCGGCGTTGATTACTCAGTATTGATCTTCGTACCGCTTCGCCAGCTCTTCGATATTCTCCGGCGGCCAGTTCGGGACTTCCATGCCGAGATGGAGACCCATCTGGGCGAGCACTTCCTTGATCTCGTTCAGCGACTTGCGGCCGAAGTTCGGCGTGCGGAGCATTTCGCTCTCGGTCTTCTGGATGAGATCGCCGATATAGACGATGTTGTCGTTCTTGAGGCAGTTGGCCGAACGAACCGACAGTTCGAGCTCGTCCACCTTCTTGAGCAGCGCCGCGTTGAACTCGAGTTCCGGACGGCTCTCCTCGACATGCTTCTGCTCGGGCTCTTCGAAATTCACGAAGGTCTGGAGCTGGTCCTGCAGGATGCGCGCGGCATAGGCCACTGCATCTTCCGGCGTCACGGCGCCGTTCGTCTCGATCTGCATGGTGAGCTTGTCATAGTCGAGCACCTGGCCCTCGCGGGTGTTCTCGACCTTGTAGGAAACGCGCTTCACCGGGCTGTAGAGGCTGTCGACCGGGATGAGGCCGATCGGCGCATCTTCCGGACGGTTGCGGTCGGACGCGACATAGCCCTTGCCGAGCGCGACCGTGAACTCCATGCGGATCTCGGCGCCATCGTCCAGCGTGCAGAGCACGAGATCGGGGTTCAGCACCTCGATATCGGCGCCGGCCGTGATGTCGCCGGCGGTCACGGCGCCGGGGCCCTTCTTCGACAGCGTCATGCGCTTCGGGCCTTCGGCATGAAGGCGCAGCGCAAGCTGCTTGATGTTCAGGATGATGTCGGTGACATCTTCGCGCACGCCGGGGATCGAGGAAAACTCGTGCAGCACGCCGTCGATCTGCACGGCGGTCACGGCCGCGCCCTGCAGCGAGGACATGAGCACGCGGCGAAGCGCGTTGCCGAGCGTCAGGCCGAATCCGCGCTCGAGCGGCTCGGCGACCACGGTCGCGAAGCGCTGCGCATCATGGCCGGAA
>JAHBYL010000192.1 GCA_019635955.1 Parvibaculum sp.
CGAATGCAGGCGCCGTCTTCCTCGGCCGCTACACGCCGGAAGCGATCGGCGATTATGTGGCGGGCTCGAACCACGTGCTGCCCACCGCGCGCTCGGCGCGCTTCTCCTCGGGCCTCAATGTGCTCGACTTCATGAAGCGCACCTCCATCGTCCGCTGCGACGCCGATGCGCTCCGCGCCATCGGCCCCGCCGCCCTCGCGCTCGCCGAAGCCGAAGGCCTCGACGCCCACCTCCGCTCCGTGGCGATCAGATTGAATCTGTAATCAATAACGTCATTGCCGGGCCCTCCTTTGAACAATAAGGAGGCCGGCAATCCAGTAGCCGCGAAGCGGCGTCGCTCTTCACAAGAATCTTCATGCCAACTTGCAGTGGCGCCTCGGCCCTCACCCTGGACCCCCGGGTCAAGCCCGGGGGTGACATGTTGAGGGATGAAGGGAAAAGCTGTCGAGAACGCGTGCCTTCTCAGCCTTTCAATCGCTCGCTTCCCCCGCCCAAATCGGCTTAAACTGCGCCACCATGTCAGACCGTGCAGCAGACGATGAGGCAAATGCGGAAGGCGCCCCGGCAATCCCGGCAGGCGCCAATTACCGCATTGCCGATCTCGTGCTGGACGAGCATTCCGTCGTCCGCCGCAGCCCCGATGTCGAGCATGAGCGCAAGGTCGCGATCTTCGACCTGCTGGAGGAAAACAGCTTCGCCCCCGTCGGCAGCGATGGCGGGCCCTACATCCTCCATCTCGCCATCGAGGAAAACCGCCTCGTCTTCGACATCCGTCTCGAAACGGGCGATCCCCATGGCAAGGTGCTGCTCTCGCTGACGCCTTTCCGCAAGATCATCAAGGACTACTTCCTGATCTGCGAAAGTTACTACGACGCGATCAAGACGGCCGCCCCCGCGCAGATCGAGGCAATCGACATGGGCCGCCGCGGCCTTCACAATGAAGGCTCGCAGACATTGAAGGACCGCCTCTCCGGCAAGATCGAAATGGATTTCGATACGGCCCGGCGTTTGTTCACGCTGATCTGCGTATTGCACATCAAGGGATGAATGACGTGGCGAAGCAGGGCGCGAATGCG
>JAHBYL010000193.1 GCA_019635955.1 Parvibaculum sp.
AACCCCGGGGCACGGCTCGCGGAATCACCGCGGCGCGGGTGGAAATTGCGGCTGGGCGCTTACGGCTGCGACCGCGGTAAAGGTGCCGAAGCAGGAGCCGCGCTCGACCGTATTGGCGTAGCTCGCCTCGATCTTTTGGGCCGTGATCCGGCCCTTCACCTTGA
The DNA here is from genome assembly GCA_019635955.1 of Parvibaculum sp. GTDB lineage: Bacteria > Pseudomonadota > Alphaproteobacteria > Parvibaculales > Parvibaculaceae > Parvibaculum. The sequence continues at coordinate 165 of JAHBYL010000193.1, forward strand.
TCTTGTTGAGCAGCGGACGGCCATTCGCGCCGGTGTCGTCGATGCCGCCGCTATAGTCGAACGTGCCGTCGGCGTTGAAATCGACGAAATAGGTGTTGCCGCCCTGTGAGATGCGAAGCTTGCCGCCTTCGACAAGGATGATGAGCGGCACCCGCCTCCCCGGCACGCAGGCGGTAAGCGGAAGCGACGGGTTGACCGGCTCGGCGCGGACCAGCGTGATCTCGCCGGTGAACCATTTGGGATAGGCGGCGGCCGGCGACACGCATTTGCCGTCCAGTTCCTGCTGTCCAGGCGGGCAGACCATCGCGGGCGGAACGAGCGCCTGCTGCTCGCTGCGCGGCTCGGCCTGTTGGCTCCGGGGTTCGATTTCTTCCTGCTTCGTCTGCTCTTTGGGCGTTTCTGCCTCGGGCGGCGTATGCACCTGCATCTGCGGCACCACCTTCATTTCATCGAACTTCGGCGCGGGTGGCGGCGTTTCAACGATTTCCTTGCCTACCGGAAGTGTGATGACTCCGCTCAATATGAGCGCCGCCATCAGCACGACGGCGATGCCTGCGAGCGGCAAGAGCCACGGCAATTTCGAGCGCTTCTCTTTCTGCGCACGCAACGGCATCCGCCGTGCATCCGCATCACGCGGCAGCGCGATCGTCGGCACTGATCCCTCGCCCTCGCCCCAGCCGAGTGCCGCGCGCAATTCGCCGATCTTCGGCTGGCGGCTTTCCGCGTTGAAGGAAAGCGCGCGGTCGATCGCAGCCGCGATTTCATGCGGCAGTCCGGGTGCGAACATTGCCAGCGGCTTGATCGGATCGGGCTTGCCGAAGGCGAGCTTCTGCATCCGGTCTTCGGCGTTCGCGGGCGGCTGGCCGGCAAGCGCACGATAAAGCACCGCGCCGGTCGCGTAGATG
>JAHBYL010000194.1 GCA_019635955.1 Parvibaculum sp.
TCCGGGCGACTCGATCACGCTGCCGGGCGAACAGCTCGACCGCATGGAGTTCGACGAGATGAATGCGAAGCTCGAGGCGCAGGGCAAGACCCCCGCCACGGCAATGCCGGTTCTGCTCGGCATTACGAAGGCGAGCCTCCAGACCCGCTCGTTCATCTCGGCCGCCTCCTTCCAGGAGACGACCCGCGTGCTCACCGAAGCTGCCGTTTCCGGCAAGGTCGATCAGCTGATCGGCCTCAAGGAGAACGTCATCGTGGGCCGGCTTATCCCGGCCGGTACGGGTGGCATGCTGCAGCGGCTCCGGGGCGAAGCGAAGCGCCGCGACGAGAAGGCGCTTGCCGAGGGCGGAGAGCCGGTCGTGGCTTCCGCGGAGATCGCGGAACAGGCCGAAGGCGCTGCCTGACGCTTTCGCCGATTGTGAAATGGAAGCGGGCCGCCTTCGGGTGGCCCGTTTTCGTTTCGGAGCCGGATCAAGTGTTCTGACCGCGGGTCCTGTGCAGCCAGGCAGCGAAGGCGAGCACGAAGAGGAAGTCGCCCGCAGCGAGCAGGGGCATCTCCGGCGGCAGCGCAGACATATATAGAAGTACGAGAAGGCAGACCCCGATCTTGCCGATCAGGCCGAGCGTCACGATATGGCGGGTGCCCGGGATGCCAAGGGCGACCAGGGCATAGCCGATCCCGAAGGTACAGATGAGGAGCCCGGCGATCTTTGTGGTCAGCAGATGCTCGGGGGCAAGGCCGGCGGGCGGCAAGCCAATGCCAAGAATCGGCGGCAAGCCCGCCGCGAAATTGTAGAGCGCGGCGAGCCAGAAGATGGCGGGCCAGATTTTGCCGGTCATTATCGTCCCCCCTGAGGTGAATTCGGGGTCATACTGCACCGCATGGAGCCGCCGCCAAGACAAGAAATGTCACGAAGGGCGGGGCGGGCAGGATTTCTCCCGATTTTTCGGGGTATCCGGGTGATGCAGGGTTGACGACTCGTGGGCCCCCGAGTACGTTCCGCTCACTTTCGCTCCAGGTAGTAGAGGCTTCCCGGACCGCTGGCCACT
>JAHBYL010000195.1 GCA_019635955.1 Parvibaculum sp.
TTCCTTCCTCAGCCTATCATGTCCCGATGGGCCTGAACGAGCGCATTTCGCTGAGGAATGCCAGCCTCGCCATGCTTTCGGCGGCGGCGTTTTTCGTTTCGGCTGCGCCGGTAACCGCGCAGATGAACGAGCGTTGCCCGCGCCTCGTCTCCACACTTCCCGCGAACGCAAAGCCGGTTTCGCTCAGGCTCGCGCAACAGACGCCCGGCGCGGTCAAGATCACTTTCGTCGGCCATTCGACCTTCCTGATCGAAAGCCCCGGCGGCATCAAAATCGCGACCGACTACAACGACTATGTGCGACCCAGCGTGATCCCCGATGTCGCGACCATGAACCGCGCACACTCGACGCATTACACGCTCTCGCCCGATCCGGCGATCAAGCATGTGTTGCGCGGCTGGGGCGAAGGCGATCAACCCGCGCGACATGAAGTCGAGATCGGCGACGTTTTCGTCCGCAACGTGCCTACCAATATCCGCGACTGGGACGGCGGCACGAATTACAACCAGAACTCGATCTTCGTGTTCGAGATCAGCGGGCTTTGCATCGCCCATCTCGGGCATCTGCATCACACGTTGACGCCCAGGCATCTCGATGCGCTCGGCAGGATCGACGTCGTGCTGGTGCCGGTCGACGGCTCCTATACGCTCAATACCGACGGCATGGCGGAGGTGCTGAAACAGATCGATGCGCCGGTCGCGATCCCGATGCATATCTTCGGCGAGCACACGCTTGTGCGCTTTCTCGACAAGATGAGCTCGCTTTACGAAATCAGTCGCGAGACGGAGGCGAGCATTTCGCTTTCGCGCGCGACGCTCCCGCAGAAGCGCACGATGATCGTATTGCCGGGGCGCTAGCTCTAAATATCCACGTTGGCGGCGAGCGCGTTCGACTGGATGAAGTCGCGGCGCGGCTCGACTTCGTCGCCCATCAGCTTGTTGAAGAGTTCGCCCGCCTCGTCGACTTCCTTCACCTTCACCTGAAGAAGCGAGCGGGCGTTGATGTCGAGCGTCGTTTCCCAGAGCTGATCTGGGTTCATC
>JAHBYL010000196.1 GCA_019635955.1 Parvibaculum sp.
AGGACTTGTGGGCGCGGCGATGGAAGAGCATGCGCTGGACGAGAGCTGGGGCGTGCCGCTTTCAGCCTCCGTCACGATATTGCGGCCGGCGCCGCTGTCGCCGCTGCGCACGGAAGTGAGCGTGCTGCAGGCGGGAAGGCGCAATGCGGTCGCCGAATGTCTGCTGACCGATCCGGCGACGGAAAAGCTGATCGCCAAGGGACAAGCGATCTTTGTGCAGCCCGCGCCGATGCGTGCGGCGCCGCTGACGCCCGAACCCCAAGGCCGCAACTGGGCGGCGGACCCGGAAACCCTGCCACTCTGGGCGAACGGGCGGCGGCCGGAGCATGTGAACTTCCTCCATATTCTCGACATGCGCGAGGAGCGGGACGCGGCGGACAAGCCCGGCATCCGCTGGTCGCGCATGACGCGGCCGCTGATGCCCTTCGTATCGCTGCTGGCCACGCTTTTTACCGCTGCCGACAATGCCTCCGCCTTCTGGCTTTCGGCGAGCGGCGCCTGGCCGACCAATTTCGGTTTTCCGAATGTCGATGTCTCGATCCATGTGGCGCGCGCGCCGAAGGGCGAATGGATCGGCGTGGCACCCGAAGCGATGCTGCATGAAAGCGGCATGGGGATGAGCGAGGGCGCGATTTTCGACGAGGCGGGGCTGCTAGGCCGGACCTGCCAGACCAACCTCATCGTGGCCCGCGGCTGAGGCGATTTTCACCCCCGGCCATGCTATGACTTTGTGATGGCACTCACCGACGAACAGCTTGAAAGATACGCACGCCATATCGTGCTGAAGGAGATCGGCGGCCCGGGGCAGCGAAAGCTCCTCGCGGCGCGGGTGCTTGTGATCGGCGCGGGGGGGCTTGGGAGCCCCTGCCTCATCTATCTCGCAGCCGCCGGCGCCGGCACGATCGGCATCATCGACAATGACATTGTGTCGCTATCGAACCTGCAGCGCCAGATCGCACATGGCATGGGCGATATAGGCCGCGCGAAAACGGAAAGTGCGGCGGAGGCAGCGCGGCGCATCAACCCGGATGTGAAAATCA
>JAHBYL010000197.1 GCA_019635955.1 Parvibaculum sp.
CCCTTCGTACCACCAGTGCCCAAAAAGCTCGGCATCGTATGGCGAAACGACAAGCGGCGGATGGCCCTCGAAGGTCTCGCGGAGCTTGTAGGCCTGCTTGATCCGCTCGCCGATGAAGTGCATCGCATTCTCGGCCGCCTTTTCGGTCGCGAGTGCCGGAATGTACGGCTCCTTTCGGTTCTGCGGAACGTTGCGGCCCGTTATCCGGTGGTATTTGAGCCCGAGGTGGCGGCGGTTTCCGTCTTCGTGCAGGTGCGGTTTCAGATAGTCGATCGGCAGGTCCCAGCCGATATCTCGATAAAATTCGCGGTAAACGTCATTTCCCGGATATCCGATCTCCGCCGACCAAACCTGCTGGCTCGTTTCGATATCGCGGGCAAAGGTCGCAACGCCGTTCGGGCATACGACCGGAGCATGGACGCCGTATTTCGGCCGCGGATCGCCGTAAAGAATGGCGTGCGTATCCGAGATAAAATACTCGATGCCGAACTCCTTTAGAAGTTCCTCGACGCCCGGCTCATACGCACACTCCGCAAGCCAGATGCCCCGCGGCTGCCGATGGAAATGCTTTTTATAGTTTGCGACCGCGATGGCGATCTGCGCCCGCCGTGCTTCGTGCGTCGAGATCAGCGGCAGGAAACCATGCGTTGCACAGCAGGTGATGATCTCAAGCACGCCTTCGTCCTGCAGTTCGCGAAAGGCGTTGATCAGGTTCCGCTTGTAACGGCCGTTCCAAAGCTCAAGCGACTCGCGCAGGTTATCCGCATACATCCGCGCCACCGCGTGAAATTCGCGTGCCTCGGCGGCCGTCCGGTGGACTTCCTTCTCGGCAAGTTCGAGCAGGTTTTCGAGGTGCCGTGTATATCGCGATTGGAGCAGCGGATCGGCAAGCATCTCGCAGAGCGGCGGCGAGATGTTCATCGCGACCCGCGGGGCCGCATCCGCCTCGTGAAGCCGCTGAAAGATAACGATCAGCGGAAGATAGACCTCGGTTATCGCTTCATAAAGCCAGTCTTCTTCCAAAAATTCGGGATAC
>JAHBYL010000198.1 GCA_019635955.1 Parvibaculum sp.
ACCAACGGGCTTCAGATGGTCCGGCCCGTCCGCGCGGTACATCGCGGCGCATTCGACGAAGACGGTGGCGCGAATATTGTGGCCCTGGCCGGTGTCGTCCAGCAGTTCCTCAAGCTCGTAGCGCGAGCCCGGATGCACCCAGAGGTGGTGATGCGGATCGACGATCGGAAGCTGCGGTTCGAGCGCCGCTTCCTTGACCTTTGCCAGCCATTCGGGATTTCCCGCCATGTCGTTTCTCCTCCCCGGTTCTTGTTGGGGGAAGAGTGGCATCGGCAGGCGGGAGAGGCAAACTGGAGACGCAAAAACCAATTCGTCATGACCCGCTTTATGCGGGTCATCCACGTCTTTAACTTCAGAACCAGCAAAGAAAGACGTGAATGGCCCGGACGAGCCGGGCCATGACGGATTAAATTCGGAGACCTTCCGGCCTCAGCCCGCCTTTGCGTATTTCTTGCGTTCGTTCGGGTCGAGGTAGCGCTTGCGAAGCCGGATCGATTTCGGCGTCACTTCCACGAGCTCGTCCTGCTCGATATAGGCGATCGCCTGTTCGAGCGTCAGCGGACGCGGCGGCGTGAGGCGGACGGCCTCGTCCTTCGAGGTGGTGCGGATGTTCGTGAGCTGCTTCGCCTTCAGCGGGTTCACGATCAGGTCGTCGGAACGTGCATTCTCGCCGATGATCATGCCTTCGTAGACCTTCACGCCCGGATTGATGAAGAGCACGCCGCGCTCCTCGATGTACCAGAGCGCGTAAGGCACCGCGTCGCCCGCGCCGTTCGAGATCAGCACGCCGTTGCGGCGGCCTTCGATTTCGCCGCGATAGGGCTCATAGGCGTGGAAGATGCGGTTCATCACGCCGGTGCCGCGCGTATCGGTCAGGAATTCGCCGTGATAGCCGATCAGGCCGCGCGACGGGCAATGGAAGATGATGCGTGTCTTGCCGGCGCCTGTCGGGCGCATGTCGATCATCTCGCCCTTGCGGCTCGAAATCTTCTCGATGACGACGCCGGTATATTCGTCGTCG
>JAHBYL010000199.1 GCA_019635955.1 Parvibaculum sp.
CGATCCGTCCGCCCTTCATCTGGGGACCGGACATGCCGGCACTCGACCATATGGTGGAGACGGTGAGGGACGGGCAATTCCAGTGGGTCGCCGGCGGCGGGCAGGCCATGTCGACCTGCCATGTGGACAATCTCTGCCACGCATTGATCCTGGCGGCCGACCGCGGAGGGGATGGCGCGGCCTATTTCGTCTCGGACGATGCCGACACCACGCTGAAGACTTTTATCACCCGCCTCTTTGCGAGCCGCGGCGTCACGCCGAAGGACCGTTCCGTGCCCTTCGGGCTCGCCTGGACGATGGCGGGCATCATGGGAACCGCCTGGCGCCTCCTGCGTCTGAAGGGCGAGCCGCCGATCACCCGGCAGATGCTCCGGCTGATCGGCAAGGACTTCACGATCGACATCTCGAAGGCGCGGACGGAACTCGGCTATGCGCCGGTGCTCACGCCCGAAGACGGGTTCAGCATGATGGGAAATGCCGTGGCCGGCTCCCCCGGATAATCCGTAGGCGGTGTTTTTCGTTTACTCAAAGAAATCTTCGTCTTCTTTCTTGAGGTGCAGCGTTTCAGCAACGCGGCAGCCAACTTCGTGCCGGATCATCAATCGCGCGAGTTGCTGTCCGTCGATAAGGACAATTCTCTTGCTGAGCAGATCAGTCGTCTCTTTTGCGGCAGGGGAGAAGGACGAAGTCGTTACGAAGAGACCCTTACTGGCTTTGAATCTGTCCAGACTTCCGAAGAAGTCCCGAATGGCACCAGCACCCACAACGTTACCGTCGGCATATCTCTTTGCTTGGATATAGACGCGATCCAGCCCCAAAGGGTCCTGATCGATCACGCCGTCGATGCCACCATCACCCGACTTGCCCACCAAGGATCGCGCAATATCGGCGCCCGACCCTCCATAGCCCATGGCGAACAGCAGATTGACCACGACTTTCTCGAAAAATGCCGGAGTACCTGACCGCACCCGAAGCAACAGGCTTGCCGCCAATTCACTTTCGATTTGCCGATG
>JAHBYL010000002.1 GCA_019635955.1 Parvibaculum sp.
AAAGAAGGGCATCAACCGCCGCAAGATCAGCGACGAGGAAATTCTCGAACGCTGCATCTACCCGATGATCAACGAAGGCGCGAAGATCCTCGAAGAGGGCAAGGCGATCCGCTCGTCCGACATCGATATCGTCTGGATCAACGGCTACGGCTTCCCGGTCTATCGCGGCGGCCCGATGTTCTATGGCGACACGGTGGGCGCCGACAAGGTGCTCGCCAAGATGAAGGAATTCCAGGCGCAGATGGGCGACGACTTCAAGCCCGCCAAGCTCCTCGAAAAGATCGTCGCGGAAGGCAAGAAGTTCTCGGACTTCTGATCCTTCACGCGGGAGAACAGGGCGGCGCTTCCGGGCGCCGCCTTTTTTCATGCGCGAATTGCATTCGCCCCCTCCGCACGGCACGATAGCGCCAACAAGAAGGAAAACGGGGAGAGCGCAATGAGCAACAACGAACAGAACATACGGGATTTCATCGATGCCTGGCCGAGCCTCGATGTGAAGAAGATCGTGGGCTTCTTCGCGGAAGACGGCGTCTACCACAACATGATGCTCGAGCCGGTGAAGGGCCGCGAGGCGCTGACCGGCTTCATCGGCGGTTTCGTGAACGGCTGGTCGGATGTGAAGTGGGAACTGTTGAATATCTCGTCCTCCGGTAACATCGTCTTCGCCGAACGCGTGGACCGCATGAAGGTGGGCGGCAAGCCGGTCGCTCTCCCTTGTTGCGGCGTCTTCGAAATGGAAGGCGGCAAGATCAAGGTCTGGCGCGACTATTTCGATCTTGCGACATTCTCGAAGGCGGCAAGCTAGGCACCCGCTGTGCACGAGCGGTCTTTCGGCCTATGATCTTGCCAGTCATCTAGCCGGCAAGTGCGGGGATTTGATTGCAGAAGTATCGTGCGGATATCGACGGGCTGCGCGCGCTCGCTGTTGTTCCCGTGGTGTTGTTCCATGCTGGGATCCCCGGATTTACCGGCGGATATGTCGGCGTCGATGTCTTCTTCGTCATTTCCGGCTATTTGATTACATCCATATTGGTGGCAGAGATCGAGAAGGGTTCCTTCTCGATAGCGAAATTTTACGAACGACGGATACGCCGCCTTCTTCCAGCGCTTTTCACTGTTATCGCGGCATCGTCCATTGCGGCTTTCTTCTTTCTCCTGCCGGACGAGATGAAGGCATTTGGGCGAAGCGTAGTGGCCACAATCCTGTTCGCCTCGAATTTCCTCTTCTGGAAAGAGGCTGGCTATTTCGACAGTGAAGCGGAGTCCAAACCCCTGCTTCACACCTGGTCGCTGGCCGTCGAAGAACAGTTCTATATCGTTTTCCCCATAGCGCTTCTGCTGTGCTACCGCCTCGCGCCGCGCCTCGTGCCATGGGCTATAGGCCTCGCCGGGCTCCTGTCCTTTGTGCTGGCTGTTGCCGGACAGACGCTTTGGCCGGAAGGCAATTTCTATCTCGCGCCGCCGCGCGCTTGGGAACTCATGCTGGGAGCCATTCTCGCACTCAATATCGTTCCTTCCGTAAGGCACGAGCTCGCCAGGAGTGCATTGGCACTGTCTGGAATCATCGCGATCTGTCTCAGCATCTTCCTGTATGACAACCAGACTCCATTTCCCGGCCCAAGTGCACTTCTGCCAACTGTCGGAGCGGCACTGATTATCTATGCCGGTCTTGCCGGACAATCGTCGGTCGGCAGTTGGTTGGCCTTTCGGCCGCTGGTGTTCATCGGTCTCGTTTCCTACTCGTTCTACCTGTGGCATTGGCCTGTCCTCGTCTATGCAAGGATGTATGCGATCCGCGACTTGACGCTGATCGAGTCGACGGCAGCCATCGTCGCTTCCTTTGTTCTCGCGGTCCTTTCATGGCGGCATATCGAACGCCCGTTTCGCGAGCGCACCGCACTTCGAAACCGCCGGCACCTTTTTGCGACGACATTCGCCGGCATGGCCGCGATCATGGGCGCGGGCATTTTGGTAGTCACCGCAAACGGCCTGCCCTGGCGCATGCCGGAGGCGGCACACAACGCCCTTTTGGCCGCGACCGAAACGGAAGGCCAGCAGCGATATCGCTGCGCAACGGAACCTTTGCTGGAATCGTACATCTACGGCCCCTGCCCGATCGGTGCGGATAATGGAGAACCGCCGGCCGTCCTCATATGGGGTGACTCTCATGCCATGGCGCTCCAGACGCTTTATGACAACCTGCTCCGGAAAGAGGGAGAAAGTGGCGTGATGGTGGCGGTCCGGGGCTGCTCTCCGGTCTTCGATCTCGAACGCGTCGGATACGACATTCCTTGCTCGCGTCTCATAGAAAAACTTGAAGGGTACATTGAGCGGACCGGTATTCAGAAAGTCGTGCTCGTCGGTGCGTGGCGGGAAATTTTCTCCAGCAACAATACGACCTTTGAGGGCCACACCAGCTTTGACGACGAGACGAGATTTGAGAACGTTCGCGACGGGCTTCACTCGACGGTCGTTGAGCTGAAGGAAGAAGGAGTCGATGTCGCCATCATGCTGCCGGCGCCCGGGGCCAAACATCCGGTTCCCCATTCGCTGGTCCGCTCGATCCTTTTTGGACGAGAGGCCGATATCGAATATTCGGTGGAGGAGTATCGATCTCGATTGGCCCCCCTCGAGTCGATCATCGAGACCGCGCAACCGCCGTTCGATGTCGTCATAGAGGTCGAGCCTCTGCTGTGCGGGAGCGAGTGCGTGACCGACGACAAGGGTCAACCTCTCTACTACGATGCAGATCATCCAAGCCAGCATATGAACAGAGTCCTCCTGCCGTCGGTGTACGCGCAACTTCACGAATTTCTGGAAGACGTGCATTAGCGCCGCATCACGCAACCTCCAGGATCTGCAGTTCCTCGATCCAGCCATTGAAGGGATGGGCGAGGGAGAAACTCGAGCCGAGGCGAAGCGCGGCAGCGCCGGTGGAAAGCGTTTCGCTGCTTGAACTCGCCGCACCCGCGACGCCGGTGGCATCGAGCGCATAGGCGCCGGGCTTCGCGCGCCAGACGATTTCCTTCGGCCCCGGCTCTGCGATGGCGCCGCTCTGCAGCGTCAGGACATCCGTGCCGGACTTTCGCAGGATCAGCTTGAAGCGGTTGTCGGTGTCGAAGACGAGCCGCCAGAGATTGCTTGCATCGGCGCCTGCCCCCGCGATGAAACGGGCGGCAGATGCCGATAGTCGGTCGACCTGCAGTTTCACGATGCCGCCATGGGCAGCGTCGAGCCCGGCGATCTCCCACCCGGGAAAAGGCTCGGGCTGACCGTTCGACGGGCGAACGCCCGGCACGGCGCAGATGTCCGAGGCGAGAAGCGTGGCGGTGGCGCCCGCCGTGCGGATGGCGGCTTCCGGCGGATATTGTTGATTTAGTAGCTGCGAGATCGAGAGTTCGTCCGTGGGGCGATGATTTCAGGTCCGCTGACCTGCGTCCCGATCCAGATGGTCTTTATGACGGCGTGCCGGGTACCCCGCAGGGGCAGCTTCATGCCGCCGCGTGGCCGTGGCTCGGCATTGCTCGAAGCTTCGCCAGCTTCCTCAGATTCTGAGCGGTGGCTGCAAGGAGGAACTCGTCTCTGGCGCCCTTCGGTCCGCGCAGGCGCAGACGGCCGAGCTTGAGGATGCGCTTGAGATGGGCAAAGAGCATCTCGACCTTCTTGCGCCGATGCCGCGAACGCTCATAGGCCGGCGTGTTCGCCAGAGCCCGGGCGACATCGCGCGCATCCTCGTCTATGTCGCGCGGCACCTTGCGCTGTGGCGTGTTCGGACAGCACTTGATCTTGAGCGCGCAATTCTGGCAGTCGGACTTGCTCGACCGGTATAGCCGCGTTCCGTCTTTGGTGATGCCCGAACGCGGCGTCGCATAGGTCCGCCGGAACTGCACCAGCAGCTTGCCGCCCGGGCAGGTGTAGTGATCCTGCTCGGCATCGAAGACGAAGTCGGAGCGCGAGAAGGTACCGTCGGTCCGGTTCGATTTGTCGAAGACAGGGATGTGCGGGTCGATCTGCCGCTCCTTGACCAGCCAGGCGAGGTTCGCCGCCGATCCATAGGCGCTGTCGGCCGCCAGATGCCGGGGCTTGAGACCGAAGCGCTCATTGGTCCTGTCGATCATCGTTCGCGAGGCGCCAACCTCCGCCTGCCGAATGGCGCGGCTGGCCTCGACGTCGAGGATGACCGCATTCTCGGTGTCGATCAGATAGTTGGTGGCGTAGGCGAAGAAGGCATGCCCCTTGTGAGCACCGGTCCACTGCGCGGCCGGATCCGAGGGCGAGACGAACTTCGGCCTCACCGCGCTGGCGGCGCCGAAGGCGGCGTCGTCCAAAGTCGCCAGATACTCGCGGACGGCCTGTCCTGCATCTGGACCAAGCTCGTCGAGGCACCACTCGTCACCCGGAACGGAGCGCTGCTTGTTGGCATCAGCGGCGATCAGACTCGCGTCGACCGCAAAGCCTTCGCCACCGACCAGCCCCTCGCGCAGGCACCGTTCCACTACCGTCTCGAACAGATGCCGAAGGATATCGCTCTGCCGGAAGCGGCCGTGCCGGTTGCGCGAGAAGGTGGAGTGGTCGGGCACCTTGCCGTCGAGCCCCAGACGGCAAAACCATCTGTAGGCCAGGTTGAGATGGACCTCCTCACACAGGCGCCGTTCGGACCGGATGCCGAGGCTGTAGCCCACGATCAGCATCCGCATCATCAGTTCCGGATCGATCGAGGGACGGCCGATGCTGCTGTAGAAGGGCTTCAACTCCCCACGCACCGTATCGAGATCGAGGAACCGGTCGATACGCCGGAGCAGGTGGTCGTCGGGAACATGATCGTCGAGACAGAAGTCATAAAACAGCTGCGCCGGCGCCACCTGTGTTCCCATCATCGCTCTGTCCTCCGATAAGCACAAAACGATGGAATCACGCACCGGAAGCCCGATCAACTGCCGACTTAATCAACACAATCGGCGCAAAGCTCATTCCGTTCCCCGCAAAGGCATCGCGAACCAGCACGGTTTCGCTTTCCGCCGGGTTCCAGACAATCCCCGTCCCGCCGGGAACCTCGACCGAAGGATTGACCATCGCGAAGGAGAAACGCTGCGTCGTCGAGGAACCGGCCGCCGCCGAAGTCCAAACCCGGATCAGGTAGTCGCCGGAGGGCAGCTTTCTCACAGCGGCACCCGACAGGGCGGCGACGACGCTGCCCTCGCCGCTCAGTTCGAATATGGCGAGCGCGCCGGACTCGGCTGAGGCGTTGAGGCCGGAACTGAAGCCGAACTGGAACCGCGTCCAGTTCGCCGGCCGGACGACGAGCCCCGCCGCGCGAAGGCCGCTGCTGGCGACGATCGACCCGCTGCTGCGCCGGAGGACAGGGGTAATTCCCGTGCCCGCCTGGGCTGTCAGAAGCGTGAAGCCATCGGATTTGGCGCCCACCGACAGATTGGTCTTCTCCCACCAGTTATCGGAAAATGTGTCGCTGTAGAGACAGAGATTCGCGATCTGGCCATTGGCATAGAGCCCGCAATCCGTCCGCGGCAGCGCATTGTTGCCGAGGGACTGGAGCGCGCCCGCGCCATCGGGCAAGAGAATGCCTGAAGACCGGGCAGCCGCGAGCAGAGTGGCTTCCGCGAGCTCCGTCCCGCCGCGCATATAGCGGCCTGCCCGGAAATCGCAGGCAAGCTGCGCATCTCCATGCCACCAGGGCACGGGGCCGAGGCTCGCCGGTGCTGCCGCCTGCAGGCCGCCGCGCCAGACAGGCCAGGCCGAGGCCGGCCAGGCGGCCGGGCCCGCAGCCGGAAAACTTGCCGTTCTTTCGCTTGGAGACATGGGCTCCTCCTTACCCGCGTGATCGAAGCGGGCAGTGTGGGGCCGGTGGAGGTACCCGGGGATAAGTTTTCTAGAATTCCCAGCCCGGGCCCGGAATCGTGCGATAGGCCTGGGTCAGCGCATCGGACCAGGACCGGCGCAATGCCTTGAAATATTCGTCCTCATCCTTGATTCGCCGCTGCAAGCCGACCTTGAGCGCATCCCGGCGATAGACCATGAGATCGATCGGCATTCCGACCGAAAGATTGGAGCGCATGGTCGAATCCATGGAGATCAGCGCGAGCTTCAGACCGTCGACCAGCGGCGTATCGTAGGAAAGCGCACGGTCGATGATCGGCTTGCCATATTTATGTTCGCCGATCTGGAGATAGGGCGTGTCTTCCGTCGCCTCGATATAGTTGCCGGCGGAATAGATCTGGAAGAGGCGCAACTCGCCATTGCCGACCTGCCCGCCCATCAGGATCGAGACGTTGAAATCTCCCGCCTGCGCCTCGAGCGAAGGCCCGTCGATCCGGTAGACCTCGCGCACGGCCTCGCCCATGAGCTGCGCCGCGCGCACCATGGTCGGCACGGTGTTGAGCGTCTCGAACTTGTCCGAGCCGCGCACCCGCACTCCCTGCTCCACCGCCATGTTGATCGCCGCCTGGCTGACCGCGAGATTGCCCGCCGTCATCAGCCCGATCACCCGGTCGCCCGGATGCTCGATCACATTGAGCTTGCGGAAGGTGGAAATATTGTCCACCCCGGCATTGGTGCGGGTATCGGCAAGCATGACGAGGCCGCCTTCCAGCCGAAGTGCGACGCAATAGGTCATCGAGAATCTCCAGACATGGCCGGAACACCGGCTCAACTTGAGGCCGCTTTATTGCTGGCCGGCACCCGCATCGTCGACCCTGAGGCGGACCTCCAGCGTCTCCTCGCCGCCGCCCCGCCGAAGCCCCCGGGCGGGCGCCGCCTCCAGATAATCGAGGCCGCAAGCAACGCGGATATGGGCGTCCGTCGGGCAGATGCGGTTGGCGATATCGAATCCGACCCAGCCAAGCCCATCAATATAGGCCTCGGCCCAGGCATGACTAGCCTCATATTCGGTGTCGCCCGGGTCCCAGAGATAGCCGCTGACATAACGCGCCGGGAGCCCCGCATGGCGGGCGGCGGATATGAACAGATGGGCGTGGTCCTGACAGACGCCATAACCATGGGCGAGCGCTTCGGCGGCGGTCGTCTCGGCCTGGGTTTCCCCGATCTGATAGTCCACGGCGTCACGCACCTTTTCCATGAGCCTGTGGGCAAGGTCGAGCGGGCTGCCGTCGGACGCGGCGGCAGCGGCGGCCGACAAAGCCTCGATCGCGGCGTCGGGCTCGGTGAGCGGCGTCTTCCGCAGGTAGAAGACGGGGGGAAAGGGCTCGGCCGCGCCGCGGAGAACCCCGCCCGTATCCACCGTCTCGATCTCGCCGCTGATCGAGAGCGAGATTTCGCTGTGGAGGCTCGAGAGATAAAGCGTTTCGGTGACGTTGCCGAAAGCGTCCTCCCCTCGCGTCAGTCGGGCCGAGGAAGGGATGGTGACGCTCCAGGAAAGGACCTTCTGCCCCTCATTGTCGCGCGGACGCACGCGAAGCACCTGCATCGAATAATTGGCGGGCGCGGCGTAGCGGTAGCTGGTCTGCTGGTTGATCCGGATTCGCATGGGGTGAGCTTACCCCAAAAGGTAGCTGCGGCTGATTTCCAGACCGAGCTTGTTGTTCAAATCGATATGTTCGGCGAGGAACTCGTGCAGTCCCTGCCGGAACACGTCCTCCACCTTGCCGAAGCGCAACCGCGAATGGATCTGCCCCGCGATCCGGTGGCATTCATGCCGCTGGCCATATTCCTCGCCCAATCGGTCGAGGCAGTTCCTTATTTCCGCCGCGCAACTGATGAGAGAGCGGGGCATTTCCTCCCGCATGATGAGAAATTCCGCGATGAGCCAGGGCTTCAGGCCCTCGCGATAGAGGGCATTGTAGCTGCGGTGTCCGGACACGGCCCGCAGGATGGACGCCCATTGGTAATAGTCGATGCCGCCGCCGACCTCGGCATGTTCCGGCAGCAGCAGATGATATTTCACGTCGAGAATGCGCGCCGTGTTGTCGTTGCGCTCGATAAAGGTGCCGAGACGCGTGAAATAATAGCTGTCGCGGCGGAGCATGGTGGCGACCGTGCCGCCGGTGAAGAGCAATGAGCAATCCTTCACCCAGTCGAGAAAGCGGTGAAGCCCGCTGCCGCGCACGCGGGATTCGTTCCAGCCCGGCAGCGCAAGCCAGGCCGCATTGAGGCATTCCCATTGCTCGATGGTGAGCGCCGTGCGCACGGCGCGCGCATTGCGTCGCGCCGTCTCGATGCAGGTGCGGATGCTCGACGGGTTCTCCGGATCGAAGGCGAGGTAGGAGATGACGTTTTCAGGCGTCGCCTCGTCGTATTTCTCGTAGAAGGCCTGCTCGCAACCCGAAACGACGACCGTCGAGTGCCATTCATTGCCGTCCGTATCGGCGCCGGAAGGCATCAGGGACAGACGGTCCGTCACGCGGAGCGTGCGCGCAAGATTCTCCGCCCGCTCGATATAGCGGGCAATCCAGTAGAGACTGTCGGCGGTGCGCGAAAGCATGTCGATCTCAGTCCTTCAGCACCCAGGTGTCCTTGGTTCCGCCGCCCTGGCTCGAATTGACGACGAGCGAACCTTCGCGCATGGCGACGCGCGTGAGGCCGCCCGGCACCACGCGGATTTCGCGGCCCGAAAGAATGAAGGGTCTGAGATCGACGTGACGCGGCGCGACGCCTTCATCGACGAATGTCGGGCAGGTCGAGAGCGCGAGTGTCGGCTGCGCGATATATTTTTCCGGTGCGATCTTGAGCCTTTCGCGGAAGACGGCGATTTCCTCGCGCGTGGCTTTCGGCCCGACCAGCATGCCATAGCCGCCGGAGCCGTGAACTTCCTTCACCACGAGTTCCGGCAGGCGGTCGAGCACATAGGCGGCGTCTTCCACATCAGCACAGCGCCAGGTCGGCACATTCTTCAGGATCGGGGTCTCGCCGAGATAGAACTTCACCATGTCCGGCACATAGGTGTAGATCGCCTTGTCGTCGGCGATGCCGGCGCCCACGGCATTCGTGAGATTCACATTTCCCGCGCGATAGGCGTTCATCAGCCCCGCCACACCAAGCGCGGAATCGGCGCGGAAGGCCAGCGGATCGAGAAAATCGTCATCGACGCGGCGGTAGATCACGTCGACGCGCTTCGGCCCCCGCGTCGTGCGCATATAGACGATATCGTCCATCACATAGAGGTCGGGACCTTCGACGAGCTCGGCGCCCATCTGATCGGCAAGGAAGGAATGTTCGTAATAGGCGCTGTTGTAGATGCCTGGCGTGAGCACGACGACCGTCGGTTCACCGATGCAGTTGCGCGGCGCGACGGAGATGAGCGTGCGCATCAGCTCGTCGCAATAATGATCGACCGGCGCGACATTGTAGCGTGAGAAGAGATCCGGAAAGAGCCGCATCGTGATCTCGCGGTTTTCCAGCATGTAGGATACGCCGGATGGCGTGCGGCAGTTGTCTTCCAGCACGTAGAATTCTTCCGGGCCCACGCGCACCATGTCGATGCCCGCTATATGCGTATAGACGTTCTGCGGAACGGAAACGCCCTGCATCTGGTAGCGGTAGGTCTCGTTCAGGATGACCTGGTCGCGCGGCACGATGCCCGCCCGCAGGATTTCCTGCCCGCCGTAGACATCGGCAATGAAGGCATTGAGCGCTTTCACGCGCTGAACGAGCCCCTCCGAAATCTGCCGCCATTCGGCCGCTTCGAGAATGCGGGGGATGATGTCGAAGGGGATGATGCGTTCGGGATCGCCGCCCTCGCCATAGACGGCGAAGGTGATGCCAATGCGGCGGAAGACCGTTTCCGCCTCCTCGCGCCGGAGCGTCAGGATGTCATGCGGCGTCTCGTCGAGCCATGCCTGCAAGATGCGGTAAGCCCGGCGCACATCATCGCCCGGCTTGCCCATTTCATCGAAGATGGCCTCGGCCATCGAAACTCCTGCCTCTGCGGTGTTGGTCCCGCGTTTTCCACGCCTCAAGCCTAATGCGAGAGCAAAAGCGATGCCATGCCGCAAAGGCAGGCAGAGGCGGCATTTGCGCGCCAAACAGGCGGCGCAGTGATCGTATTTTCATCTCAATGCACACGGATCGCCGCAAAAAGCGGCAGACGCTTACCCGCGGCGAAGCCGGGCGAGAAGGTCCGGCGTCGGATAACCATCCGCCGGCAGGCCGATGCTCTGCTGATAGGCACGGACGGCCTTGCGCGTGTTGAAACCGATGACGCCGTCCACGCCACCCGTGTCATAGCCGCGGGCGGTGAGGAGTTCCTGCAGGTCGTGCCGCTCCTGCCGCCCGAGCGGGCGCTCGTCGCGCGGCCAGCTCCCGGCAATCTCGCCCCGGCCGCGGAAACGGTCTGCGAGGAGATGGACGGCGAGCGAATAGGAGGTCGCCGCGTTGTAGGAAAGCACGGTGCGGAAATTGTTGAGCACGATGAAGGCGGGGCCACGATGCCCTGCCGGGAGGAAGATCGACGCCTTCTCGCCCGCTTCGCCGCCCGGGAAGGGCCGCCCGTCCATGCGGGTGACGCCCGCCGCCGACCATTCGCCGACGGTGCGCGACTCCGACATGTCGGCAACCGCATAATCGAAGCCCTGCGGCAGCTTCACCTCATAGCCCCATGTGCCGCCGGTCTGCCAGCCGGACTGCGAGAGGTAATGCGCGGCGGAGGCGAGCGCATCCGCCTGCGAGTTCCAGATGTCGCGCTTGCCATCGCCGTCGAAATCGACGGCATGGGCGTTGTAGGTCGTCGGAATGAACTGCGTCTGTCCCATGGCGCCCGCCCAGGAGCCGGTCATGCGATCAGGCGCGATATCGCCGTTCTGAATGATCTGGAGCGCGGCGATGAGCTGCGTGCGGCCATAATCCATGCGGCGGCCCTTGTAGCCGAGCGTCGCGAGCGAGCGGACCACGCTCTTCGTGCCCTGGAAGGAACCGAAATTCGATTCGAGCCCCCAGATCGCAACCAGCACATGGCGGTTCACCCCGTAGCGCTGCTCGATGCGGCCGAGGAGCGCATCGTTCTCGGCGAGCAGCGCCTTGCCGCGCGTAACGCGCGTTTCGGAAAGCGCTCCTTCGAGATATTCCCAGACCGGACGCGTGAACTCCGGCTGGCTTTCATTGGCCGCGATCACCTCTTCATCCGGGCGGAGGCCCCGCATGGAACGGTCGAAGGTCGAACCCGTGACGCCGGCCTTCAGCGCATCCTCGCGAAAGGCGGTGAGCCAGTCGGCAAAGGCCGGCTCGTCCGCGGCCGATCCGGGCGGGGCAAGCGGCAGCCGGGCGGCGCCGGGCGCAGCATCCGCCGCGCAGCCGCTCAGGCCGAGCAGCATGAGGGCGAGAAGCGAAAGAAGGGAAAGCCGGACGGGAAAGTCGCCGTACGGACGGAAGGCAGGCATCGATTGCGCTCCGGACTTGATCATGGACGAGACGCTAGCACGCCTCCCGCGAGATTCGCAGATGGCCGGCGGGCGATCTCGCGTTTCGGTTAACCGCCGCATCGCTCGCCTTCTAGCGGCGAATTGAGGCGAGATGTCGGCGCGGGGCGCGGGAGCGGCGCTTTCGGGTGTCCTTGGACCGGGGCAGCGCCTAGACTCGGTGCCACGATTCTCTCGAGGCGGGCAAGGAGACGGATATGACGGGAAAGGGTGAAATGGCGCCTGTGGCGGAATGGCGCTGGCGCCCCTTTCTGCTCTGGGCGGGCGCGGCGGCGCTGCTCGCTCTCTCTTTCGTGGCGCCACCCGCCCTCGCGCTCTGGCGCGCGCTCGATACCTCGCTCTTCACCGCATTGAACGGAAGCATCGGCTGGGGCGAAGGCGCAGCGCTGTTCTGGGCGGCGGCGAATGAAAACCGCTTTCGAGTGCTTGCGCTGCTTGTGCTCACCTTCGCCTGGCTCGTGCATCTGGGCGGCGAAAAGGGAACGGCGCTCCACCGCGACATGGCGCTCGGTCTCGTCACCCTCGCCGTGACGCTGCTTCTGCTCGCACTCGCCGCCGCCCTGCCCGCCCAGATCCGCGATGCGCCGATCGTGGTGTGGACCGGGGCAAATGTTCTGGGCGACCTGGTCTCCTGGTCGGATGCCGGCCGGAGCGAAACGGCGAGGCTGCCCGCCCTCGCTGCCGTGGCGGCGGGAGCCCTCACAGCACTGCTCTGGACGGGCTTCGGCCGTGGCCTCGGCCTGGGCGGGCTCGCGCTCCTCCTCGCCCTCGCCCTGCCGCGCATCGCCTCCGGCGATGAATGGGCGAGCGATCACATCGCGGGCGGCGGCATTGCCGCTCTTGCCGCATTGGCGCTGGCACGGGGCACGCCGCTGCTTCACTGGGTATACCGCGCGGCGCTGGTTCCCACCGATGTGCTGCTGAACCGGTGGGACAGGATCGTCGAGCGCTTCAGCATCGAGGGCCGGGAGAATTTCCATCCGGCAAGGCAGGTGCTGCGCGGCATGTGCGTCGGCGCGGCCGATCTCGTGCCGGGCGTGAGCGGCGGCACCATGGCGCTCATCCTCGGTATCTACCAGCGCCTGATCGGCGCCATCGCCCATTTCGACGCGAAGCTGCTTGGGAATCTGAGGCGCCTCGAAATCACCGCCGCCGCGCGTCATGTGGACATTCTGTTTCTTATTCCCATCGGCATCGGCGTGCTCCTCGCGCTGATCATTTTCAGCCGCGTCGTGCCGCTTTCCGTGCTCATCACGGAATATCCGGAAATCATGTTCGGCTTCTTCTTCGGGCTGATCGCCGCCTCGATCGTCGGCCTTCTCGCCCACGTGGAAACCGGCGGGATGAAGGGCCTCGTCTGGCTCGCGCTTGGCGCAGGCTTCGGCCTTGCCGCCGCGACGCTCGTGCCGGTGCAGACGCCGGATGCAAGCTGGTTCATCTTCCTCGCCGGCATGGCCGCCATCGCCGCCATGCTGGTGCCGGGCATTTCCGGCTCCTTCGTATTGCTGATCCTCGGCAAATATACCGATGCGATCGACGCGCTCGGCCGCCTCGACTTTTCATTCCTGCTGCCGCTGCTCGGCGGTGTCGTTTCCGGCGCGCTCGTTTTCTCCCGGGCGATTTCCTGGCTGCTCGGGCGCTTCTACCGCCAGACCATGCTGACCGTGATCGGCATTCTCGCCGGGTCGCTGCTAGCGGTCTGGCCCTTCAAGGAGCGGCACTACGAGACGATCGGCGGCAAGGAGCGGCTGGTCTCGGCCGATGCCTATGTCCCGCTGAACCTCGACGCGACCGTCGCCGGCGGCGTCATCGCCATTCTGGCGGGCATCCTGCTCTACCGCTTCCTCGACAGGCTGGCACAACATTCCGGGGACGAGGCAGCTTGACCTCCGCCGGGCGAATGCTGAAAGCACGGTTTCACATCCCTTAAGCAAGGCTTAAGCCTGGCCGTGTTTCAGTGCGCTCATGCTGACGGTATATACCTGCATCATCGTCGAACACGATCTGAGGCTCGTGGCGCTCGCGGCCTTCATTTGCATGTTCGCGAGTTTCTCCTCGCTCAACCTGCTGATCCATGCGGGCCGGGATGCCGCGTGGCGCCGCATGCTCTGGGTGCTTGGAGCGGGAACGGTTGCCGGTTGCGGTATCTGGGCGACGCATTTCATCGCCATGCTTGCCTTCCGTCCGGGCGGACAGCTGAGCTACGACCCCGGCACGACGGTGCTTTCCTTTTTCGTCGCCATCGTTTTCTCCACCATCGGTTTCGCCATCGCAGCGCGCGTGAAGCCTGCGGGCATTGGCGGCGCGGTGGTCGGCCTCGCCATCGGCGCCATGCATTATATCGGCATGGCGGCGGTGAACACCCATGGCTACATCGTCTGGGATCGGGACTTCGTCGCAGCCTCGATCATACTCGGCACGCTCTTCGCCGCCGCTGCGACGCAGGCGGCCTTTACGCTGAAGGGCCTCTGGCGCATTCATGCCGGCTGGATGCTGCTCACGCTCGGCATCTGCAGCCTGCATTTCACCGGCATGTCCGCCATCAGCATCGCAAACGATCCGACGGTTCCGGTGTCGGTCAACGCGCTGGACAGTTTCTTTCTCGCCATCGCGGTTGCGGCCGTCTCGCTCCTTATCGTGATCCTCGCCTATGCGGGCATTGCCGTCGACAGGCACCTCTCTCTTCGCGCGGTGCAGGAAACGAAACGCCTTCGCGCCCATGTGACGGAGCTCGAGGCGACCAAACGGCAGCTCGAACAGACATCGGCCGATCTTCTCGTCGCGCTGAAGACGGCATCCGCCGCCGATCAGGCGAAATCGAAATTCCTCGCCACCATGAGCCATGAGCTCAGAACGCCGCTGAACGCCATTCTCGGCTTTTCGGAGATCATGAAGGCCGAAACCTTCGGCCCTCTCGGCAGCAGTCACTACAAGGAATACTCGCAAGACATATTCAACAGCGGCCGGCACCTCCTCTCGCTCATCAACGACATTCTGGACTTCACCCGCGCGGATGCGGGCGAGCTCCAGCTGCATGAGGAAGAGGTGGACGTAGCCGACGCCATCGCCGATGCATTGCGCATGGTCGAGGCGCAGGCCGAGGCACAGAAGATCAGGCTCTCCACGAATTACGACCGGACCTTGCCCCATCTCAGGGCCGATCACCGCCGCGTGCGGCAGGTGCTCCTGAACCTGCTCTCCAATGCGGTGAAGTTCACGCCCGACGGCGGCGCCGTGGCGGTGGAAGCCTTTGGCGGGCCGGCCGGGGTCACCATCCGCGTCATCGACAATGGCATCGGCATGGCGCCTGAGGATATTCCGGTCGCGCTGGAGCGCTTCGGCCAGATCGATTCCGACCTTGCCCGGAAATATGAGGGCACGGGGCTCGGCCTCCCCCTCTCCAAATGCCTGATGGAGCATCATGGCGGCACGCTCGAAATCGAGAGTACGCCCGGCCGCGGCACACGGGTGAGCGTGGCCTTCCCCGCCGAGAGGGTCATCCTCCGGACGGACCGGGCAGCCGCCTCTTTTTAGCCGCCCCTCCCCCGCTGCCCGGGCTTTTTCCCCAAAATCCGCCGCCTCGCGCTATCATGGTTAACGCGCCGTTAGGGTTGCCATGGCATGAATCGGGCATGCAACCGAGAGTGGAAACCGGATGTTCGAGAATAAATCCGTCCTGATAACGGGGGGCACGGGCTCCTTCGGCCGCAAATTCACCCGCACGCTGATCGAACGGCACAAGCCGCGCCGCGTCATCGTCTTCTCGCGCGACGAGCTCAAGCAATATGAAATGTCGCAGGAGTTCAACTCGCCGCATATGCGCTATTTCATCGGCGATGTGCGCGACCCGGAACGCCTTCAGCAGGCGATGCGCGGCGTCGATTTCGTGATCCATGCGGCCGCGCTGAAACAGGTGCCGGCCGCCGAATACAACCCCATGGAATGTATCAAGACGAATGTCCATGGCGCCGAGAACGTCATCAAGGCGGCGATCGCGGCAGGCGTCGAAAAGGTGATGGCGCTCTCGACCGACAAGGCAGCGAACCCGATCAATCTCTATGGCGCGACGAAACTCGCCTCCGACAAGCTCTTCGTCGCGGCGAACAACATGGTGGGCTACGAGAAGACGCGCTTCTCGGTCGTCCGCTACGGCAATGTGGTCGGCTCGCGCGGCTCTGTCGTTCCCTTCTTCCAGAAGCTGATCGCCGAGAACGCCGCATCGCTTCCGATCACCGACACGCGCATGACGCGCTTCTGGATCACGCTGCAGGAAGGCGTCGATTTCGTCATCCGCAATTTCGCGCGCATGCATGGCGGCGAAATCTTCGTGCCGAAGATCCCTTCAGTCCGCATCACCGACCTTGCGGAGGCCATGGCCCCCGGCATGGCGACCAATGTCATCGGTATCCGCCCCGGCGAGAAGCTGCACGAGACCATGTGCCCGGCGGACGATTCGCACTTGACGGTCGAATTCTCCGATCACTTCGTCATCCGCCCCACGATCAAGTTCTATCGCGGCGATATCGACTATCTCACGAACAATATCGAGGAGCGCGGCGAGCCCGTCGCGCAGGGCTTCGAATACAGCTCAGGCACCAACGGTCACTTCCTCGATGTGGAGGAAATCAAGGCCTACAACGCGAGAGCCGACGCATGATCCCCTATGGACGGCAGAGCATCGGCGATGACGATGTGAGGGCCGTCACCGATGCGCTGACCTCCGGCTGGCTGACGCAGGGCCCGGCCGTGCCCCGCTTCGAGGATGCGCTCTGCAAGGCGGCGGGCGCGGCCCATGCGGTCGCCGTAACCAATGCCACCTCCGCACTTCACATGGCCTGCCTCGCACTCGGCCTTGGCCCCGGCGACATCGGCTGGACCGCTCCCAATACATTCGTCGCTTCCGCGAACTGCATTCTCTATTGCGGCGCAGAGGTGGACTTCGTCGATATCGACCCCGTGACACGCAACATGAGCGTGGCAGCGCTCGAAACAAAGCTCGAAAAGGCGAAGCAGGACGGCAAGCTTCCGCGCGTCGTCATCCCCGTGCATTTCGCCGGGCACTCCTGCGACATGGCGGCGATCGGCGCACTCTCGGAAAAGTACGGCTTCCGCGTGATCGAGGATGCGTCCCACGCGATCGGTGGCGCTTATGAGGGAAAGCCGGTCGGCGATTGCCGCTATTCGGACATCACCGTCTTCAGCTTTCATCCCGTGAAGATCGTGACGACCGGCGAAGGCGGCGCCGCGCTGACGCAGAACGAGAGGCTTGCCCGAAAACTCCGCCTCTTGCGAAGCCACGGCATCACGCGTGAGCACCGCGCACTGCCGGCGCAGAATGCCGGAGACTGGTATTACGAGCAGCAGATGCTCGGCTACAATTTCCGCATGACCGATATTCAGGCAGCCCTTGGCGCAAGCCAGATGACACGGCTTGGCGCCTTCATCGAGACGCGCGAGGCGCTGGCTGCCCGTTATGACACGCTCCTGAAGGATCTGCCGCTTCGCCTGCCCGCCCGCGAGACGAAAGTGCGCTCGGCCTGGCACCTCTATGTGGTGGAGATCGAGGGCGGACAGGATACGGCGCCGGAAGATCACGGGGCGGAACGCGCCCGGATATTCGCACGGATGCGCGAGGCGGGCATCGGCGTCAACGTTCACTACATCCCCGTGCACTGGCAGCCCTGGTATCGCGATCTCGGATTCCGCCCGGGCGATTTTCCAGCCGCCGAAACCTATTATCGCCGCGCGCTGACGCTGCCGCTCTTTGCCTCGCTGACGCATGAGGAACAGGACTACGTCGTGAAGAGGCTTGGCGAGGCGCTCGCATGAAGATCGCGGTGATCCCGGCTCGCGGCGGTTCGAAGCGCATTCCGCGCAAGAATATCCGCCCCTTTCTCGGCAAGCCGATCATCGCCTTTCCGATCGCGGCGGCGCGGGAGGCCGGCATCTTCGACCACGTGATCGTTTCGACGGATGACGAGGAAATCGCCGAAGTGGCGCGACGATACGGAGCGGAGACACCCTTTCTCCGCCCGGCCGAAATTTCCGGCGACCAGACGGCAACCGTCGATGTGGTCCGCCACGCCGCAGACTGGACCGCAGGCCATCTCGAACCTATCGATTTCATCTGCTGCATCTATGCGACCGCCATCTTCATCGACGGCGCGACGCTGAAACGAGGCTTCGACGAGATGCGCACTGCAAACGCCGACTATGCCGTGAGCGTGGTGCGCTACCCGGCACCCATCGAGCGCGCCATGCGGATCGGCGCGAACGGGCGGCTCGCCGCCGTGAACATCGCCGGCATGGCCATGCGTTCGCAGGATATCGAGGATGCCTGGCACGATGCCGGGCAGTTCTATTGGGGAAGCCCGGCCGCTTTCGCCGCGACGCAGGCCGAGCGGATCGCCCGCGCCGTGCCGGTGATCCTGCCGAAGGGCCAGGTGCAGGATATCGATACAGAAGAGGACTGGCGCTATGCCGAGCTTCTCTACCGCTCGCTGCATGAGGGCAATTAGCCCGCCTGCACCTCGAACCGCACCGCATCGGCAATCGCGCGGGCAAGCACCTCCGCCTCGGCGGCGGTCTTTCCCTTCGTCACGATCTTCCCGATCCGGTCCGTGCCCTTGCGCAGGCGGCTCACATGGTCACCAGGCGAGGCCGTCACCTCGAATTCCAGAACATCCGGATGCGAAAGCATCTCTTGCGGCAGGCCGACGCTCGTTAGCACGCCATCCGCAGGCGCCTGCAGGATGAAGGCGGCGCAAGGCTGATGATGACGGGATGTGAGGTCGCAAGGCTTTCCGAAAGCGGCCAGCACCGCCGCCGAGACCCAGTCGACGCCCGTGTAACAGGTGACGAGCTCCGGCAGGCAGGTCGCGCCAAGCCGCGCGCCGACCTCGATGATCGCCGGCGTTCCATCTTCCCGCAGAATGAGATCGATATTGGACGGCCCCCATGAAATCCCGAGCGCGTTGACGCAACCGGCAACGGCCTCCTCCACGCGCGCTAGCACGGGCGCAGGCAGAGAAGACGGGAAGGAATGTCCGACCGGAATCATGAAAGGCGGCGGCGACATGAAATCGTCATGGACCTGCACCGAGACGCAGGCGCCATCGTGCGAAAAGGCCTGCGCGCCGGTCTCGAAACCCGCAATGAACTCCTCCACCAGCACGAGGCCGATGCGTGAATGGCGCTTCGCTTCGGCATAGGCCCCGGCGACGTCGCCCGCACCCCGCGCTTTCACAACGCCGCGGCTTCCCGAGCTGTCCGGCGCCTTGACGACGCAGGGAAAGCCGATGCGCCGCGCGGCGTCGATCGCTTCCGCCTCGCTCGCCGCCACGGCATAGCGCGGCTGGGGAACGCCTGCGGCGGCAAGCGCGTGGCGCGTCTCGATCTTGTTGCTGCAGCGCTCCGCGACTGCACGGCCATTACCCTTGAGACCGAGCGCATCGACCACCGCGCCGACGGTCGGCACGCCTATATCGCTTTGCAGCGTCATCGCCGCCCCGACGCCATGGCGCCGCGCCACATCCACCACCGCTTCCACATCGACGATATCGACAGGCTCTGCGATATCGGCAAGCGCCATGCCCATCGCATCCTCACTCCGATCCACGACGACGCTGCGGATGCCGAGCCGGCGGGCAGCCTCGATGGCGGGCACCTGCCCGAACCCGCCGCCGCATATGAGGATCGGGTCACTCATCGGTGCGATGGATGTTGCCGGCATCGTCGAGATGGCCGATGACTTTCGCGGGCACGCCGCCGATGACGAGCCTGTCGCCGAAATCGCGCGTGACGACGGCGCCCGCCGCAACAAGCGAACCCGCGCCGATGCTGACGCCTGCCGTGATGCAGGCATGGGCCGCGATCCATGTGCCCCGGCCGATGCGGACTTCCTTCAGTTCCGAGCCGCCGAAGCGGAAGGACCGGTCCTTTTCCAGATGATTGGCCGCCGTGATCGACACGTGATTGCCGATCAGGACTTCATCGTCGAGGGTGATGGGCCCGTTGCCGAGATAGCTGCAGAAGCCGACATAGACATGGTTGCCTGCGCGAAGTTTCTCCGGGCTGTAGATGAAGGCCTGCTCCGCCACCTTGAAATTCTCACCGCATGAAAGGAGATGCGGCCGGTAGAGAGCACCGCGACGCGCATCGCCAAAGGGCCCCGGCGGGATCAACAGACCCCGGAGCTTCATCGAAAGGCGCTGGCCGCCGGTGAGCGGTGTCCGTTCCTTCTGCGTCATGCCGCCTCCCGCCAGCCGAGCATGCTGTCCGCGACGCGCGATGCGCCGAGCCCGTCGACCAGTGCCATTCCCTTTGCCGCCATCGCCTGCCGCTCCCCCTCCGCCTGCCACAAGGCGGCGATCTGCCGGGCGAGCTTGTCCTCATCGAGCGCCACCATCTCGCCTGCGAAACCGCACATCCCGTCCGCCGCAAGCGCCTTCACGGCGAGCGACTGGTTCTCGGCGATGGACACGACAAGCGAGGGCAGCCCGATGCAAAGCGCCTCGAAAAGCGTGGCGCCGCCGCCGCATATGGCAAGCCCTGCGCCCGCCATCAAATCCGCGAGGCGGGGCGGCGCGACATGGAGGTGGAGGTAGGGCATATCCGCCCGCAGCGCCTCGAGCGCAGCACGATGCGGATTGGCCGGTCCGATCACCGCATCGACGGGCACGCCGGGGCACGCCTTGGCCAGCGCTCGCAAGGCAAGCTCTGTCGCGTTCGGTGCATCCGCACCGCCGAAGCTCACGAAAATCCGGGCGCCTGCCTGCGTCCGCGCCTCGCGCGCGGCCCGGAACTCCGGCCGGAGCAGGGCGAAGCGGGGGCCGAGCAACAACAAGGCGGCAGGCGGCACGAGCGGGCGCCACAGCGCCTCATGGTCGGGAAAATAATTCTGGTCATGGAGCACGTCGCAGCGATGCTGCCGGTCCGCCGGCCCGCCAATGACGCAGATGCGCCGCGCGGCGGGTGCGACCGCCGCCTCCCAATGCCGTTCGATCCCGTAATGATCGGTAACGAGCCAGTCGGCCCTGCCCCCCTCCGCCGCAATGTCGCGGGTCGCCACGGCATCGGCCCCCATGTCCATCTCGGGCGGCAGCAGGCGCAGGCCATGCCCCCGGGCGCGGATCGTCTCGCCCATATGGCCCTTGAGTTCGCGGCAGACGAAAAGCGAGGCCCCGCCCCGGGCGCCAAGCGCATCCGCCAGCGTCAGGCAGCGCATGACGTGACCGGCACCGATCTTGGCCGAAGCATCTGCGCGAAAGACGATGTTCATGGGCCCGCTTGGCATTTCGTAAAGATTTCCGTGGCAATGTAAGGTTAACGGATCAACAACCCGTAAACAGCCGGGATTTGCCGGCAAGGGTCCGGGGAGCGCAGAAATCAGCCATGAAGATCGCAAACCGCCCGATCGGCCGGAGCGAGGCCCCTTTCATCATCGCGGAAATGTCCGGCAACCATAACCAGTCGCTGGACCGGGCGCTCGCCATCGTGGATGCGGCGGCGGATGCGGGCGCCCATGCGCTGAAGCTCCAGACCTATACGGCCGACACGATGACGCTCGATCTGACGACGGGCGAGTTCTTCATCGACGATCCGAAAAGCCTCTGGAAGGGGCATACGGCGCATGGGCTCTACCAGCAGGCCTATACACCCTGGGAATGGCACGGGCCCATCTTCGAGCATGCGAAGAAGCGCGGCATGATCGCCTTTTCCTCGCCCTTCGATGACAGCGCGGTGGACTTCCTCGAGACGCTCGACGTGCCCTGCTACAAGATCGCCTCCTTCGAGGTGACGGACCTGCCGCTGATCCGCAAGGCGGCGAGGACGGGCAAGCCTCTCATCATGTCGACCGGCATGGCGAGCATCGCCGATCTCGGCGAGGCGGTGGAAGCCGCGCGGAGCGCGGGCTGCAGGGATCTCGTGCTGCTGAAATGCACGAGCACCTATCCCGCGACGCCCGACAACACGAATATCGCAACCATCCCCCATATGCGCGACCTCTTCCAATGCGAGGTCGGCCTCTCCGACCACACGATGGGGATCGGCGTGGCGGTGGCCGCGGTGGCGCTCGGCGCAAGCGTCATCGAAAAACATTTCACGCTGGCCCGCGCCGATGGCGGCGTCGATTCCGCCTTCTCGATGGAACCTGCGGAGATGGCCGCGCTCGTCGCGGAAACGGAACGCGCCTGGCAGGCGCTGGGAGAGGTGCGCTACGGCCCGACGGATGCGGAAGCCCGCGCCGTCACGCGCCGCCGCTCGCTCTATATCGGCGAGGACATGAAGGCGGGCGACATACTGACCGAGAAGACGCTCCGCCGCATCCGCCCTGGCCTCGGATTGCCGCCGAAATTCTACGAGGAGCTGCTCGGCCGCCCCGTGACGCGCGATGTCGCCAAGGGCACGCCGGTGAGCTGGGATATCGTCGGATGAGCTTCGACGATTATTTCACGCGCCGCCGCGAGATGGCAGCACTCGCCGTCTCTGCTTTCGGCAAGGGCGAGAATGTGGTGAACACGCTTCTCGCGCGCTTCCCCGGCGCGAAGCAGGAGGCGATCGAGCTTGCCTATGAACTTCAGGCCGGAACCTATACCGCGAACCGCGACAAGGAGACGGCGCGCGCTTATCGCCGCGAGCAGCATGCAATTCTCCTGAAGGAGGTAATGCCGCGTGCCGCCGCGCAAGAGGGCGCCTCCCTGCTCGATGCCGGCACGGGCGAAGGCACCGGCTGGTACGGTTTCGACTTCGCCGCCTCGCCGGTCACAATGCTTCACGCCGTCGATATCAGCCTCAACAGGCTTTCCTTTGTGCCGGAGAATGTGACCGCACCGCCGGCCTCACTGGTGCCGGTGCGCGCCGATCTTCGCGACATGCCGTATCATCCGCATTCCTTCGACCTCGTCGTGACCATGCATGCGATCGAGCCGAATGGCGGCCATGAGCATGAGATCGTAGCTTCGCTCGCCGCGCTCTCCTCCGACCTTCTCTGCCTCTTCGAGCCCGACTACCGGGCCGCTTCTCCGGAAGGAAAGGCGCGGATGGAAAAGCTCGGTTATGCGCTGGAGATTTTCGAAGCGGCGGCGGCCCTCACCGATTTCGAGGTGCTGTTCCGACGGCCGTTCGACGCCTCCCCCAACCCGCTGAATCCCACCTCGGTGCTCTGCCTGAAGCGCAAAGGGGGCGGCCGTGCCGGGCTCCGCCGCAAGTCGCCGCTCTCCGGCCTCGATCTTGCTCACAAGGGCGACCATCTGGCCGAGCAAGGGGCGGGCGCAAGCGCCGTCTTCCCAATTCTTTCCGGGGTCGAATGCCTGCGCCGCAGCGATGCGGTGATGAAGATCATCCGCTGAAGGACGAATTCCGGTAACCCGGAATTAACCACGATTGCCCGCTCAAAACGGGACATCGCAGGCTGGCGCACAACTTGCGCTCTCACGAACCAACTGTCGCAATCGGATACAAGTTGGCGTGAGTATCGTGACCGCAATCGAAAACCACATTCCGGCCTTCAGCACGGCGACCCCCGTCGCCGCCCCCTCCGTCGAAGGCCTCCAGGGCGCCTATCGCGAGGTGGAGAGCAAGGGCACGCGGCTCACCCCGCTTGCCGACCGCTTCATGCTGCTGGTGGGCGACCTTAGCGCGCTGGCGCTTGCCCAGCTTCTCGCTGCCTCCATCGCCTTCGGCGTCAATGTGCAGATTTTCAATACGGAATTCGGCGCATTCCAGACCGAAGAGCTGATTTCCCGCATCCTCACCATCGGTTTTCTCGTGATGCTGCCAATCCTCTGGTGGGCGGCGAAGGGGCACTATTCGAAGCGCACGCCCTTCTGGTCGGAGGCCAAGGAAATCGTGAAGGCCGTGGCGCTTGTGGCCCTGGTGGACGGCTTCCTGCAATACATCACCAAGGATTATTTCTCCCGCCTCTGGATGCTTCAGGCCTGGGCCTGGGCGCTGCTGTTCCTGCCCATGACCCGTATCGGGATGAGACATGTCCTGAAGCGGTACGGCAGCTGGACCGCGCCCGTGCTGCTGATCGGCTCGAAGGAGAACACCGACGACGCCGCGCAAGTGCTCGAGGACGAGCCCTATCTGGGCTACGAGATTGCCGGCGCGATCGACCTCGGTGAACTGACGTCGGAGGAAAACGCCGCGCGCCCCACCAGCCTGCTCTATCAGGCCGGCGGCCAGCTCTCCGCCGCGCTGAAGCTCGCCTGCGACCGCCATGGCGCCCGCTTTGTCGTGCTCGCCCCCTCGCCCGAGGAGATGGGCCGCCTCGATCACATCCTGCGCGCGCTGCACCGCGCCCGCATCGCCTTCTCGATCATCCCGCCGGTGAAGGGCATCGGCGTCATGGCGCTCGAGACGGGCAATTTCTTCAGCCACGACCTCGTGATGCTGACGCTGGCCGATAATCTGAACCGGCCCATGTCGCGCATCGTGAAGCGGAGCTTCGACCTCGTTGTGGCAAGCCTTGCGCTCGCCGTGCTTGCACCCTTCTTCTGGATCGTTTCCATGCTGATCCGTCTCGATGACGGTCCGGCCTTCTTCGCCCATCGCCGCGTCGGCGAGAAGGGCCGCGAATTCATGTGCCGGAAATTCCGCACCATGCATGTCGACGGCGATGCAATCCTGAAGGCACATCTGGAGAGCAACCCGCAGGCCGCCGCGGAATGGGCGCGCGACCAGAAGCTCCGCGACGATCCTCGCGTGACGGCGGTCGGCGAATTCCTGCGCAAGACGAGCCTCGACGAGCTGCCGCAGCTCATCAATGTGATCCGCGGCGAGATGAGCCTTGTGGGGCCCCGCCCGGTGACCTATTCGGAAGTGCTGCGCTATGGCGAGGACGCGGAATATTACCTCTCCGCGAAACCCGGCATCACCGGCCTCTGGCAGGTGAGTGGCCGCAACGAGACGACCTATATGCGCCGCGTCGAGCTCGACGCCTGGTATGTGAAGAACTGGTCGCTCTGGCAGGACATCGCCATCATGTTCAAGACGTTTCCGGCCGTTCTGCTGCGCCGCGGCGCCTGCTGACGCCTAGAGAACCTCGCCATTGCCGGATGCGCCGTCCTTTGCCGGGCGGCGCATTCGCCTTTTCGCCTGCCAGCCCTGCCAGCGGCGGCCGACCCGCACGATTGTGACGCGCCGCCAGCGCCGCCCGCGCGGATTGTCGATGGTAAGGATGGTCAGCCCGATGGGAATGGCCGCAGGCCCCGGTGGCCCCGGAATGAAGCCGAGGATAAAAAGGGATACCCCGACCCCGATCCGTCCCGTGCGGCTTTTCGGCACGGGGATCCGGTATTTGCCGAATCTTATCTTCATCCATGACACCTGTTGAGCGGCGGGAATCCGCCATCGTTACACGGAGAGAGCGGAACCTTATACGCTCCGGAACGCCGGAACCGGCGCGCCGATATGTGGGGCGCCAAACAAACTAATTGAAGAAGACGCCATGTTGACAAAATATGGTGTCCTGAAACGGGAATTCATGGATTGGGGCGAGAGATGACCGCCGAGAACGCGACCCCGAGCCAAAGCCGGAGCAGGCTCACATTCACTGCGAGGAACATCCGCTTCGAGGGGGGCGAGCATCGCTATTGGTACAATGGCGACCCTGCGGTTTCCGCTTATTTCAACGCGCTGTCGGCGCTCTTCCCCGCGGGTGAGACCTTCTTCTGCGATTCCGTGCGCGCGCTGCGCCACGAAGCGAAGGACCCGAAGCTGCAGGCCGAGATCAAGGAATTCCTCGCGCAGGAGGCGATCCATTCCCGCGAGCACCATCTCTACAACAAGCGCATTTCGGGTTTCGGCTATCCGATGGAGAAGCTCGAGCAGCGTTCGGCGGACATGCAGAAGATCGGCTACATGCTGCCGAAGAAGCTGCAGCTCGGCCTGACGGTTGCGCTGGAGCACTACACGACCATCATCTCGGACTGCCTGATCGGGGTACGAGATCATCTGCGCGAAAGCGTCGCGCCAAAGGACTATGAGTTCTGGATCTGGCATTCCATCGAGGAGACCGAGCATAAATCGGTTGCCTTCGATTTGCTGAAATCGACGACCTCGCCACTGGGCTTCTACCTCATCCGGGTCTTTTCGCTTTTTGCGACCACGCTGAGCTTCAACGCGATCCTGATGTGGCATATCTGGACCCTGTTGAAGGTGGACGGGCTGCAATGGAACCCGAAAATGTGGGGTCGCGTCTTGCGCTACCAATGGGTCTTTCCGGGCGCCTGGCGCGTCTGTGCCCCGGCATGGTTTGCCTGGTTGAAGCCCGGCTTCCACCCTTGGGACCACGATAATCGCGAGCTCGTCGCCGTATGGAAGGCAGAGCACGGCGAGACGGACACGACCACTGCCGCCTGAGCCTCAGCCGCGGAGCAGAAGCCATGCATTGCAGATCTCGATCATCCGCTCCCGCCCGAAACTCGGATCATGCCCGCCATGAACGGTCGCGACCTCCATGTCGCGCAGCCGTTTGATCGTCCGCCGGTAGGCCGCGATGTCGGAACCCGGCAGATCATCGAGCAGCGGCCCGTCATAGATCGCATCGCCCGAGAAGAGCGTGTTGGTCGCCGCCTCATATAGCCCGATCGAGCCCGGCGAATGACCCGGCAGATGAAACACCGAAAAATGCCGGTCGCCGAGATCGATCAGGTCGCCCTCCCCCACCGTTCCCGTCGCCTCGACGGAGCGCACCTTGTAGGCGGCGATGTCGTAGCCCTCATGCGGCAGCGCATCGACAAGCGCGCCCGCGCCTTGCGAAAGCCCGTAGCCCGCAAGGCTCTCCCGGATATCCGCCGGAAAGCGCGCCATATCGAGCGCCGCGAACTCGCGATAGTCGCGCATGAGTGGCGCCTCGATCTCATGCATGAGACGGCAATCGAACTCATGGAACGAGCCCACATGGTCGTAATGGATGTGGGTCGCGACCGCCGTGACCGGCTTTGACGTGAGTTTGGCAACCTCCGCCCGGAGCGAGGCGACGCCCGTGCCCGTATCGATAAGAAGGTCGCGGTCCCGGCCCGCCACATGCCAGATGTTGCAGCGAATGAAGGGATGGACATGGGGCTCGTAAAGGAGCGTCACCCCATCGCCGAAGGACTGCGTCTCGAACCAGCGATCGGCGATTTTCATGGGGCATCCCTTGCTCACGGCGGAAATCCGGCCCGGGAAGTCTGGGCGCCCCCCGCCCCGCCGTCAATTCGCGTGCAGAACGCCGGTTGGCCGGACAGCAGAGGCTGCCGCCCGGCCGACGCATACAGGCGAAGCGGAAGGATCAGAGGAAGAGGGAGGCAATCCCCATCGAGCCGACCGCCAGGAAAACGCCATAGGCGACAGGCACGAGCTTCCGGAACTTCCGCTGCTTCCAGAAACGGCGCGCGGCCTTGGGCGGGAGGATTGCCGAAAGACCGAGCATGCCGTCCTGATCGTCTTCCTCGTCGTCGAGAATGCGCACCTGCGCCGCAATGACCGCGCCGCGATGCGTGACGAGCCTTGCGCATTTGATCTCGCCCGCGATGCGGCTCGACGAACGCAGGATGACCTCTCCCGCGCAATCGAGCGAGCCGTCGAATGTGCCCGCGATTTCGGCGCGCAAGACGGAAGCCTGACCTTCAACGCGGCCGGTCGCACCGATCGAGAGTTGAGTGGCTCTCAGATCGGCATTCACTGCCGCGCCATCGACGAACATCGCCCCCTGAGTCTCGAAGGAACCTTCGAGCACGCTGTTCTCGCCGATGGTGATGTCTTCATTGCCCGCGCGCAGTAGCCGGACCGGCATGTCGCTCCGGCGCTGATTCGCCGCCTCATGCTTCGTACCCGGCTGATCGGCCGAAACCGATGCCTTGATCGTTTCGCTGAGTGACACGTTTCATCTCCTCTTCGCATGTATCGCAAACCGTCATGCGACCGAAGCCGATCGCATGCGTGCAAGCCTGCGCCCATGTCGCTGTAAATTCTCTTGCCAGAAACAGGAGATGGGTCCGGAACGGCGTGAAGTGTGGCGCAGTCCCGGCCGGAATGGAGAGAATGAGCGGAGCCCGTTTACTCGGCTATCGGTCTCTTCCGATATAGGTAACGAGCTGCTTCTCCATTTACTTCGGATTTCTGACAGAACAAGGACCGCGTGAAACACAAGAGTGCAGCCATTGTCTAATCCTGCCCCTCCTATTCGCCATTCTCTTCCGCTAAGAGTGACACTTCACGAGCTGCCGTCGCCAATAGGCGACGGCAGTAGAGGAGATCCTCAAACGGCACCGCATCTTCAAGTGCGATGAGACGGCACTGGACAGTAAGGAGATCTGACAAGACCTCCTGGACGACAGAGCGCGTTTCAGCATCTCTGGCAGCACGGCGCCTTTGACGGCGGGTCGTCATCCCCTGGCCGCCTTGAGCTGCTCTTCCTGATCAGGCGTCAGGAAGTCCCGCGCCTGGAGGTCGCCACGCCAGTGAGGCGTGAGGAGAAGCTGCGGGTCATTGCATTCGTGGAGCCCGAGATTGGGCCGATGCACGGTATAGCCGATGAGCCGCTGCACTTCCGGCCGGAAGAAGCGTGCGACGTCCGGCGGGTAGGCGAGGTACTGGTTCTCCCCCTGACGCAACCAACCGAGGTTGTAGCCGCATATGAGACCGGTACGCGGCTCGTTCGAACGATTGGCGCCGCCGCCGTGAATGAGAGAGCCCCGATAAATGAGCACCGACCCCCTCGGCATGACAGCGCTTACGACCTCATGGGGTTCTGGCAAGCGATCCCGGGGCCAAAGATGGCTGCCCGGCACCACCTGGGTCGCCCCGTTCTCTTCCGTGAAGTCGCACAGCGCCCACATGGCGTTCGCCATCATCTCGCCGGTGAACGACCGGCAGGGGAAGAGTTCATCGTCGCGATGAAGGATCTGCGCCTTCTCCCCCGGATGAATGGAGATCGCCTGAGTGAGGTTGAGCTGGATTCGCTCGCACCAGGGTGTCAGGAGATTTTCCATGGCCGAGACGACGACGGGTGCGGCGAGCAATTGCATCGCGGAACCGGATTTCCGAAGGACCGACCCCAGGCGTTTGGTGCGAAAGCCGACGAACCCGCCGCGCCCGAATTCTGCATCGCGAAAGAAGCTTTCGAGTTCGCGCGCGACCCGGTCGGCGGTCGCGGCGGGCAGCAGGCCCTCGATCACGACGCATCCATCGCGGTTGAGGATTTCGTCTATGTCCTGAAGGCCGGAGGAGGCGTCCAGATGTTGAATGATGTGCATTTGATAGCTCCAATAGTGAAGGTGGAAGGTTGCCGCACCGCATGGGAACGGTGCGGCCGGCGCGGCCCGTCCCGCCTAGTCGGCGGCAGCGGGGACGCGCTGCATCTCAGCCGCGCATGCCGCGATCGAGCCGAAGGTCTCGCGATGCCAGCGCACGAAGG
Organism: Parvibaculum sp.; assembly: GCA_019635955.1. GTDB lineage: Bacteria > Pseudomonadota > Alphaproteobacteria > Parvibaculales > Parvibaculaceae > Parvibaculum. The sequence continues at coordinate 28,792 of JAHBYL010000002.1, forward strand.
CCGGCTCCATGAGCCGCGGGTGGTAGTTGCGGGTGAAGTGATAGACCTGCGAGACCTGGCGTTCGCTCACGGGGACGCGCACGGCCAAATGCGCATCGCGCCCCTCGCCGACCGGAAAGCCCATCGCATAGGCCTCGACGCCCCATTGGAGGACGGTCGCAAGAAAGTGAGGGCTGATCACGGCCGTAAAGGCATCAAGACGTTCCGCAACCCCATACTCGAGAATTGCGGCGATGATCTCAGCACCATGGCCGCCCATCCGTGTCGTATCGTTCACGTAAGGTGAGACCATGAAGCGCGAGAGGTCGACCGTTCGGGGACCCTCGGGAACCGGCTCGAATTCCACGAGATGCGGAAAGACCTCGGACAGGAGCGTGGGGCGGTCCATCGTATGGAGACGAACCGAGGCGACCACCTCGCCGTCCTCGACCATCACGATGTAGCGCGCACCCGGTACGTCATAGCCGTCATACTCGCGGCCATCCCGCGAGGTGAGATCCTTCCACCTAAGCTGTTCGACGAAGACCTCGTGGCGGAGCCTGTGCATGCGGTCGAGAACATCGGCGTGTTCCGCCTTGTTCTGGTCGGTGATGAGCAGAAACATATTTTTATCTCCCCTGTGTTGAACGAAACCAGAGGAGACTGGCGCTTAGGCGCCAAACCTGTCTCTCCGCTACTTAGGGGAGAGACAGGTTGAATTTGCCTCTATTCAATTACATCAAAGACCGCTCAAGCCACAGGCGCATCCGCAATCAGGCCGAAGCGATGCGCTACCATGACCGCTTGAACGCGTGAGGCGACCCCTAAGGTCCGCTTGGCGCTTTCTATATGAGAGTGAACCGTGGACTGCCCGATATTCATGATGGCGGCGATGTCCCATTCGCTTTTGCCGGCCGCGACCCATTGCAGACATTCCCGCTGACGCGGCGTGAGGTAAGGCACGCCTGTTTGAGGCGTACAGGTCGTTAGTTGTTTGTACTTGCTGTACATATAGATCGATATGAGATGCATGGCGGGCCGCATTTTCGGGTCCCGTTCGACGCGATCGGAGCAGAAGGACGTGAGAGCCGAAAATCCCTGAAGGTCGCAGATGAGATGTGCGTAACCCTGCTGCAGGCCGAAAGTCGCGCCCTCGTGAAACACCCGGGCATTCTGTCCTCGCAACACGCCCTCCTCGCGCAAGACCTGCTCATCCCAGAAAATGCCTTGTCGGTCCCGGAATAATTTTTGCGCAACGGGATCGCGATATTCATAGCGCCGCTCGGCATAGCGCGCGCCCCATTCGGTCGGGTAATTGCCGAGGGCCCCCTTCTCTGTCGAGCCGGTAAACTCGTAGAGCGTGAAATAACGCACCCCGAAGGATTTGAGCGTTACCTGCATGAGCTGGAGCAATGCATCGGTCGTCTCAACCGCCTGAACGGCTTCAATGAAGTCCGCGGTTGCATCGGATATGAACGAGCTCGTCATGTTCCCCCCTTTCAAGAGACAAAGAAGAACATGGTTAACGTCTAAAACATTGCTTTCAACAAGAGCCTTGTTTGGATGCTTGTTCTGCGTAAGTGAAATATAGATTCTGCGAATATGCGATTCTATATTTAGTATTGCTTCGATGAAGGAGCCACAATTCGCCCATTTCCGGCGGTGATGCGAGCGCATTTTTCTGAGTGATAAAGGGCCGCGGGAACGAGGGGGAAAGCGCCGTGCATCATCGGCGGGAATGTCCCGCCAACGCCGATCAAAGCGGGCGCAGGCCCCCGGCCTGCTATCCGAGCCAGGCGAGAAGCGGCCGGCGCAACACGAGCCCGACGAGACTTCCCAGCGCCACACCGAGCGCGTTGGCAGCGAGGTCGTCGAAAGAACCCGACCGGCCGGGAATGAAGGTCTGAGCGACCTCTATGAGGGCGCTCGCTACCAGAAGGGCGGAGGGGATAGCGAGCCGGTTATAGCGTCCGGCAAAGGCCAAAAAGGCGAGGCCCGATAGCGTCGCCCAAGCGCCGAAATGGAATAGCTTGTCTGCGTAAGGAAAAAGCGCGGGCGGTCCAACCGACGTCGAGAGCGAACCGAACAGGGTGGCCGCGAAAATGACGAGCCAGAGTGTCCGGATGAAGAATGTGAGTTGACGAGAACGCTCAGGAGTCACACGAAACGCCTTGCAACGATGAGTTTGAATTCGGCCTCCGGGCGACCGCGCGCGCCGGGATCGCAAGGGCTGCAACAAGCATCAGATATGAGGCAGCACTATGGCCCTTACTCCGCCGCCGGCTTTTTTACCTCGCGGCCATAGACGTCGTCGAAGCGAACGATGTCGTCCTCGCCAAGATAAGCGCCTGACTGAACCTCGATGATGCTGAGCGGCTCGGCCCCCGGATTGGCGAGGCGATGCGTCGTGCCGAGCGGTATATAGACGGACTCGTTTTCTTCTAGAAAACTGATCTTGTCGCCGACCGTCACCTCAGCGCGGCCCTTCACGACCACCCAATGCTCGGCGCGGTGATGATGCATCTGGAGCGAGAGAGCCGCGCCCGGATGCACCATCAGGTGTTTTACCTGGTGCCGCTCCCCGGCATCGAGGCTCTCATAGTAACCCCAGGGCCTGTAAACGCGCGTATGGAGCTGGTGCTCGGTCCGGCCCTGCGAGGCCAGCCGGTCGACGATCGACTTCACCTCCTGCACCCTGTCGCGCGAGGCGACGAGGATGACATCGCCTGTTTCGACGATGATGAGATTCTCGACACCGACCGTCGCCACAAGACCGTTTTCGGCGCGGACATAGCAGTTCTTCGTATCGGCGGCGATGACATCACCCGAGAGGACATTGCCCTGCACATCCTTGCCGCCGATCTCCCAGAGCGCGCTCCACGAGCCTATATCGCTCCAGCCCATATCGACGGGGACGACCGCGACATTGGAGGCGTGCTCCATCACCGCGTAATCGATGGAGTTCGAGGGACAGGCCGCGAAGGCATCGGCATCGAGCCGCAGGAAATCGAGATCGCGGGCACCTTTCAGAACGGCTTCGCTGGCGCGTGCGGCGATCTCGGGACAGTGGCGGCGCATTTCCTCAAGGATCGTGTCGGCGCGGAACATGAAAATCCCCGCATTCCAATCATAACCGCCTTCGGCCAGATAGGATTTCGCGGTCTCGAGATCGGGCTTCTCCACGAAGCGTTCGACGGCAAAAGCCTCGCCCGAGGCAAGCGCCGCCCCGCGCTTGATATAGCCATAGCCGGTCTCGGGGCCGGAGGGCAAGACGCCGAAAGTCACGAGATGGCCTGCTTCGGCAAGCTTCTCACCCTTGGCCAGGGCCTCGAGAAAGCGCGCCACATCGGCGATGTGATGGTCCGCCGGCAGAATGAGGAGGATGCCCTTCGGATCGATGGCCTGCACAAAGGCGGCGGCGGCGGCAGCGGCCGGCGCGGTGTTCCGCCCCTGCGGTTCCAGAATATGGGCAAGCGGCGCGATGCCCGCCTCCCGCATCTGCTGCGCGATGATAAAACGGTGCTCGTCATTCGAGACGATGAGGGGCGCTGCAAAGCGTGCTCGGTCGCTTACCCGGAGCGCGGTCTCGAGCATCATGGCGCGGTCGGAGACAAGCGGCAGGAGCTGCTTTGGATAGAGCGAGCGCGAGATGGGCCAGAGGCGCGACCCGACGCCGCCTGAAAGTATCACTGGATAGATCATGGCACCTGCCGTTCCGCCCGATATCGCCTGTTTTGCCCCCGGAAAGAGCGGGTGCCGCAAATTCTAGTCCATGGCAACCGGGAATTCACCAAGGGCCCGGATTTTGGGTTAACCGCCGCCGGAAGGGCCCGGAATTGAAAGGATGGCGGGCCCGGCCTAGAGCTTGAAATAGCCGAGCAGTGTGCCGACCGCGGGGTCGAACCGGTCGGGGTCCCGGTCGATGATCATGTGATATTCGGCGACGCCCCAGGCCGATATACCGAGGAGCACCGCCAGCGCCACATTGGTGCTCATGCGGAAGCGCAGCCAGTCCCGCCCGGCCGGCACGGGCTCACCCGCCGGCGCGAGATCGGGCCGGTCGAGCGGCATGCGGAGCTCCAGAGGTCCCTTCCCGGGAAGCGGAACCCCCTCCGTCCCTTCGATAACGAGGACGATATCGATCGCAGGCGAGATCCCGAGCTGCTGCTGGCGCGCCCACATGGAGGCGCGTGCCTTGCCGACCAGCGAGCGCCATGAGATGCGCATGGTCTTCGGGACCCGGATCAGATCGAGATCGCAGGGCCTGTCGGCGAGTGTCCGTGCATAGGCGATCCGGTCGTCGACAGAGAAGTGGCGGAGGGCTCCGGGTTCCCTTTGCTCGACCCCGCCCGATGACAGATCGAGACGATCGCCCGGTGCAAGCTGCAACAGCCGGTCGGGCGAGAGCCCGGCTTCCGCCCATAATTCCTCGATCCGTGCCGGCACCGCCTGGCACTGATAAACCGCGAGCGGTGCCGCCTTGCCGCCGAACACGAAGGACCCCGCCGCCGGGATCGACTTGCGAGCCCCCATTGCAACGGCAAGCTCGCGGAATTTCGCGACGCGGCCCGTCATCAAGGCTTCTACCCGGCGCATTTTTCCGTCGTGGGTGTATTGGCCGAACATCGCCGGAAAGACGCTCACCGATGCGTAAGGCAGGATCGCTGCATCGATGGGACCGAAGCGGCGGCCGATTTCCTCGGCGTGGCGCAACTGAATCGGATTATCGACATTGTGGAAGAGGCTCGTGCCGTCGCTGTCCCGGATGAATATCGAGGTATCGATGGGCAAGTTCGTCTCGTTTTCGAGATCGTCATTCGACCCCGAGAATTGATCGAAAATGCAAAGCTCGATCCCGTCGACATTCGAAAGCTCGCCGAAGGGCAGCTCGCGTATATCGGTGAACCCCAGGCTCCGGATCGCATTCGAAAGCGCGGGCGTCGGAAATTTGCCGATCAGGACGGGCGTCTCTTTCGAAAAATGCGCAAGCGTCGGCGGATCGAAATGATCACCGTGAATATGGCTCACATAGATGTAGTCGGGACGGCCTGAAAGGATACGTGCTTTAAGACTTTCCGGTATCGGCGGATAGTTGAAGATGATGCCGTGATAGATGCCGTCTGAATACCAGGGGTCGGTGAGAATCGTCCGCCCGTCGGCAAGCTCGACATTGAATGAGGCGTTGGTGATGAATTCGATTTTCATGGCGCCTCACGCCGGCCGTCGCGCGATGATGCAGGCCTCGCGTCCGAGACCGGCATCGGCGAATGAGCGGTAGAGCGCCCGCCGTGTCGCCGCGAGGCCGGACGCCTCGAAAAGCGTCTCCATCCGCACACGCCTCAAATGGCTTTCACGGCCAAGCGCGGGCGTCTCGACATAATTGTCGCCCATCGCAAGGAAGAGATCGATCGGATAGCTGCAGAAGCGCGAAAGGGGCTCGAGCCCGTGTCGCGCGGCGAGCCGCTCGAGACTTTCGAAATCGAAATAATTGAGGTGATGCTTCACCGCGACCCACCAGGGCCGGTAACCCTCATGGTCGCGCAACGCCTTCTGGATCGGATTGTAATCGTTCGGCACGATGGCGAGGAGAAGCCCGCCCGGAGCGAGCAGACCGGCCGCCCTCGCGATCATCGCCGAGGGATCCGGCACATGCTCAAGCACATTGCGCATATGAACGACGTCGAAGGGCGCCGGTAGCCCGGGTGCCGCGCCGTCGAATGTGTCCTGCAGGACGTGGAGCCCTTTCGAGCGGCAATGCTCGACCGCCGCCCGGCCGGGCTCGACGCCGAGCACCTGCCAGCCCTCGGCCTTCGCTGCTTCAAGGAAGAGCCCGCCACCGCAGCCCACATCGAGCAATCGCCGCCCCGCGCCGGGCGCCATCCGGTCCGTGATTTCCGCCAGCACATCGCCATGGGAAATCATCCACCAGTCGCGGTCCCGCTCGTAATAGGCAAGCCGGTCCCGCGCTTCGTCTTCGTAGTAATTGTCGCGGTAGTCGCGCTCGAGCGCTTCAGCATCGGGCAAAGGCTGGATATGGATGAAGCCGCAACTCTCGCATGCGATGACGTCGATCCCTTCGGACCTGTCGATCACCCGGCCTTCATGCTTGCCGCCCATCCGCCGCACCTCCGCCCCTGTCCAACCTGCCCCGGACCTATTGTCCTATATTAGCGGACCGGGAGCGGCTGCGGCAAAGTGACTCGGCGGTAGTGTCAGCGCGCGGCGGCAGCGGCACCCGCGCCCATGCGGCGGAGATCCGCCTCGACCATTTCCGCGACCAGCTCCTTGAAGCTCGTCTTGTGCGTCCAGCCGAGTTCGTCCCGCGCCTTGGCCGCGTTGCCCACCAGCGAGTTCACTTCCGCCGGCCGGTAATAGGAGGGATCGACCTCGATCAGCACCTGGCCCGACTTCCGGTCGATGCCCTTCTCCTCAAGCCCGGTTCCTTCCCACTCGATCGGACGGCCGACCATATCGAAGGCGAGTTCGGCAAAATCGCGGACCGAATGTTCCTCGCCTGTGGCGAGAACATAATCGCCCGGTATTTCCTTCTGGAGCATGAGCCACATGCCCTCGACATAGTCGCGGGCATGGCCCCAGTCGCGGCGCGAATTGATATTGCCGAGATAGAGGCGGTCCTGGAGCCCGTGATGGATCGCGGCGACGGCGCGCGTGATCTTGCGGCTCACGAAATTCTCGCCGCGGTTCGGCCCCTCGTGATTGAAGAGAATGCCATTCGAGGCATGGAACCCATAGGCCTCGCGGTAGTTCACCACCGTCTGGAAGGCAAAATGCTTGGAAATCGCATAAGGGCTGCGCGGCCGGAAGGGCGTCGTCTCGCTTTGCGGGGTTTCCTGCACATTGCCGAAGAGTTCGGAGGTCGACGCCTGATAGAAGCGCACGTTCTCGCCCATATCGAGGAGACGGATCGCCTCGAGGAGGCGGAGCACGCCGGTCGCGTTCACGTCGGTCGTATACTCGGGCTTGTCGAAACTCACCTTCACATGGCTCTGCGCGGCAAGATTATAGACCTCGTCCGGCTTCACATCCTTCAGCACGCGGAAAAGGCTGCCGCCATCGGTCATGTCGCCGAAATGCATCCGGATGCCGGAACCCGCCTGGTCTTCATTGTAGAGATGATTGACGCGGTCGGTATTGAGCGACGAGGACCGGCGCATCAGCCCGTGAACCTCATAACCCTTGGAGACGAGCAAATCGGCCAGATAGCTGCCATCCTGACCTGTGACACCCGTAATCAGCGCGACCCGCTTCGTCATATTCCGGTATTCTCCCGAGATGGACACTCAAGGGCCGGCTTCATACGCCGGCACACTGCCCCCGACCGGCCCGTGAAACGCCTCGGGTCCGAAGGCGTCTCTAGATACATGGATTTTACCCCAACGGGAACAGGGGCTGTGCCGGTTACTTGCGGCGAACCGCCGCCCGTGCCAAAAACCCTTGCGTGGGGCTAAATTCCCCACTGAAATGAGTTACTTAGCTGTCACATCCTGCCACACACCGGTTGATCCCCCCATGCCCCTGATGCCCCGCAAAGCCGTCTTCCCCGTCGCCGGCCTCGGCACCCGCTTCCTGCCCGCGACCAAGGCGGTCCCGAAGGAAATGCTGACCGTGGTGGACAAGCCCGTCATTCAGTACGCGGTCGAGGAGGCGGTGGAAGCCGGGATCGAGCATTTCGTCTTCGTGACGGGGCGCGGCAAGGGCGCGATCGAAGATCATTTCGACCTCGCCTATGAGCTGGAAGCGACGCTGAAGGCGCGCGGCAAGACGGCCGAAATCGAGATGCTGAAACCGAGCCGCCCGGCAGCGGGCGCGGCAAGCTTCGTCCGCCAGCAGGAGCCCTTGGGCCTCGGCCATGCCGTCTGGTGCGCGCGCGACATCGTGGGCGACGAGCCCTTCCTGCTTGCGCTGCCTGATATGCTGATCCATGCCCCCCGGGGCTGCTTTGCGCAGATGATGGACGTCTACAAGGCCCATGGCGGCAATGTGATCGCGGTGGAGGAAGTGCCGCACGAGCATGTGAACCGCTATGGCGTGGTCGCGCTCGACCAGAAATTCGACGACCGCACCAGCCGGATTACTGGGATGGTCGAAAAGCCGAAACAGGAGGATGCGCCCTCCAATCTCATCATTTCGGGCCGCTATATCCTGCAGCCGGAAATCTTTGCGAAACTCGCGACCCAGAAGCCGGGCGCCGGCGGTGAAATCCAGCTCACCGACGCCATGATCGCGCTGATGGGCGAGCAGGATTTCTTCTCATACATTTTCGAGGGCACGACATATGATTGCGGCGACAAGATCGGCTTCCTGTCGGCCAATGTCGCCCTTGCCCTTTCCCGCGCCGACATTGCCCCGAAGTTCCGGCCTGTCGCGGAAGCTTTGCTGAACGGCAAGTAATATTCATCCGGATATTGAACCGAAGAGTTTTCCTCCATGAAAATCGCTATGATCGGTACGGGCTATGTGGGCCTCGTCTCCGGGACCTGCTTTGCGGAGTTCGGGCATGATGTCGTCTGTGTGGACAAGGATGCGGGCAAGATCGAGCGCCTGAAGCGCGGAGAAATCCCGATATTCGAACCGGGGCTCGACACCCTGGTGCGCGACAACGCCAAGGCCGGGCGTCTCACCTTCACCACCGACATAGCCGAGGCCGTGAAATCGGCAGAGGCGATCTTCATCGCTGTCGGCACGCCGAGCCGGCGCGGCGACGGACATGCGGACCTTACTTACGTGTTCGCGGCGGCGGAGGAGATTGCCGATAATCTCGATGGCTATGCGGTGATCGTGAACAAGTCGACCGTGCCCGTCGGCACCGGCGACCGCGTGGAGGAACTGGTGCGCAAGCGGCATCCCGACCTCGAATTCGACGTCGCCTCCAATCCCGAGTTCCTGCGCGAGGGCGCCGCCATCGACGATTTCATGCGGCCGGACCGCGTCGTCGTCGGCACGGATTCCGAACGCGCACGAGAGGTGATGCGGCGAATCTACCGGCCCTTGTTCCTGAATGAAACGCCTGTTCTCTTTACCGACCGGCGCACATCGGAACTCACGAAATATGCGGCGAATGCCTTTCTCGCCACCAAGATCACCTTCATCAACGAGATGGCGGACCTTTGCGAGGCGACCGGCGCGAATGTGCAGGACGTGGCGCGGGGCATCGGCCTTGACGGGCGTATCGGCAAGAAGTTCCTCCATGCGGGCCCCGGCTATGGCGGCTCTTGCTTCCCGAAGGACACGAAGGCGCTGCTGCAGACGGCCAATGATTTCGGAACGGCGGTTTCAATCGTCGATGCCGTCGTCCACGCGAACGACACCCGCAAGAAGCGCATGGCCGAGCGTATCGCCCAAACCTTGGGCAACGACCTCACGAACAAGCGCATCGCCGTGCTCGGCGTGACCTTCAAGCCGAACACCGACGACATGCGCGATGCGCCGAGCCTCGACATCGTCCCCGCACTTCAGAAGGCGGGAGCCGCGATCGCCGCCTTCGATCCGGAGGGCATGCACGAAGCGCGGCAGCTGCTGCCTCATGTGAACTGGGCCGATGACGCCTATGGCACGATGGAGGGCGCGGAAGCGCTCGTGATCCTCACCGAGTGGAACGAGTTCCGGGCGCTGGACCTGAAACGCGTGAAATCGCTGCTCCGCCGCCCGCTCATCATCGACCTGCGGAACATTTACACGCCTGCCGAAATGCAGGATGCAGGCTTCGAGTATCACTCGGTGGGACGGCCGGTTGTGAGATCATAAGTCCCGTTCTGAAACCTGGGTTAAATGGCAACCATTACAATCCTTATTTCAGCAATTGCGTGTGTGACGCAAATGCACCGCAGAATGAGTGACGCTCAAGATAAAATGTGAATTATTCGGTTAATTCACAAAAACTATATTGCACTCGCACACTGGACGGTCTTTCCTAGACCAAGGCGGGGCAAGACTGCGTTTTCATCCCAAGTAGAACCTGGGCGGCCAAGAGGCGGCGCGGGGCTCAGTGAGCATGTTGAACACAAGCGCACATATCGAAGATAGCCCTGAGGACTCTGCGCCGAAAGCTTCAGCGCAGGAGCGCCGCTCTTTCCGCCAGTTCCTGCAGGAAGCACTGCTGCGAAACCGGGTGCAATTGCTCGGCGGAATTCTCTTTGCGATCGGCGTGCCCCTGATCGTCAGGTTCGGTTTCGACGATCTGCCGATCGGCCGGAACGTGATTTCGAATACGGTTGCCGGCTCGATTGTCGCCCTCGTATTTGGCTATCTGTTCTTCCGGCGGCTGATTAATTATCCGGGCACCGAAGGCATCGCCTATTCGGTTCCCGTTTTCGCCGCAACCTTCGGCGCCGTCCTCATCCTCTTCCTGTTTCTCCGCCTGGACTACAGCCGCTATTTTTTCGGCGCGAGTTACCTTCTGTCGGTGGTCTGGTTTACTGTCATGTCGATCGTCATGGTCCGGACTCGAACCCTGAATATCGGCATTGTGCCGGGCGGCAACGCCAACCGCTTGCTCTCGCTGCGCTCTGTCCAATGGCACGAGATAAAGGCGCCCGGACCGATTACCGCGAAGGTCGACGCGATCGTCGCCGACCTGCGGCACAATTTCCCGCTCGAATGGGAACGCTGTATTGCCGAGGCAGCCGTCTCGGGCACCCCGGTCTATGACGTGAAGCATTTGCGGGAGACCCTGACCGGACGCCTAGAGATCGAGCATCTCTCCGAGAATACGCTCGGCTCGCTGAACCCGAACGACATGTACCTGAAGGTAAAGCAGGCAATCGACTGGCTGCTGGCTCTTGTGGTCATGATCCTGCTGATGCCCTTCTTTGCGCTCATTGCACTTGCGATAAGGCTTGAATCGCCGGGTCCGGCAATTTTCCGTCAGAAGAGAATGGGCTACCGGGGCGAAGTCTTCACGCTCTACAAGTTCAGAACCATGCGTATGGCGGAAGATACCGCGGGTGACGAGCGGGACCGCGCCATCACCAAGGCGGAAGACAGCCGGATTACACGGCTCGGACATTTCCTCAGACAGACCCGGATCGACGAGTTGCCGCAGATCATGAACATTCTGCGCGGCGAGATGAGCTGGATCGGTCCCCGCCCCGAAGCCGTTCCCCTATCCGAGTGGTACGAGAAGGAACTTCCCTTCTATCGTTACCGCCACATCGTGCGGCCGGGGATTTCAGGCTGGGCGCAGGTCATGCAGGGCCATGTCGCCTCGCCCGACGAAGTGCTGGAGAAGCTCCATTACGACTTCTACTACATCAAGCATTTCTCGCCCTGGCTCGATCTTCTGATCGTCCTGAAGACGATCAGGACGATGCTTACGGGATTTGGCGCGAAGTAGCGGACCTGTGCCTTACGGCAGCAGCGGGACTTACGGCATTACTCGGTGAAGAAAATTTCCCGGTCCGCCGCAGGAGAGATGAACTCGCTGTTCAACGTCCGCTCTATGCCTTCCTCGATCGGGAACGGCGCCCTGAAGCCTTCGCAATCATGGGCGGCGGAAGCGAAAGTCGTGGTCGCCGTGAATTTCCGGACGCGGATCGAACTCAGCGGAAACGTCCTGCCCGTTGCGCGCGCAGCAATGTCGAGCAGCCCGCCCGCCGCCAGGCCCGCCCAGACCGGAAGGCGAAATCCCACCGACCCCTTGCCGAAGAGGACACCCCTCGTGAGCGCCACAAGCTCGTTCATCGAGAAATCGGGCTTGTCCACATAGTTGTAGATCTGCACGCCCGGCCCGGCATTCAGCACATGATCGAGAAAAGCGGCGACATTGCCGACATAGGCCATCGACTTCCTGTTCTCGCCCGACCCCACCATCAGGAAGGCACCGCTGTGTATCTGCCTAAGCAGATTGTAGACGTTTCCGCGATTGCCCTCGCCGAAGACAACCGTCGGCCGGATGATGACAAGACATCGCGACGCCGGGTCCTTCGCCTGCCATGACCGCAGGATCTTTTCCGCTTCGTATTTCGTCCGGCCATATTCGTTGAACGGATTTATCGCGCCGCTTTCAGGGGTTTCGGGGTCCGTGAAACCATAGACGGCTACCGAGCTCGTGAAGACGATCTTGTTGATCCCCTTCTCTTCGGCAATCGAGCAAAGAACTTCGGTGCCCCTGACATTCACATCCGCATAGAGACTGAGCGGACGGACATCGTCGCGATGCACGGCGGCAAGATGCACGATCGTCTCGCCGTTCAAAGCGCGGCGAAGGCCGTCGGCGTCTCGTATGTCGGCTTCGCGGGTCCGTCCGGCATGCTTGCGGCGCGTCACGATGTCGACGATTTCGAATTCCCTGCCGCTTTCGGCGAACCTGTCGCAAAGGCGCGTACCGATAAATCCCGAACCGCCGACCACGCATATGGACATCGATCAAGCCCTGCCTTTTCGTACTGCCTGTGTGAGTAGCTCAACATAGGATCTGTTCACGGTTTCGGCCGTGACCGAGCGCCGCGCTTCCTCGGGGACCTCAAGCTGGCTCCACCCGTCGCAAACGGGAGTGAGACGGCACCCGAGCCGATGCAAGCCGTACCTCAAATATTCCATGTCGGAAATCAGAATCGCCATGCGGCTTGTGATCGCATCCGCAAGAGCGTGCGGGAACCCCTCGCCATAGCCGCCGGGCTGCAGGAATATCCCGCCATGCCTGAAGATGTCGGACGATGGAAGGTAGCCGACGACGTCGACCGGGATACCCGGCAGAGTTGCGGCGACTGCCGCACTATCCGTGCAGCCCACGACAATGAGTGGATGCGTCAGCTGCAAGGAGCCGAGCAGGCGGCGCAGATCCGCCGCGACGGAGGCGAGCTTGTCGTCTCTCTGCACGACGAGATAAACGCCTGGCGGTCCGCATTCCTTTTTCGTCCCGCCCGAGCCGGGCACCCATCGCAGTGCAGGACCGCGCCCGTACCGGCAAAAATAGCGATAGTCGGCATAGTTCTGAACAGCAACCCGCTTGCGGTGGCTGACCGCGAGCAGAAGGAGAACCAGCCGTCTCAACAGAGAAGACTGCCGATGGCGGCCCAGGCCATTGAGGATCACCAGCCCACGGCGCCAGAAGCACGCCAGGGCGAACAGGTTTGTTCTCATGTTCGACGACAGGAGCGCAGGCCCGAACCCCAGCGCAATGCCGAGCATCGTCTTCAGCCGGGGTCTGCCATTCTCGAAAAGGCCATCGCTTTCCAGCGCCCAACCCTCCGCTTCAAGCGCGGCCATGAGGCTGGAGCGATAGCGCGTGTTGAGCTTCGCTTCGTCGTTAACGAACCTGATGGAACGCAATATCGAAACCCGGTACTTGCGACAATTCCAAGACACTCTGAAACGGCGTCCCCCTGCTTTCCGCAGCAACAGCACTTTCATACACTCCGGCACGACATTACAATTATAAAGTTGTATCGAAGATTGGCTTTCCCGCGCCTCCCTTCGGAGCGGTCTGGTTTTCGGCCGGTCATAACCGGCACTCGTCAGGATCATCCTTATGCAGAAAGTACTGGTCACAGGCTCGGCGGGCTTTATCGGCTATCACCTGAGTCACCGTCTCCTGTCGATGGGCATTGAGGTTATCGGCCTCGACGCCATGACCGATTATTACGACGTGGAACTGAAGCGCCGACGCCATGCCTTGCTCCGGAATTCCGCAAGTTTCAGCGCCATCGAGGCCCGCCTTGAGGAACCTGGTCTGCTGAAGCGCCTGCTCGAGACGGAACGGCCATCGGTCGTCGTGCACCTCGCTGCTCAGGCAGGCGTGCGCTATTCGATCGATGCGCCCCGCTCTTATGTCGAATCGAACCTTTCCGGCACGTTCGAGCTTCTGGAAGCCGCGCGGGCGGTCCCGCCCGCCCATCTGCTCTTTGCATCGACCTCGAGCGTGTATGGCGCGAATACGCGCATGCCCTATGTCGAGACCGACAAGGCCGATCTGCAGATGTCGTTCTATGCCGCCACAAAGAAGGCGAATGAGGCAATGGCGCATAGCTATGCTCATCTCTACGGCCTGCCCTGCACCATGTTCCGCTTCTTCACCGTCTACGGCCCCTGGGGCCGGCCCGACATGGCGCTCTTCAAGTTCACCCGCGCCATTCTCGATGACGAGCCCATCGACATCTACAATCACGGCGACATGAAGCGCGATTTCACCTATGTGACGGATCTTGTTGAAGCGATCGTGAAACTGATGCCGGTCGTTCCCGTGCTTCCGCAAACGGCGGATGAAATCGAGCCGGGCGACAGCCTCTCGCCCGTCGCGCCATTCCGCATCGTCAATATTGGCAATGGCCAGCCCGTCCAGCTCATGGCCTTCGTGGAAGCGATCGAGGAAGCGACGGGGCGCAAGGCGAAGAAGAATTTTCTCGACATGCAGCCCGGCGACGTGCCCGCGACCTGGGCGGACAACACGCTGCTGCAACGCCTGACGGGCTATCGCCCGCAAACCACGCTGAAGGACGGCGTCACCGCTTTTGTGGACTGGTACCGCGATTACTACCGCGTTTGACCGGCCTTGAAGGCCCGGAAGAATGCACAGTCTTCGGCGTGAATGCGCTCAAGCAGGGCGCGCTCATCGGGCGATGCATGCAGCCGGGTCAGATCGCCGCCATCGAACACTTTCTTGAGCCCCATCGCCTTGCCCGCCTCGACAAGCCTGTCGAGCCCGGCGCGGCGCATGGCAAGCGCCAGCGCGGTGGCGGTCTTCGCCAGAAACCGGAAGCGAGGCACCTTGCCTTCGCCGAACTTCTCGCGCCGCTCCTCCGGCAGCGGTACGCGGCCGGCACCGAGGAAGTCGAACACGGCCGCAATTGCGCCTTCGGGGTCGGTGGCGATCCGGTCATTGTCCAGCAGCAGCACATTCTCGCTGCCGAAATCGTCCTGCCAGGCCTTGCAATGGAGGGCATAGCGCCCGGACTCGACAATCTCCGGATTGAGATCGATTGCCTGCTGGAGATCGTCCGGGCTGCGCCCCTTGGCGACCTCGTGCCGGAAAAGGGAGAAGGTGCGGGCGGCCGGTTCGCGCACGAGAATGACGATCCTGAGATCGGGGAAAAGCTCCTTCAGCCTGCGGCGGGCAGCGGCGCAGTGAAAATAGGTCGGCCCGACTTCGCCGAGAAGCTGGCCGGGCGCCGCGTCCGGAAAGTAGCGCGCGAAATAGGCGGCCGCCGGGTCCTCATGCGTGCGCTGGTCGAAGAAGAAGGTCTCCTTGGTGAACTTCGGCAACAAAAGCCCAGGATGAACCCTGAGCGCCTTGTCGAGCCAGGAACTGCCCGTCCGCTGCGGGCCGACAACGACGAAGGATAGACGGTTCATGGCCGGCCCTCTCATGTTTCTGCGCCGCTCCTTGCGGCCGCATCGCGCAATGCGCCGAGAAAGGCCTTGCGGCGGCTTGTCAGTTCATCCATCGCATAGTCCTTCGCGGCATTCCAGTTTCGCTCCGCCTGCGCCCGCTTCCATTCCGTATCGTCGCCGTACCGCAGCAGCAGCCGCGCAAGCCCCTGTGCATCTCCCGGCTCGCACAGCATATTCTCGTCGAGGAGTTCGGGAATGCCCGCGCAACGCGACGCGATGGCAGGGCACCCCCGGCTCATGGCCTCGATCAGGGCGCGCGGCAGACCTTCCTTGAGGCTCGGCTGAAGATAGATGTCGATGCCGTCAAGCCAGTTCATGACCGGCGCGCCGGAGGGAAGCGAGCCCTCGAGTACAACCTGCCCCCCGAGCCCCAGCTCATCCGCCATCTTGCGCCAGGGCGCTGCATCGCCGCCGCCCAGCACGCGAAATTCGAACGGCGGAAGCCTGTCCTTCACCTGCGAAAACGCCGCGAGCGCGATGTGAACGCCCTTCACCTGCGTTTTCAGGCTGCCGATCAGGCCGAATACGACAGGACTGCGAGATTCCGCGATACGGCGAAGACGGCGCGCCAGAACATCCGGCTCGGGCGCCGCGATCTCGACATTCGAGATCGACGCGGTAACGGCGCCGGGGCTCGGATATCGCCGCTGCAGAAAATGCTGCGTGACATACCAGACGAAGCGCGCGCGCCGCGCTGCCCGCCTCACCCGCCAGGCCATGATGGGCGCATAAAGCTTGCCCGCGAAGCGCCCGTGATTCCACAAGCCGTCCCACGGACAGCCCGTCAGCATGATCGCGCAGGGGCGGCCAAGCTCGCGCGCCACGCGAATGGCAAGGAGACCGTTCTCGCTCGGAAGCCGCACCACCACGGCATCGCCTTGCGCGATAGCCTCGGCCATCTGCCGCCGGATGCGCCGCCGCCCGAGCGCCTGCCCCTTGAGCGAGGACAGATTGTCGAGCAGCCGGAAGTCGACACCCTCGCGGCTGCTCAGGTTGAACCGGTCGACACGCGCGCCCGGCGGCAGCGTGCCGCGCCGCGCCACGACCGTGACGGTATCGAACACATCGAGGAACCGCTGCCAGTAGGATTGCGGAAACTGGTCCTGCGCATAGACGCCATCGTCGCGCAGATAGAACCGGCTATCGAGAACAAAGGTCAGGCGCAAGGTCTACCCCGTCTCATGGCTTGAGTGACGCAGTCGAAGATGGCCGCAACCGCTCGAGATGCGAATGCAGGAGCGCAAGATCGGCCTCGAAGGCGCCGGCGATGCGCTTCTTGTCTGCCTCGGGCATCTCGGTTTTCTCCTGCTCGCGCTCATTGAAGCGCGCGAGGCCCCAGCCGCGATGCAGCCCGATGGACCGCTTCAACCGCACCCCCAGTCTGATCATCGCCTGAAGCGCCAGGCTTCGGCGGCCCCGGGCCTGATTGGCCACTGGAAAGCTCTGCCTTCCATCGTCAGGAACACCGAGAAAGCCAAGGACCCGCAGGTATTCCTGCCGCGGATTCTCCTGCATGCTCTCGAGCGAGATATGCAATATCCGGCTGGGCTCGACCCGCCCAAGCAACCGGCCCACCTGCTCGCCAAGAGAGCATGCCGCCAGATATTGCAGAAAGGCTGCTTCCTTGCATTTTGGCGGAATGGATTTCCCGGTTTGGCGCGCCGGCTGCAATTCCCAGGCGCGCATGAAATCGGGCTCGTCCTCGTTCATTTTCCTGAGATTGTGATGATGGAGGGATATCGCCATCTCCACCGGATCGCGGCTCATGATGATGAATTTGGCGTCAGGGTTGTAGGCAAGGATGTTCGCCAGCGCATCTCGGGAATAGAGATACCAGGTCGATGCCTCTCCCACCGCGATATGCGACGGCCTTACCTCGCTAAACAGCCTTTCATATTCTTGCCGCGACTTCACATTCCGGTTGCCGAGATCGGTGCTGAAGAAATGCGGCTCCTTGACCGGCGAAACATATACGGCCGGATTCTCGGACAGCCACTGGGCGAGCGACGTCGTCCCGCATTTCGGGGCGCCCAGAATGAAGAAGTTCGCCCTCTTATCCACTTCATCGCGCAAGGGTCAGCCTCACAAATCGCCGGACGGAGGAAGGAACAATCCATGGCCGCAATGCGAGGAGGAATGTCTTCAGTCCCGTGGGTTTCAGATGCCACAGTTCACGGAATATCCATGGAACGGCTGCCAGGCGCCCGTCATATGCAGCCTTGCGGCTCAAAATTCCCGCCACGAAACGCGCGCGGCCCTTCGGGGTCATCAAAGTCTTTCGCTTTTCATACCAACTCTGCGTATTGGCAAATCCACCGGGCCTGCTCAGCCCCTCACCGGGCTTCAAATGCCTCTCACATATGACCGCTCGGCTCACGACAAGCGGCACAACGGTGGTGGCACGCATCAACCAATCCCAGTCTTCATGCCGCTCGAGGGTTTCATCCAGCGGAAACTCGCCGAACACACGCGCAGGCGCCATCAAGGTCGAGGTATGAAGCCC
The DNA here is from genome assembly GCA_019635955.1 of Parvibaculum sp. Taxonomy (GTDB): domain Bacteria; phylum Pseudomonadota; class Alphaproteobacteria; order Parvibaculales; family Parvibaculaceae; genus Parvibaculum. Next base: position 46,622 of record JAHBYL010000002.1, read on the forward strand.
CCCTGCACCACCAAAGAGAATCTGGTCGACCGGCGTACCGTCGGGCATAATTTTCCGCGGGCGCTTCGAGAGGAATTTTTCGTTCGAAAAGACCGCCTCTACTCCCGCAATCACGGCCTCTGCCTTGCCCGACTTGTCCAGCGCCTCGAACTGTGCCGCCAGTTTTTTCGGCAGCCAGATATCGTCGTCATCGAGCAGCGCGATCCAGTTGCCTTTCGCTTGCCTTATGCCGAAATTTCTGGTGGCCGAAGCGTTCTTTCTCCGCGGCGCTTCGAGAAACCTTACCGATGGCTCGCTCAACTCGCCGATCAAGCGTGCCTTTTCCGCATCCGGACCGTCATTGACCACGATCACCTCAAGGGGGTGCAGGGTCTGCGACAAGGCGGAGCGGATAGCGCGGATTACTTCCTCGTGCCGCTGATAGGTCGGTATCACGACCGATATGGAGCGTTCATTGATCATGGGCGGAGGGCCGGATTCCATCGGCGCAGGTCACGGCCGGTCAGCTCCTGCAGAAGAGCGATATCCGTTTCGAATTCACGATAGAGCTCCATCTTGAACTCATCCGAAATTTCCTTGTTCGTCTTTTCGACCCGTCCATGCCGCTTGAGAAGCGCATATGCTCCGATGCCCGGAAGGCCGAGACGCCGCCGCAAGCCCCCGAAAACCCTGAACAGGCGATTCAACATCGGAAAGCGATGCGTCTTTGCCTTGTTCAGAACCGGAAACTCTGTGCGCCCGTCATCTTTGACACCGAGAAATTCCAGCACGCTCAGATAGGCCTTTCGCGGATCGGCAATCATGTCGCCGAGGTAAAGCCAAAAGACGTTCTCCCGGCCGGCAACATCGAGAAGATTGCGAAGCGCCGCACCAAGCATCGCCTGATCCTTGTAGAGGAGCGACGAAGGGCTTTTGCAGGATGGAGGAATATGGCGACCTTGGCGCCGCTCATCCTGAAGCTTCCAGGCGGCCTCGAAATCTTCCACATTTTCCCGCGCGAGAAACAGGCATTCGGAATGCCATGAACGTACCAGCTCGACGGGATTTCTCAACATGACAACGAATTTGGGCGCGCTTGTCGCTTCGACAATCCGGGAGATGGATTCCTTCGACGTGAAGTAACTGGTGGAACCATCGAGCAGTATCTTTTTGCTCGCAGGGCAACCCTCGTACAGGCTGAGATAAGAGGCAAAGCTGCCGCAATTATTCAGCTCTGCATTGAAAAAATGCGGCTCCTTCTTCGCGGGAAGAAAGATATCCGGATGTTCAGACAACCAGTTTGCAAGCGAGGTCGTTCCGCATTTCGGGGCGCCGGCAAGAAAAGTATTAGGTATCGGAACCGGTTTCGTGACGGACATGACTCACCTTCCGAAAGCTGAAGGTTCGATATTGATACGGGAGATGACCGCAAAGCGCATCATGACATTCCAGATCACCAGGGATACCGCCGTCGCGATGGCAGCTCCTGTCATACCGTAAGACGGCACGAGAACGAAGTTCAGCAGAATGTTGACGGAGGCCGACACAAGGACCGACACAAGCGTGTCGCGCTCATGCCCCGTCATGTTCAACAGGAAGCCGACCGATCCCATGGCTGCATTGACCAGCTGCCCGGCAGCAAGGATGGCCAATGCCAGACTTCCCTCCCGATAGGCCTCCCCGAAGACGAAGCCAAGAATGGGAGCGCCGAACAGAACAAAGACGATAACCGGCGGCAAGGCGAGGAGGAGAATGATACGCGCGCTGAGCGTGACCAGCCTCTGCAACCGTTTCATGTCTCCTTGCCGGTAGAGCCGCGCGAAATGCGGCTGCAGCACAAGGTTCATGGCCTGCAGGCCGAAAATCACGAGCAGTCCGATCTGGTAGACGACCTTGTAGATCCCGACTTCTTCATCGCTGCGAAAAATGCCGATTGTGATTATGTCTGCCTGGTTGTTGATCAGCTGCAGTCCGGCAATCAGGGCGAGCGGTATCATCGCTCCGATCCACTCGCGCGGCATCTGCCGCGACGTGCGTGTCTGCCGCACTTCTGCAGGACTGAACCTGTAAAGCAGCACTGCCCCTAAGAAAAACGACACGACCGCCGCCAGCACATACCAGCCCATCACCTTTTGCGGCGTGCCGATCGGCCCGAAAGTGCCGGCGGCGGCGAGCACAAGCAGAACGAGAAGAAGCGCCAGCGGGCGAATGATGCTTTCCGGCAATTGGCCGAACACGACCATCCGAAGGCCTCGCAGGCTCGCCGATCTGAGATTCCCCAATGCAATGAACGGCACCAGCACAGCGCCGACGACAAGCGTCTCAAGTCTCGGCGAACTGTCCAGCAGCAGATATGCGACGCCAAGGCCGGCGAGACACACAGCGGAAAGCGCAAGGACCACGAGGGACGCCCAGCGCCACAAGCCGCGCATCAGCGGCCAGTCGGCATCTGCCTGCGCCTTGGCAGTTTCACGGACCACGAGCTGCGGCAATCCGACCTGCACCGGCAGCGCGACGATGGTCAGAACGGCCAGGGCGAACGAATAGACGCCATAGCCTGCTGGACCGAGCAGACGGGCCAGCGCGACCGATACGCCGAAGGCGAGACCCACGCTGGCGATCTTGACCGCCATGCTTCCCACGCCGCCGCGCAGCAGCAGGGCACGCAATCCATCGCCTTCGAACAGACGCCGGAGATGCCTAGCCAAACCGGGTCCCCATCACGGGTGTCCGCGCCACTGCCGGCCGCTTGACGACCCTGTGCGCAGCGCGCCCCCCGTAGGACAGGACCAGCGCCAGGAATATCCAGAGGAAGGTCGTGCGGAGCCCCTGATGCGTGACCTGATAAAGCGCCGGACCGACTGCAATGGCCAGAACATGGAGCGGTACGCGGCGGAACACGGCGATCACCAGAACGAGGACGAGAAGGATCCCGACGATACCGTATGAGAAAACAATCGTGCCGAAGGACGAGTGAAGCTCGATCGTCGTGCCGAAGCGCCACAGACCCTTCTCGCCCGCGCCGAAGAGCAGGTAGTAGTCGTAGTCGAAGATACGGTCGTATCCCCGGAAACCTTCCATGTTCACTTTGTTGTCAAATCTCGCCGAGCGCTGTATCGCCGCCTGGAACCGCGTGACCATGAAGTCGCCCAGCACGAGACCGAATACGGCGACAAGGGCAAAGGCGCCCAGCAGAAGCTGGGTCACCGTCTTGAAAGGGTTGCCCCTGAGGATTTTCAGGGCAGCGCCGCCGAGAACGGCAAGAAGCGCCGCGATGGCACCGAACGACACCGAGCCCATGACGCCGAAGATGCAGCACACCGCGACGACAAGCCCCGAGATACCGAGCATCTCGCGCCTGTCCGCAATCACGGCAAAGGACGCAAGCAGCAGGACCGAGAAATATCCGAGCTGGTTCGGATTGTTGAACCCGCCGAGCTGGCGCATGCGCTCCGCATCATATCCCGTCACGACGAGGAGGAAGAGCACCGACGCGCAAAGCATGAGAGCGAGCACCAGCAGGCGCCGGAAGCCTTCGTGGTCCTGGGCCGCCTTGATGGTGAAAGCGGTGAAGACAAGGAAGTTGAAGGTGTAGAAAAGGGGCGCGAACGCGATACCCGCATCCTCATGAATAATCCCGTTGACCAGCGAAACGGTCCAGACCCAGACGACGAATGCGAGATAGGCAAGCACGGCGAATTTGGCGTCAGGAGAGATAGCGACGCGGGAGCCTTGCCTGCTCATCGTGAAGAATGTCACGACAATCCACAGCACCATCAGAAAATCACCGGGCTGCGGCAGCCCGCTCGGGAACACATAGACGGGCGCAAGCGCGATCGCCGCGATCAGGAGCAGTGCGTACGGTCCGATTTTCGGGATCCTGATTCTGATCCTCATGACGTCACCGGCCCTCCCAAAGAGGAATCGGCCGCCCGAGATAGGCCTCCACGGCCGTCCGGTCCACTTCGAAATCCCGGGAAAACTTCTCCGTCTCTGCAGGCGTCACGCCACTGCCGCCTTCCTTCTTGAGAAAGACGCTGCGGTCGATGCCGATACGGCGCAACCAATCCGTCAGCCATTCCAGGTCATGGTCGCGCAGCTTCCGTCGGACCTTCTTTGCAAATCGCGTCAGGCCGGGCGAGCGCGCCGCTCCTTTCGTTTCGCGGACACGGCCCTCCGGCCGTGCGGCCAGCATCGCGGCGGCATCGACATTCAGAAATCCTGCAAGCTCCGTCAGGAATTTTTCCTGCGCGGCATCGCTCGAAAAAATTTCCTCATATATGGCGACGAATATGCGGTCGCGGCGGAAATTCCGGGCGACCGCCGCAAGGCGTTCCGAGTAGCGGCTGTATTCGATCAGATGAGGATGCGCTTCGACCACCTCGGTCAGGCTTCCATCGGCCACCGCATTCTCGAGCAGCATCCGGTAATGCGAAACCATGCGCCGGAAAGGATCGCGCAGAAGAATGATGATGCCCACATCCGGATTGTAGGCCGCGATCCGCGCCAGCGTTTCGTCATGGCCGATATAGTTCGTCGATATTTCGCCGGTGGCACCGCCTTCGCCGCGGGGCTGGAACAGACCCTCATACCAGTCCCGGCCGCGATCATGGTAACGGCTGAAGAAGAACACCTCTTTCTGATGTTCCGGCATGACGATCTGCGGATGGTTCCGCAGCAGCAGGTCGAGCCATGTCGTGCCGCATTTCGGCGGGCCGATGCCCAGGAAATTGACCACCGGCAAGCGATCCTGAGTAGGCCTGATCGCTTCTTGATGCATGTCGGAGAACCTCTTGAGCCGGTGGGCAGAGTTTAGTTCGCGGCCGGGCTCATTGCAAAGCCCCGCCCTTCCGTAAGCCGTATTTTCCCGGCAGGTGTGTTCCCGTCCCGGTTAACCAACGCCCGGACCGCGCCGGCATCGGAGCTCAATAAAAGGTGTCTATCGGGAGCGGACTTCGCGGGATATTCTGCGCCGGTTCAACCAGGGCATGACGATCTGGCATGCCGGTTGAAGGGTAATGGTTGACCATTCACACAGGCTCAAACCCATGACGCTGATCGCAGGCCCGCAGGACGGCACATGTCCGATAAATTGACGGACCGTCTGGCCGGCCTGCTGTTTGCCATCCTGATATTGATCCTCGCGCTGGCGCCCCTGCCGCTTGGCAGCAACAGGCCGCTCCCCGCCAACCTTATCGGCGTGGCAACCGGACTGCTGGTTGCGATCGGGGCGGCGCTTTCAATCTTCAACGAAAGGCGTGCACCGTTTCTGCCGGTACCGGGCCTCCGGCTCCCCGCGATCCTGTTTGGCGTGACCATTCTTTGGGCATTCATCCAATGGATGCCGCTGCCGTTTGCCGGTCTCTCCCATCCCTTGTGGGACGAGGCATCTTCGGCGCTAGGCGAGCCACTGGCGCATCGCATCTCGCTCGACCCGGGGCGAACCCTGAGCGCCCTCGTCAATCTTCTGTCATATGCAGCGGTTTTCATGGCTGCGCTCTGGATGACGCGAAAGACGGAGCGCGCCCAGGCGGCGCGGCTCTGGATTGTCGCCATCGGCGCAGTCTATGCAGCCTATGGCGTAATCAATCTTGCCGCAGGCCCCGGCTGGCTGCCCGGGCAGATCATCGCGAGCCACGGGAAATCCCTGGTTTCGACTTTCGTGAACAGGAACAACTTCGCGACCTTTGCTGGCTTGTGCCTGTTATGCGCCTTCTCGGTTTTGCTGGACCGCGTCTGGCACATCCTCTCGACCTCACGCCCGGCTCGGCAGAAGGCAGCGCTCGTCATCGAATCTCTGGTGCTCCAATCGGGAATTGCGACGGCGAGCACACTGGTGCTTGCCTTGGCCCTCTTCTTGACCGCATCGCGGGGCGGCATCGCCGCGACCCTGTGTGCCTTGATGCTGCTGACATATCTGCGAATGCGCGGATCGGCTCAGGGAGGACCAGGCCGGTTCATCATGCCGCTCTTGCTGGTCATTGCCGTGAGCATCGGCTTCATTGCCGGTGGCGACCGTTTGATGACGCGAATTGAGCGAGGCGGCGTCTGGATCACCGAGGACATGAGCCGCTACCGGGTGTTCACGACAACGGCGGAGGCAATCGCCTCCGCGCCGCTCACCGGCACGGGTCTCGGAACATATGAAGGTGCAATCGAGCTCTATCGTTCAAATGACACAAGGCTCTTCACGATCTGGCAGCGGGCGCACAATTCCTATCTGGAAAGCACGATGGAGCTCGGCATACCGGCCGCTCTCTCGTTGCACGTAGCGATCCTGCTGCTGGCGGGAATTTGTCTTCGCGGATTGCGTGTCCGCCGGCGCGGGCGTTCCTTCCCGGCTCTGGGGCTCGCCGCCACGCTTCTGGTGGGATTGCACGCCCTTGTGGACTTCAGCCTGCAGATCCCCGCCGTGGCGCTGACCTATGCCTTCATCATGGGGTTCGCCGTCGCGCAGTCCGCGCCGGGCACTTCCCGGCGGCAGCAAAAGGAAGGCGCCGCTTCAACGCCTGCGCCGCCGCGGGAGCTCCTCGCCTGACAGCATCAGATGGTCGAACTGCTCCAGTAACGCGGGCTCCTGCCCGAGTTGCGCGCGGAAAGCAGCTCGCGCCGGCAACCCCGCCCGGAGATAGACATCGACAAGATGCCGCCTCAACTCACGTTGCTGCCAGAACTCCGAAACATGCCTTACCCCGTATGCGCGAAACTCTTGGGGCATCGCCTCCCAATGCAGCATCGCGATCCGGAATTGAACGAGCAATGCCGAGGCTCGGTTGGGCGTCGTCAGGCGCGAAAGACGAAGCGCCGGGAGTACCTCGCTGGCCGGCTTTCCGAGTTCCAGTCCGGCGTCTGCATAGAGAGCCCAGGCGAACCCGTTGGATGGCGCCGCCGCAACGGTTCGGCGCAGATACTCATATGCCTCCGCGCGCAGACAGTCGGCATCGCAGGATTGGCCGCCCTCACCTGCGGGACCGGCCGCGCGGCCAGAAATCGCCGCAAGCCGTCTCGAAATCAACGCGCGCGTGATCAAAAGGGACGCGTCGTTGGGCGCGATTTCGACAGCCCTGTTATAAATGTCCCTCGACAGCCAGAGCCGCTCCGGAGCCAGCTCTCTCCCGGACGAAAGGCCCTCACGCACATCGCCCAGGGAAAGCACGGCAATCTGCGCCCGGACGCGGGGCGATGCGACGGCAATCAGCACAAGTGCGAGCCCCAGGACGGCAAGATATCCGCCCCAGTGGCCGTTCCTTGAAGTTCCGGAGCGGGAGCTTCTCTCCCGCATACCGCCGCTAATTGACATAGTAGCGGCTGTATTTTCCGTAGTAATAGCCGCCATCGCCATAGCCATACTTTGCCTGCCGCGCCGTATCGACGACGGCCAGGACGACGCCCGCGATGCTCGCGTCGAACAGGCGGAGTTCACGGAGCGCGGCCTGGGCGGCATCTCGCGGCGTCGCGTTCCAGCGCACCACGAAGACCGTCTCGTCCGCGATGCGGGCAAGCACACGGCTGTCCGACACGGGCAGGACCGGCGCACTGTCGAGCACCACAAGGTCGTAGTTTTCACGAAGCCGGTCGAGCAGCAGGCGCATCTGTGTCGAGGCGAGGAGATCCGGCGGATTGGCCGTGCCGGTCGCGATGGGCAGGATATCGAGACCCGTCTTCTCGTCCTTCACCGTGACATTCGCCACATCGAGCCGCTCGGCGAGAAGCTCCACAAGACCGGTCTCCGGCCGGCTGAGGCCGAAGGCCTTGTGAACGCTCGGGTGCCGCAAGTCGCAATCGACGAGAACGACCTTGAGGCCGGAGGCCGCAGCCGCGCGCGCAAAGCCCGAAGCTGTCGTGGTCTTGCCTTCGTCGGGCAGCGCAGAGGTGAAGAGGATCACCTTCGGCGGATTATCGACATTCGAAAGCTGCAACACGGAGCGCAGGCTTCTGAGTGCCTCCGAGAAGGCAGAGAGCGGCTTCGCCACCAGATAGTCCTGCGGACTCATCACTTTCCGGTCCGGCCCTTTCTCGGCGGGCGTCGCGGGAACGGAAACGAGATGCGGCAGACCCAGTTGCTGTTCAACATCGCTGCCGGATTCGATCCCGTTATCGAGATGCTCAAGCAGGAAGGCGAGACCGACGCCGAGTATGGTCGAAAGGACCAGCGCCAGCGCAAAAGCCAGAGCCTTGCGCGGATGCGAGGGCGCCAGCGGCGCCGTAGCGACGGAGATCACGCGGCTGTCCGGCGCCTGCAAGTCTTGCTGCTGGGAAGTTTCCTTGAAGCGGTTGAGGAAGCTCTCATAGACGGCGCGGTTCGCCGCCGCTTCGCGTTCAAGCTCGCGGAGCTGAACCATGGCCTGGTTCCCCTCGCCCGTTTCGCCCCGAATTTCCCGAAGGCTCTGCTGAAGCGAGGCAACGCGCGTTTCCGCCACCGACACATTGTTCTGCAGGCTGCCGATGATGCGGGAAATTTCCGCACCGATCTGCACATCGATATCGCGGCGCTGCGCTTCGGCGTTCACGACCTCAGGATGCCGGGGGCCATAGCGCGAAGACAGATTGGCAAGCTCACGCGCGAGTTCGGCCTGTTTCTGGCGAAGGCTCGAAATCGTGCCCGACTGCACCACATCGGCCATGCTCTCGATTGCCCCTCCGGAAGTCCGGATCTGGCGGGCCCGGTCATATTTGGCGCGTGCTTCCGCCAGCGACGTCCGCGCCAGAATGAGCTGCGCATTGAGCTCCGAGAGCTGCTGCTCAGATACGGTGACGCCAGATCCGAGAGACTCAAGGCCCTGCTCCGTCCGGAAGATTTCGACGGCGCGCTCGGAATCCTGAACCTGCTGGCGGAGCTCGCCAAGGCGCTGCGACAGCCATTCATTCGCCTGGCGCGTCGCATCGAACTTCGCCTCGAGCTGGTCGAGGATATAGTTTTCGGCAAATGCATTGGCGATTCGGGCGGCCTTGCCCGGGTTTTCGGAAAGGACCGAAACGTTGATGACATAGGTGAGGCGCTGGCGGGTAACCTCGAGGCGGGAAAGCACCGTGTCGATGACCGCATCCCGCTCAGCCCGGGCGCGCGCTTCCTCGCTCACCGGAGCGGGCGAAGCCGAGACCAGTGCAATCGCCTCGCGAATCCACAGACGCGGATCGAGCCAGCGGATGGCCGAGGGCTCCCGGAGCGCTGCGTTGAACTCCGTATCTTTCATGAGGTCGAGCCGGTCGACGACCCGTTCCGCAAGCGTCCTCGAAAGCAGAATCTCGACTTCACTGTCGACCGTGGCGGAATCCGCCGGAAGGCCGGACATGACGGCTTCCATGTCCGTGACCTGCATCTTCTGCCGGTCGAGAAGCACCTGTGCATTCGCGGTGTAGAGTGGCGTCTGCTGAAACACGACCGCCATCACCAGGGCAGTGAGCCCGAAGGTCACGCTGAGGATCAGCCAGAGCCGTTTGCGCAAGGTCCGGTAAAGCGCCTTCAGGTCGAATTCAAGGAAGCCTTCGCCTTCATCGCCCTCACGGCCTTCGTATGCAGGCATTCCTCCTTGGGAGGCCGAGCCCTTCACCGGTGCATTCATCGTCTTGATCCTTCAGGCGTTGAAGCCTGCAAACTGCCGGGAAAACGCCCCGGTCGACCTGTCTTCAAATTCGGATGGCACTTGCCGAACCCGCCCGGCATCAAATTAGCTCAAACGCCGTATTGCTGGGTTAACGGAGGGCCACAGCCGGACACTACACGAAAAAAGGGCAGCCGGTCTCCCGCGCTGCCCCCCTTCCTTCATCCTGTTCTGCGCATCCGCGAGATCAGAGGCCCGCCCGCAGCGTGAGCCCGATCTGGTTCGCCGTATAGTCCCGCGCATTCACGTTGGAATCGCGTTCCGTATAGTCGTAGCCGAGCTGCAGCGAGAAATTGCGGTTAAGCAGGTAATCGACCGACAGGCCGGCCCGCATCACATCGTCCTCACGGGTAATGCCCTCGTAATCATTGTTGGCATAGCTCGCCCGCGCGCCGAGGATCACATTGCGCATCAGCTCATGATCGATACGCAGCCCCACGGAATTTTCCGTGTACCCCGAGGCACCGGCATTGATCGTTTCCTCGATCGAGGAGGCGGCCTCGAAGCGCACCGTGGTCAGCGGCGTTACGAACCAGTCAACGCTCGCGCCATAGGCAAGGCCATCGATCTCCGGCAGGGTCGGATCGTCATAATCCTGGGAGTGGTAGCCCACATAGACACCGCCCTGAGCGAGGTTGGTCAGGCGGAATTCCGAACCGACAACGACCGCATAGCCGTCAGAGTCGCGGTTCAGAGGAACAGCCGGCGGCTGCTGGTCATACTTGCGCTGGTTGATCGTGCCCTGGACATAGACATTGGTATCCGGGGAAACATCATAGCCAAGCCGCAGGAACTGGGTGAATTCCTCGCGATCGCGGAAATCCTGGTCGATCGCCGGACCGCCGCCGATCGCCGGCGTGTCGTCATAGTCGAAATCGGAGTAGGTGGCACCAAGACGCGAAGTAACGCGGTTGAAGCGGTGGTCGAGCGCCACATTGGCCTGAAGGAGCGAATACTCAGTCGGCTCGGCGGCGAAACCTATGCCGGCGGCGTTCGGCGCGCCGCGATCTTCAGTGAGCTCGGCATAGGAAAGTCCGGCCGAGATATTGGTGTCGCGGGTGATGTCGATCCGGCCATCGCCGCCGACATTCCAGTCCAGCCGGTCTTCATCGTCATTGTCCGCATAGAGCTGCTGCGCGACGCCCGCCCGGAGATTGAGCGCGTGGCGGCTCCAGTTCGACGCCGCGGAGACGCGGGCACCGAGCGTCGTGATGAAGTCGCTCTCGGTGTTCGTGTCTGTCGCATAGATGTTGTCGTTGTAGGCACCGGTGACCGAGACTTCCGGGAACACCGTAAAGGCGCCGGCACGGACGCCGACCGCGTCATAGCCCGGACGCGCTCGTTCGCGGACGCTGACATTGCGGTTGTCCACGATTTCGTCGGTCTGCGCCGAAGCGATCTGAACCGGCACGGTGTAGAAGGCCGTCACCGCGACAGCGGCGATCAGCGCTTTGGAAACGATGGAAGACATCAATCTTTCCCCTGACAATTCTGCATTTAAGCAATTTGGAAACGGACGCTGCTATCTGGAGGGGGCAGCAACTCTCACTTCCGGCAAACGGATGGCGCTCTCAAGGCCACCGAAATACCGCCGGAACCCTGCCGTCCCGGCGGTATTCAGGTACTGATTAGTTGTCGCTCAGCGGCGTTTCGGGCGTCGTATCCTGCTGCAGCGGGTCATCTTCACGCTGCTGCTGAAGCTGGATCGAGGCCGTCCGTTCGTTGTAGCCGTCGGTTACCGCTGCCGTCAGGGTGGTATCGCCTGAGGCTTCGACCTTGGCCAGCAATGTCGCCGCCAGTTCCGGATTGGTGATGCCGATCTGGGCAATGGCCGCACCGAGCCCGATGCCCGCAGCCGTCTTCAGGCCCGGATTGCTTTCCAGCAGCAAACGGACCTCGTCGTTCTTCGGGTTGGTGAGCACCGCGATCACGGCATCGGTCGCAAGCTCTGCATCGGCGGCTGCAAGAACAAACGCCTCGATGGCCGCGGCGAGCGCATCCGGATCCTGCGCATTGTCGATGACCAGCTGCTCGACCGCCTGCTCCAGTTCCTGAGCGGTCTGGGCTGCCGCCGGCGTTGCCGTCATCATCATGGCAGGCGCAAACGCCACTGCCAGAGCAAGGCAAACTGCGGAAAGAAACTTCTTCATACTCAATCTCCCCGATTGAGGAACGCGGCGTGCAGGAATTGCCCGCGCATCTCCCCTCGAAATAAAACCGGCACGCGCGGCTGGATTACTTGCTTGTCCAGCCTGAAAACGACCCGCTCGAAACCCTTGATTCCAGGGAAACATCCACAATGACGCAACATCCTGTGGATTCCGCGCAGGTTCCCGTCTGCCGTAGTTCCCAGACGATAGACCCGATCAAGCGACCTGCCCACGCCAAAAATATGTTTAACAAATAGTTTCCCGAGTCCGTGGCACAAATACATCGCCATTGACTCATTTTAAAACGGTCGTTCTGGATTCGGGTGGTTGATTATGAATACTTGCGTCAACTTCAAGACAGCGATTTGTTCCTGTCTCGCCAGAAGGAAGCGCCCAGTGTGATTCAGGTTTGATTCGCCGCCCGCGTCCGGGCAACGACGAATACTATATCTAGAAGAACCGCTCCGGCACACGCACAACATCTCCCGGCAACACCTTCACGGCCTGGCTCGCCGGATAGGCCTGCTCGGCGCCCTCGCCGCGGGTGATGTAGATCTGGTTGGTATTGGCGCGGTAGGTATAGCCCCCAGCAACGGCGATCGCGTTCAGCACCGTCATGCCGTTTGTGTACGGGTACTGGCCCGGATTACCAACCTCACCATAGATATAAAAGGGCCGGTAATTCATGACCTCCACGCTGACGCGCGGATTGTTCAGATAGCCGTCCATGAGCTTGGCGATCATGGCAGCCTCGAACTGGCTGACGGTCAGCCCTTGGGCTTCCACCTGCCCGACCAGCGGCAGGGCGACCTTGCCCGAACCGCTTACATCGAATTCGCCGGAGAGGTTCGGCTCGCCGAACACGATGACCCGCAGCTTGTCGCCCGAGCCGAGACGGTAGTCGATATCGGCATCGGGCGGCAGCGGCACGGTGCTTTCCGAGCTGGTGGCAGCCGGGCTGCTCGCAACTGCCGGCAGGTTTTCCCGCGGCCCGTCGGCGCAGGCCGCAACCATCAGCATTGCCAGGAAAATCGCAGCAATACGGCCCGCGGCAGGACGAAACCCTTCGCGGAGAGTCTTTGCGGCAAGCTGGATCATCGGAAATCGCCCTCTTGGAAATGCCCTGTCAAAAGTGCCGCCGGCCGCGCCGGATAGCCATGCGGCGGAACAGCACAATCGATATCGGTCCGCGCAGCACGCCGGAACCTGCCGGATTATTTATCACCAATCATGGCAGTATTTCAGCGGAAAGCCCGGTACCCACACAAAATTACGCGACCTGGTTAACCCGCCGCGGCCTTCCGCAGCGGCATTTCGCCCGTCTGAATGAAGCGCTGCTCCTTACCCTCGAGCACAAGCGCGGTCAGCACGCCGGTCATATATGCCCCAGTATCTATGCCGATCCGGTTCGGCCGGACCACCACTTCTTCATTCGGCGTATGGCCGTGAACGACGACCTTGCCAAAGGAAGCACCTGAATCGACGAACTCGTCGCGGATCCAGAGCAGGTCTTCCTCGATCTGCCGATGCAGCGCGATCCCGGGCCGAACGCCCGCATGAGCAAAGAAGTAGCCGCCGAATTCTCTCGATATTTCAAGGGTTTCGAGGAAATGACGATGACTTTCCGGCATCACTTCGATCAGATGCTCGCGCGCCTGCACAAAGGCCGCCGGATCGTCCGTCCGGGTCAGCTCCTTCACGCCATAGGAATGTAGCGTCTCGAGCCCGCCGTAATACTTCCAGGTCTTGCCGAAAGCCGGGTCGGCCAGGAATTGCAGCAGGGCCTGTTCGTGATTGCCCTTCAGGAAAACATGCTCGAAACCGGCGGGCCGCGCCCCCGTCAGCCGGTCAAGCACCTGCTTCGATTGAAGTCCGCGATCGACATAATCCCCCAAATAAATCAATATGTTAGAGGATACGGGCGACGCGGCGGCATCCGCCTCGACCTGCGCGAGAAGCTCGGCGAGCAGATCATCGCGCCCATGGATATCGCCCACGGCATAGATGCGCATGCCCTCGGGCACGCCGCCTTCCTTCGGGGCGCCGCCAAGCGCAGCCTTCATCCGGTTCAGAAATCCGCCAACCACACAAAACCTCTTGCGGCGCTGCCGCAGGCCAGCCCCAGACTTTCACCCCGCCGGAGAGATTAGTGGAAATACATTTGGGCACAAGGATTTAGGAATTCCCTTGTCCGGCAAATCCGCCCATTTGCCGGAAAACTCCGCTCATCCGGGGCCTTCACTTGTTATATAAGGAAGCAAATCAACGAGGGCCAAAACGCCCGGGGAGCAGCAGTGGCAAGAACCTCTTCGGATCAGGATCGCGGAAACAGTCCGGGCGTCGACCACCTCGCCTCCGCGCGGCGGACCATTACCCTCGAGATCGAAGGCCTGAAGGCGCTGATGACCTCGCTCGACGGTCCCTTTTCGGCGGCCGTCGAGGCCCTGGGCGGGGCGACCGGCCGGGTGATTGTGACCGGCATGGGCAAGTCCGGCCATATCGCCCGCAAGATGGCCGCGACCCTCGCCTCCACCGGAACGCCGGCCCAATATGTCCATCCCGGTGAAGCTTCCCACGGCGATCTCGGCATGATCACCGCAGGCGATGTCATTCTCGCGCTTTCTTGGTCGGGCGAGACATCGGAACTCTCCAGCATTATTTCTCATGCGAAACGATTTGCCATTCCGCTCATCGCCATGACATCGGTCGAGGCGAGCGCACTCGGCCGCGCGGCCGACGTGGCGCTGGTCCTCCCCCGCGCGGAGGAAGCCTGTCCGAACAAGCTCGCGCCGACGACCTCGACCACCATGCAGCTGGCGCTCGGCGATGCGCTCGCCATAGCGCTTCTTGAGATGAAGGGCTTTTCGGCGAAGGATTTCGGCGTCTTCCATCCGGGCGGCAAGCTCGGTGCCATGCTGAAACTCGTGCGCGAGGTCATGCATACGGGAGAGGAGCTGCCGCTGACCGGTCCCGCGACTCCCATGTCGCAGACACTTCTTATTATGTCGCAGAAGAGTCTCGGCTCGGTCGGCATCGTGGATGAGGCGGGCCGCCTTGTCGGCATGATCACCGATGGCGATATCCGCCGACATTCGGGCGCCGAGGGCCTGCTCGCCAGGACCGCGGGCGAGATCATGAACCGGGCCCCGAAAACGGTCGCCCCTTCCATGCTCGCCTCGGAAGCGGTGAAGCTCCTGAACGACAAGAAGATCACGAGCCTTTTCGTGGTCGAGGAAGACCGCCCGGTCGGTCTCGTCCATATCCATGATTTCCTGAAGGCAGGCGTGATCTGACGCTCGCTCAACCGGTGTGAGAACACTTTCAGGAAATTGAACGCCAGGCGGCCATTGCCGCGTTTCCGCCGGAAACCCATGCTAGCTTTCGTTTGATAGGCGGATCGCCCCCGACCGGGGCCGGCAGAACGGAGCTGGCGCTCGTGACTTTCGACAGGGAAACCGAACGGCTGACGGCAGGTGTCCGCTACGGACTCGGCGCCAGTGCGGCCGACATCGACGCTATGGGAAGCGATCCGCGCGGCTGGCTGCTCGACCAGATCGAAGTCACGGCGCTCCTGGCGAGAAGCGCCTCCGGCGCGCTCCCGAAGACCGGCAAAATATATCGCGTCGACGCCGAGGCCTTGGGGCCGGAGGATGCTCGATTGGCCGTCCAGCAGGTGCGCAAGCAAATTTCCAGCAATTTTTCCGCCGCCGGCCTCGACGGGGTCGCCGAGGCCGTCACGACGACGCTGCCCTTCCGGGAGCGGCTCATCCGCTTCTGGAACAATCACTTCGCGGTCGGCACAAAGAACCGGAAGGGCAAGGCCACCCTGCCCGCCCTCACCGACGATGCCATCGCTCCCTTCGTTTTCGCACCCTTCGAGGAAATGCTTCTCGCTGTGAGCCGCCATCCCTCGATGCAGCTCTATCTCGACAACATTCGCTCGATCGGGCCCAATTCCGAGGTGGGCCTGTCGAAAGGTCGCGGCCTCAACGAAAACCTCGCCCGGGAAATCCTCGAGCTTCACACTTTGGGTGTCGATGGCGGTTACACCCAGGCCGACATCAAGGAGTTGGCCGCTGCCCTGACCGGATGGAGCACTGGCAACACGACCGAATACGCCACCGGCTGGCATTTCGTATTTTATCCCGAGTATCACGAGCCCGGAGGCGCGACGGTGCTCGGAAAGACCTATTCCGAAGGAGGCGAGGAGACGGCTGAGCAGATCCTTCGCGACCTTGCCCGCCACCCCTCGACCGCCCGGCACATCGCGATGAAGCTTGCCCGTCACTTCGTCGACGACGATCCGCCGGAATCGGCAATCCGGAAACTTGAGCGGCGCTGGCTTGAAACCGATGGCGACCTTGCCGAAGTGTCCCGCACGCTTGCCGGCCTCGATGAGGCGCGTGCCTCCCTCTTCTCCAAATTGAAGCAACCTGGCGACCTCGTCGTTTCGGCGCTCCGCGCGCTCGACCTCGACATGACGCCGCGCCTTGCGGAACTCGCGGTCGCATTCCAGGGAGCGATGGGCCAACCGGTGATGCGTCCGCCCGGACCGCAGGGCTGGTACGACACGGCTGCCGACTGGAGCGATCCCGGTTCCCTCGCGCGCCGCGTGGACTGGGCCGTGGCACTTGCCGCGGAGGCTGGAGACAAGGTCGATGCGCAGGCGGCCATGGAGCGAAATTTCGCCTCCCTGGCGCCCCGCGACACACGGATTGCAATCGAGCGCGCGGCATCGAGGCAGGAAGCGGCGGCCATTCTCGTGGCGTCGCCTCTCTTTCAGCGGAGATAGGAACATGGCAGCGATGTCTCTCGACCGGCGGCGCTTCCTCGCTCTTGCGGGCAGCTCGACGCTTGCCGCACTCGCCGGAACGAACTTCTCCTTCGCCGCAGGCGCCGATGGCGGCCCTTCGCTCGTTGTCGTCAATCTGCGTGGCGGCATGGACGGGCTTTCGCTCGTCGTGCCTTACGCCGACCCGCATTACGTCGGCCACCGCCGCGGCCTTGCCCTGGCGGCGCCCGGCAAGGAGAACGGCGTCTTCGATATCGACGGATTTTTCGGCCTCCACCCTGCGCTCGCCTTTTGCAACAAATGCCGGACGCAAGGCGAACTGCTTTCCTTCACGGGCGTCGCATCGCCCTACCGGTCGCGGTCGCATTTCGATGCACAGGACATGCTCGCGAACGGCACCAACGAGGCCCGGGCCCGAAGCGGCTGGCTGAACCGGTCGCTGCCTTTCCTCGGCAATGAAGGCGAGGCCGTGGCGGTGGGAACGCTTGTTCCGCTGCTCCTTCGCGGCGAAGCGCCGGTTACCTCGTGGATTCCTCCCATCAGCGAAGCGCCGGACGAAACATTCCTTGTGCTGATGGATCAGCTCTACGCCGAAGATGCGTTGCTCGGCAATGTCTGGGCGCAAAATCGTCAAAGAGAGATGGAGAAGGCCGATTCAATACAGAAGGGCGACAAACCCTTCGTTCAGGCCTGCAGCGTGGCAGCCGAGATGCTGAACGCGGATGGCGGGCCGAGGGTCATCTCTCTCGAGCTTCCGGGTTGGGATACGCATGCCAAACAGGGCGCCACCGATGGCCGCCTTGCCGTTCAGTTCAGCCTTCTCGACGAAGGACTCGCACGCCTTGCCGGCGAGCTGAGCCAGGAGCAATGGCAGAAGACCGCGATCCTCGTTGTGAGCGAATTCGGCCGGACGGTTCGCGCGAATGGCACCGGCGGCACCGATCACGGCACGGGCGGCGCCATGCTGCTGCTCGGCGGCGCCGTTGCGGGCGGGCGTGTGGTGAATGAATGGCGCGGCCTCGACAGCAAGGGCCTTTATGAGGACCGCGACCTCTATCCCTCGATCGATCTTCGCTCCGTCTTCAAATCCGTGCTCCACGACCACATGAAAATCGCATCGCGGTCGCTCGAGAGCCATGTCTTCCCGGACAGTCCCGACGCGCGCCGGATGGCGGACCTCATCCGGGCCTGACCGGGGCGCGGTTTTCACGTGCCCGTGGCATCGAGCTCCTCCACGGCATCTTGCGCCTGCTTGTGCGCAATACGTCCCAGCGAATGCCAGGCGTTCAGCGCGGCGAAGGATTTTTTTAGCGACGCGGATAGACCTGCCATGAGATGCGACAGTTTTTCATGTTCGCCGCGCTGGCTCGCCAATTCGAGTATATGGGCCGCGTCGCTTGCCTGCCTCGCTCCGATGTTTCCTGCCATGCCCGCGATGGCATTCGCCTGACGCGAGACGCACGCTCCATTCCCGTCGAGCAGGCACATGTTCAGCAGGTTGAGGCGGGCATCTGCATGAAACTGGTAAGCGGAAATGAGTTCTTTCACTTCTTCGGGATCGAACGCGCCCTCGAGCGTCACAAGCTGGTGGCGATCGAGCATGCGTCCGTCGTGACCGGCGTCCATGGGGAGGGCTGTCGCGGAATCTCTATGCCCCTCTTTTCGGGAGAGCTGCTGCTCGATGACGCGCACGAGGGGCGCCTCCTGATAGGGCTTTGAAAGCAGGATATTCATGCCGGCTGCTTCCGCCTGCGGGCCGACCTCGTCCAGCGCGTGGGCGGTGACGGCAATGAGGGGGAGATCGCATTTCGGCGACGGCAAATTCCTGATGCGCGCAGCCGCTTCGAAGCCGTCCATCACAGGCATGACGAGATCCATGAGCACGATATCGACGGGCGTCGCTTCGACGATGGACAAGGCCTCCCGGCCGTTTTCCGCAACGAGCACCTGATATCCGGCGCGCCGCAGCAGTGTTTCTGCAAGCAGCCGGGTGATCCGGTCATCTTCGGCGACCAAAACGGTGATTTTTTCTCGGGCTGTTTCGAAGTGATCGCTGGAGGCGCTGTGGTCGCGGCCGTCAGGGGCGGGAGGGTGGCCCCGGTCGAACACTTCTGTGCTCATTCATTGCTCCATGCGGCTTCTGCCGCGGGGTGGAAACGCCTATGCGTTTCGACGCGTAGAATTGTCCGCAATCCGTTTACGCTCCGTTAAAGCCCCTGAGCAATTTGCCGCACCCGCTCAAGCGCCCGAACTTGTTCACAAAACATCACATTCATCTCGGGAACGAAGCTTCTAGTCTTCTTCAGTTTCATCTGCAGGGCTGGGCGGCATGGACGGGACGATCGGCGACATCGGCGAAAGACTGAGACGGGCGCGGCAATCGGCCGGGCTCGATTTGCGCCGCATTGCCGATGCGACCGGTGTGAGCGCGCTCGATCTTCAGGCGATCGAGGCCGAACAGACGGACCTCCTGCCCGCTCTGCCGCAGGCCCTTGGCCTGATTCAGACTTATGCAGACTATCTCGCCATCGACCTCGACGAAGAGCTCTCGCATCTCCGCGACGGAATGTGGCCCGGCACCGCGGCCCGCGCCGAGCCCGGCGCGCCCGCACCGAAGCCTTCCCGCAAACCTTCCCTTCCTTGGGGAGGCGCCATCTCCGCCGGGGTCCTTTTCGTCTCCACCGCATTCGCCCTCAGCTTCATCTTTCAGGACCGGTTCTCGATCGCAATCGAGGGGGCAACGGCGGCCCCCTCCCTCGCGCCTGCGCCGGTCGCAAAGCACGCGGAGGCCGGGATGATGTCTGCTTCATCGGCAGCGGCTGAGGAGATCGGACTTGCGGGCGCGCCCACCATCCTGTCCGTCCCTGCGTCGGTGCCGCCGGACGAGTCGGACGGCGCCGTCCAAGCCACTGTCGAGATGGAGACCGGCGCCGGCAAGCCTCCCGCCGAGATTCCGGTCGCACGCCCCCCGGAACCGAGACCGCTGATGGCCTCCGTGTCGGCTCAAGGCCAAGCCGATGCAGCGCTGCCAAAGCCCCGGCCCGCGCACCGCAGCGAAGTTTCCAGCGAGTTGAAGGAAACTCCTCCGCCGGAAGAACTGATCACGGGCTCGATCCTCAAATCCAGTGCCACCCGCAATCCCCCTGCCGGCGAGATGCGCATCGAAGACGAGAACGCCGGGAAGGCACGGCCCGATCAACGTTACGCGACAAGCAGCGTTTTTGTCCGCAGCTCGCCCGACAAATCCTCGCGGGCGATAACCTCTCTCGGCAAATGCGAGACCGTCGACCTTGTTGGAACGGACAAGGCCGGCTACTGGATGGAGGTCCGCCGCGCAGGCGGCGCTTCCGGATGGGTCTATCGCGGCTTTCTCAGCAAGGAACAGCCCTCTAGCTGCACCTGAACCTCCAAGGGAACACCCGCTCCCGCCGGGCGTTTCAGCAGGATGGAGAGGGATGAGCCAGGAACGGCGCCCGGCGGCGCATCTTCCATGCCCGAAGGGCGCGGACGGCGCGCCGATACGCCCGCCGAAATCCCGCGCCGCGGCTGGAAGGAGATCGCGCGTCGCGTTGCGCGCAAGATCAGCCGCGACCGCGTGATGCTGGTTGCAGCGGGCGTCACCTTCTATCTGCTGCTCGCTCTTTTCCCGGCACTCGCCGCCTTCGTTTCAATCTATGGCTTCGTCGCCGATCCCCGCACCATCGCCGATCACATTGCCTTTCTCGGCGGGCTTTTGCCCTCCGAAGGCCTCGACCTCATTCGCACCCAGTTGAACGCGCTGCTGCGGCAGGACCGCGGCTCGCTCGGCTTCGGCTTCCTGCTCGGTCTCGGCGTTGCGCTGTGGAGCGCGAACAACAGCGTGAAGGCGCTCTTCGAGGCGATGAATGTCGCCTATGGCGAGGAAGAGAAACGCTCGCTCATCAGACTCCATCTCATTTCCTTCTCCTTCACACTCGGCGGCATCGCGATCGGCGTGCTCTTCCTGCTCTCGGTCGGCGTCGTGCCTGCGGCGCTTGTGCTGCTCCAGATCGACCGTTGGGCCGAGCTTCTGGTGACGATCGGACGATGGCCCGTGCTTCTTCTGGCTGTTGGCTTTGCGATCGGCCTCCTCTATCGCTACGGTCCGAGCCGGACCACGGCGAAGCTTCGCTGGGTCACATGGGGCTCGGCGCTTGCCACCCTCGTCTGGATCGCCGCGTCTGTCGGCTTCTCCTTCTATCTGGAAAATTTCGCGAACTATAACGCGACCTATGGCGCGCTCGGCGCCGTCATCGGCCTCATGATGTGGAGCTGGATCTCCGTCATGATCGTGATCATCGGCGCGGAGATCAATGCCGAGATCGAGCATCAGACGGCACGCGATTCCACCATTGGCGAGCCGAAGCCCATGGGAAAACGCGGCGCCTATGTCGCGGACACCCTCGGCGGCTAGAAAAAAAAGCCGGGCGTCCCCGCCCGGTCTTCTCTCATTCATGCGCATATTCGACTACGGGACGACGACGGCGCCGCGTTCGAAGCCGGCTACACCCTGCACGGCCTTGGCCGTGGGGTTGCCGTTGGCCGAGATCGTATAGGCAAGCGCCGCATGGCTGGCGCCGCTGCCGGCCAGCGCGCCCGCAACCTTCGCCTGACAAGCGGCGTCGGGACAGGCCACACCGCCCGCAGCAACATCGAGCGTGCTGGAAAAGCCCGAGAAGCTGCCAAGGCTGATCTGGCTTGAGCCGGGCGTCGCCGTGCCCCCCGTGGTGACGATATTGTAGGTATGCCCGCCGATCGAGACATCGAGGTCTAGACCGATCTTGGTACTGGCAAAACCGAATGCCACCGCCATCTCGCCCGCGAAGGTACCGGGAGCCAGCGAGCCGTCCGCCACTGTTGGACTGGTTGAACCGGCAAGCGTGTAGGTAGCTACGCCCTCGGTTGGCAGATTTGTCGCGGGCGACCATGCCAGCACATGCATGCTTTGGTCCTCGCCGAGAACCGTCGTCCGCGGATTGCCGAAGCTCTGTCCGCCGATCTGGCCATCGGACCAGCGCTGCCACGAGATCACGCTCTGCACGCCGCCCACTTCCGAGACGGTGACATCGCCCGGCGCGTAGGAATTGTTGAAGCCGTGAATCTCCTTCACCTCATTGCCGATGATGGTGATATCGGTGGCACCGGCGCTGATATCGCCGAAACTACCCGCGAGAACGCCGCTTTGCGGGCTGCGGATCGCATAGGTCATGCCCATCAGGTAGCCGTCCAGCGTATCGCCTGCATCGTCGCGGGCGAAAATCGCCGCACCGTAGATCGAGTTCGCCGCCGTGTTGCCGACCGTATAGCGGATGCCGGCCTCACGCGCCTGCGGCCCGGCCAGCAGACCCGAGATGACCACCTGACAGTTCACCGCCGTACCGGAGCAAGCCACACCATTGGGTGCCTGAACCTGATAGCTGGCCGCAATCTGGCTGCCGAAGACGGTGATCTCGCTGGTGCCGGGTGTTGTTGTGCCGCCGGTGGTCGAGATGTTGTAGACGACGATATCGCCGCCTTCATCCATCGTGACGGTCGCGTCGAGGCCCATCTTGGCATTCGCACCGTAAGCGCCGAACTGGATGGCCGCCGTGCCGTCGAAGACGCCGGGTGCGAAATTGCCGCCCGCGAAGATCGGCGCGGTCGCGCCTGCGAGCTCATAGGTGGCAATGATATTCTCCGGACGCAGCGTGGTACCAAGCATATTTCCGACTAGGTAGACAATGCCCTGATATCCGTTCGGCGAAATGCTCTGGTTGCCTCCAAGGAAGACGTCAATGTCACCGCCGTTCCAGCGACCGATCTGCAGGTACTCGGTGCCGTAGAGATCGGCGGTGACCGCCGTGCCCCTCTCGAAGCTCGCAAATGAACTCTCGGTCGCCTGAATGAATGTCACGGCGCCGTCGTCACCCCAGGCAACGATATCGTTCTGCAGGCCGAGATTCTTCCCGCTCTGGAAATTGATCTGCGGGATGTAATAGACACCGCCATACCATTTGACGTTGGAAGGCGAGGCGACAAGAAGCGCATCGACGGCGCCGCTCTGAATCGGATCAGGCGTGTCCGGCCCGCCATCGGCATCATAGCTCGCCTGCGAGAAGGCGGCCGCACCCGAAATCCGCTTCGCGCGGAAAAGATCGTCGTAGTGAATCGAGAAGTCGATGATCTGGTAACTGACGCCAATATCGGAAGCCTCCGTGCCCCCGAACAGGCCATAGACCACCGCCTCGCAGCTGGCGGTCGGGCAGGCAGCGCCGCCTTGTGCCATAGTGATGCTGTTCACGCGGAAGATGCGCGCCGCCGCATCCCAATAGATACCGCCAGTCGTCGGGTTGGCGACACCGCCCGGGGTGCGGATGTTGTAGACATGGTCACCCGGCATATCGATGTCGAAGTCTATGCCAATGCCGAGCGACGGGCCGAACAGGACCGACATTTCGCCCGAGAAGGTACCCGGCGCGAAACTCCCGTCATCGATTGTCGGCTTGGTTGCAGCGGCAAGTGTGTAGGTCGCCACACCGGTCGCGGGCATGTCCGCCGTCGGCTTGCCATAAGCAAGGTGAAAGCCCTGATAGCTGGTGCGCCCCATATTCGAAAAGAGCGTGCCATTATTGTCGTTGAAATAATTGCCACGCGTCTCGCCGCCCGCCCAGCGTTCGATGAAGACGGCATTGCCGGAATTGCCGCGCTCGAGCGAGTCGTTCGAATTGCGCTCAAGCCGTTCCGGCATGCCCGGTTCGAGATCATACTCGTTTAGCTCGCCATTGGCGCCGATCGTGACTTTGGCCGGATCGCGTGCATCGATACCGATGGCATCCGCCGCGTAGACCACCGAATAGCCCGTGTCCTCGTCGCCTTCGAGCGGCACGACGACGCCGGTCACCGGCGGCGTGCCGCCATAGCCGCCGCTTCCGCCGCTACCACCCGCCGCCTCCTCGACGATCGCGGAACCGCTCGATCCCTGCTGGTCGGCCGGCGAATAATCCATATCGTCGTCGGGGCCGGTCTGCTGCGCAAACTGTGTGCTGCCGGGTGCCGGCGGCGTGAAGGTGCCGGCGATATTCGTCTCGTTCGCCTCATAGCCCTCGCCACGCGCGAACTCGCGCGCGCCCGAGCCGTTCTGGACCGTTGCCGTTCCCTGATTGACCCGGCCATCGAGCCCGCCGCTGTCATTGCCATAGGCGCTGAAGGCGCCGCCCGCCGTCGTGACCGTGACACCGCCGCGCGAGACCGAAATCGGCATGCCGCTCGAGGCCACGCGAACCGCACCGGACTGAAGCTCGATCGAGATGCTGTCGCCCTCGCCCGTCAGGGTGAATACGGAGCCGGGCTCGATGGTGATGATGCTGCCATCGGGCGCCTGCAACTGAAGCAGTGTCGCCGCCGTGATCGTCTGGCCCGGCTCGATATTGGAAAGCGACGTGCCGCCCGTCGTTGCGGCGCCGAAGAGGACGGGAAGCGCATGCGCCGTGACCGGAAGGGACAGCACCGCAGCAAGCGCCGTGGTTGCCAGAAGCCGGTTGAATGAAGTGCTTTTCATGATTGAAGGCTCCTTGCGTGTCAGAAATCGAGGCTGAGCGAAACGGATGCGACGACGCGGTCATATTCGTAGAGCACGATGTTGCTGTCGGACCGCGTGTAGGAGACTTCGCCGCCGAGCGTGAGATCGTCGCGAAGCTGATAGCGCAGACCCGCCGTCGCATCGGCGCGCACCACCGAACGCTCCTCGAGGAACAGGGGATCGGGATCCTTGTAGCTCGAGACTTCGAGCGCCGCCGAGGCATAGCCGCGCAGCTTCGGCATCAGCGTCAGCTCGCCGCCGGCGCGCAACCCGCCGAAGCCATAGGTCAGATGATCGAAATTGCTGTCGGTGAGTTTCTCGTATCCCGCATAGGCGCCTGCGAAGATATAGGGCTCGCTCGCACCGCCGAGCGGTTTGCCGACTGTCGCACCGAACGTGTAACGGTTCGCGTTCTGGACGCTGTTGTTCGGGTAATTGAGCTTTGCATATTGCAGGTAGATCGCGAGATCGGTGTTCGCTGCCGTGCGATAGGACCACTGGCCGAGCGCGCCGTAGGTGTAACGATAGGCCTCGTCGTCGACCCAATAGGACTGGAGCTGCGCGGTGATGGCGAAGGTGCCGAGATCGGGTGTGCGCTGCGCAAAGCCTATATTGAGCCCTGCCAGCGTCTGGTTGAACTGGTCCTGATCGGCATTGCCGCGATAGGAGGCGTTGAGGTCCACGAGAAGCTGCTTGTCGAGCGCAAGGCCATGAACGAGCGACATGCGGCCGGAAACCTCGCCGAACACATCCTCTTCCGAGGTAGCGCCCGCACCGAGCGTCGCGAAGCCGAGGCCGCCAAAAGCCGGGATCAGGATGCGGCTGTCGCTTGTGGAGTTGTTGACGTTGCTGTCATAGCCCGCTTTCACGGTCACATTGCCGCTGATCTGCGTGCCGCCGCCTGAAAGCCCGGTATCGAGCGCCATCACATAGCGGTCGATCGTGGCGCGGACATCGGCCGGTACGTCCTGGGCGCTGACCGCGGCAAGCTCGCGCCGCGCGGCTTCGGGCTCGTTCATGGCGATATAGGCGCGGCCAAGCTCCGCGCGCGCCTGAAGATGGTCGGGCTTTACCGCGAGCACGCGCTCGAATGCGGCGACGGCTTCCGCGGGGCGGCCGCTGTCGATGGCGGCGAGGCCGAGCATGTAGTCATAGTCGGGATTTCCTGCGAGGCCGCGTTCCTCGGGCTTCAGCACCGCATAGGCGCCCTGCGCATCTCCGGCGCCCAGCCGTTCCGCCCCCTGATCCATCGCACCCGCGACGGCAGACCCCGCCGCTACCAGTACGAAAGCCGCCGCCAGCGCGAGCGGCCTTGTCCGCGACCGCCCGATCTCGACCACGGCGCCGAACGCCCCCCCTCTCAACCGCATGTCTTCACCCCATTGCAACAAAACAAAAACAGCCGATACCGGCGCACACCCGTGAATCGGCCGCGCGAAACGCGCCATTGGGGGGGGAGACTAGGCAAGGTCCGGCAGGGCCCGCATGATCCAATTGGACTAAGATGAACATTGCGCGCGTCGATCTGACGCCGCGCAACCGGTACTCGCAAAGAGTATCCACATGCATAGAATGGAATTACTGGACCGACGGAGGCACCCATGTTCGGCGCACAGCTCAAGCTCTTCAGGCTCGCGGGATTCGAGGTCAGCCTCGATCTGAGCTGGATCTTCATCGCGCTTCTGATTTCATGGACGCTGGCGACCGGATATTTTCCGGAGCTCTACCCGGGCTTCGAGAGCACCACCTACTGGTCCATGGGCGTCATCGGCGCCGCCGGCCTCTTCATCTCCATCGTGCTGCACGAGCTCTCGCACTCGGTCGTCGCACGCCGCTACGGCATCCCGATCAGCGGCATCACACTTTTCATCTTCGGTGGTGTCGCCCGGATGGAAAGCGAGCCGCCCACGGCGCGCTCCGAACTCATGATGGCGATTGCGGGTCCGATCGCGAGCCTCGGTCTCGCCTTCGGCTTTTATATTGGCGCTGGTCTCTCGTCCGCCATGGGGCTCGGCCCGCCCATCACCGGCGTCCTTGCCTATCTCGCGCTGATCAACCTGATCGTCGCTGTCTTCAACATGGTGCCGGCCTTCCCGCTCGATGGCGGGCGGGTCTACCGCGCCTGGCTCTGGGGACGGACCGGCGACATGCTGTCGGCGACTCGGCGCGCCGCCGCAGCCGGTCAGGGCTTCGGACTAGCGCTCATTGCGCTAGGCGTGTTCAGCCTGATCTCGGGCTATCTCGTTGCAGGCCTCTGGTGGGGCCTGATCGGCCTCTTTCTCCATGCCGCCTCCCGCAATGCGGTGACACAGCTCGAAACGCAGAAGCTCCTCGAGGAGGAGCGGGTGGAGCGCGTCATGACGCACAGCCCCATCACGGTGCCGGCGGGCATCACCCTGCGGCAGCTGGTGGACGGCTACATCTACGGCTCGTTCCACGAGACATTTCCTGTCATGGACAATGGGCGCCTCGTCGGAAGCATCGGCGTTGCGGATATTCGCGATGCAAATCGCGCCGATTGGGACAGGCTCCTTGTGACGGACGCCATGCACCCGGTTTCCGCCGCCAATACCATCTCTCCCGGCGACCGGACCGAGACGGCGCTGCGCCGGATGCGCGAGGGCGGCCATTCGCGGCTTCTCGTCGTGGACCGGGGAAAGCTCGCAGGCATTGTCGCGCTGCGCGACATCATGCGGCTTGTCTCGCTGAAGCGGGATCTCGGCTGAGCCTTACGGCGTTGCGACGAGAAGCATGTAGACGCCGGGCAGCATCAGCGTGGCGTTGTAGCTCGCATGAAGGACGAACGGCGCGCGCAAACCTCCACCGAACCGTGCGAACTGGGCGAGGACAAACCCGAGAACGATCAGGATCGAGGTGAGCACGAGCCCCGCCGCCCCCGGCGAGGCAAAGAGATGTCCATGCGAGAGCGAGAAGACCACGGCACTCGCCACCGCCGCGAGCGCCGGTGAAAGGCGTCTCGCGAACAGCCGCAGCATGGTGCCCCGGAAATAAACCTCCTCGGCGACCGGCGCGAGTATGGCGGCGATCGCGAACATGGCAATCGCCGCGCCAAGCGTATCCGGTTCAAGGGCGGCGCTCCGCTCCATCAGCTCCTGCTGCATGTCTTCCGGCAGCAGCGACAGAACGCCCATGGCGCCGAGAGCGAGCAGAATGCCGGATGGAAGTGCGGCCAGCGTCCAGAGGCCGGCGCCTCGCCCGAAATAATGTCTCGCAAGAGCCGCACCGCGCGACATGAGAAGCAGTGCGGTTACAAGAAGCATCCCGAGATAGAGAGCGGCCATGGAACCGTAGAGGACGATTTCCGCGACCGGCAGCGGACCGAAATGCCGTTGCAGGAACGGCGAGACGAGAGGAAAGAGCGAAATGAGCCCATAGACCGCGCCGCCCGCGACAAGCGGTACGATCAGGAGATCGGCCCAACGCTCGCGCGGTCCTTCGCAGGCCGTCAAGGGGGCCTGGTCGGCAGGCACCGCCTCGCGCTGCGGCGCTTCCGGGCCCCAGACCGCCATGGGCTCAGGCCCTCGTCTCGGCATAAGGCGCGCCGGTCATCTTTGTCTCCTGCTCGAGCGTTCTCGCAGAAAACTAGCACGGGCGATGCTCTCCCGCCTATGCGCTCTCCCGGGCGGCCTTTGCCGCCATGAATGCGCGCCAGCCGCCGAAGGAGGTGATGTCCTCCGCTCCTTCAAGGCCGCTCGCCTCGCAGAGAAAGCCCTTCACCTTCTTCCCCGACGCGAGATCGAGCGTGCCGATGCAAAGCGGCTGCGGCACGCCCGTCATGAAACTGCCAAACGCCGCGCGCGGCAGGCGCCAGACCTCAAGCTCGATGGCGGCGCCGCCTTCCGCAACGCGCACAAGCCCCGGCCGGAAAGGCGGCCCGCCCGCCAGCGCATGAAAGTGGTAGTGGGGCGCCGTCTTCGTCCGCTCGAGGAAGATCGCATCGCGCGAGGTGAGCTCGTGATTGAGCGGCAGGCCCGACATATGCGCGCCGACAACGGCCAGCTCGATGAAGCCTTCATCGGCCTCCGCCGCACGGCGCGGGCCGCCCGGCGCAAGGCCCTGAGCGGCCTCGAAGGCGGCGGCGAAGGCGGCGATGCGGCTGTCGGCGAAAGCGGGCGCCGCCAGCGTCACGCCGAAGGGAAGGCCCTTGCGCGGGCCCGCTTGACGGAACCCTGCGGGAACGGCAATGCCGCAAAGATCGAGCAGGTTCATGAAATTCGTATAGGTGCCGAGCCGGCTGTTGAGCTTCACCGGCTCCGCCATGATTTCACCGACGCGATAGGTTGTCGGCGCCGTCGGCACCAGCAGGAAGTCGATCTCGGCAAAAAGCGCGCCTGCCCGGCGCTTAAGGGCTTCGAGCCTGTAGCTCGCCTCGAAAAGTTCGACGGCGCTTCGCGCCTTCGCGGCGAGCACGATGCCGCGCACCGTCGGATCGGCGTCTGCCTGATGCCCCTCGACGAACGGACCGACCGCCGCAAAGCGCTCGGCGACATAGGGTCCCTCGTAAAGCAGCGCGGCTGCTTCCTCAAAAAGCGAAAAATCGATCCGCCGCGTCCGACCGCCCAGCTCCTCGAAGCGGGAAACCGCTTCCTCGAACAATCCCGCGGCCTCGTCATCGCCGAAAAACTTGAGATCCGCCGCGCGCGGTACCGCGAAGGCGAAGCCCCGGCCGGCCTCCACCGGCACCTCGGGCATTCTCGCACGGGAGAAGACATCGGCCGGATCGAAACCGGCCGCAACATCGAACACCACGCCCGCATCGGCCACGCTGAGCGCGAAGATCGATACGCAATCGAGCGAACGGCAGGCGGGGACGACGCCCTGCCCGGAGAAGAGACCGCGCGATGGCTTCAGCCCCACGATATTGTTGAACGCCGCAGGCACGCGGCCCGAACCTGCCGTGTCCGTACCGAGCGAGAAGCACACGACCCCGCCGGCAACGGCGACGGCGGATCCGGAGGACGACCCGCCCGAGATGAAATCCGGATCGAAGACGGAGCGCGGCGCGCCATGCGGCGAGCGCGTGCCGACAAGGCCCGTCGCGAATTGGTCGAGATTGGTTTTGCCGATGGGAATTGCACCTGCTTGAATCAGCCGCTCCACCACGAAGGCGCTTTTCGGCGGCATATAGGCAAAGGCGGGGCATGCAGCCGTCGTTGGCGAACCTTCGAGATCGATATTGTCCTTCACCGCGAAGGGTACGCCGAAAAGCGGCATCAGCGCCTTCTGTGCCGGTGACAATGCGTCGAGCGCGCGCGCCCGTGCGATCACATCTTCATTCCGCACCCTCGAAATCCAGACGGCGGGATCGGCGAAGGCATCGGCACGCGCCAGCGCCTCGCCCGCCACGTCTTCCGCCCGGAGGCCATCGGCAAACCCCGCGCGAAGAGCGGCCAGAGAAAAGACAAGCGACCTCACGATGCAGCCTCCAGCTCCGGCATTTCGACCTCGATGGGCACGAGAGTGACGAGCGCCTGCCCCGCCTGCACCATCTTGCCCTGCGCGCAATGCACCTCATGCACGCGCGCGGCAACGGGCGCCCGCACCTCGATTTCCATTTTCATGGATTCGAGAATGACCAGCGTCTGGTCGGCGGTAACTTCATCGCCCGGCTGAACGCCGATGGACCAGACATTCCCGGGCACGCCCGCCTCCACCAGCCGCCCGCCATCCGGTACATCGGTCACGCCCTCGACCGGAGCCGCCTCCGGCTCCATCGCCGGAATGGCAAGGCCCTGCTCCTCCCAGCGATGGCGCTCTTCCTCGAAGGCGCGGCGCTGCGAGACGCGGAAGGCGGAAATCTCTTCCGCATTTCTTTCGAGAAAATCGAAATACTCGCTGAGGCGGAATGAGCCTTCTTCCACCTTCACCTCATATTGGCCATGCGGGAAGGCGTCTCTCGCTTCCTTCAGCTCTTCCGCCGAAACGGGGAAGAAGCGCAGCCGGTCGAAGAAGCGGAGCAGCCAGGGCTTTTCGAAATTCGCCGTCTTCCTCCAGCTGTTCCACATCTGTACCGTGCGGCCGACAAGCTGGTATCCGCCCGGCCCCTCCATGCCATAGACGCAGAGATAGGCGCCGCCGATGCCGACGGCATTTTCAGGTGTCCATGTGCGGGCCGGATTGTACTTCGTGGTGACGAGCCTGTGGCGCGGATCGAGCGGTGTGGCGACAGGCGCGCCGAGATAGACATCGCCGAGCCCCAGCACCATGTAGTCCGCGTCGAAAACGATCCGCTTCACATCGGCGATGCTTTTGAGCCCATTGATACGGCGGATGAATTCGATATTGGACGGCACCCAGGGCGCATCGGGCCGGACCAGCGTCTCGTATTTCCGCACCGCTTCGCGCGCCGCCTCATCGTCCCAGGAGAGCGGCAGGTGAACGATGCGGCTCGGCACCTCGATATCCGCCGTCGCAGGCAGCGCGCGCTCCATCTCCTCCAGTATGTCGAGAAGCTTGCGGGCGGACAGCACATCCGGATCGAAATGGATCTGGAGCGACCGGATGCCAGGCGTCATCTCGATGATGCCTTCGAGCCTGCGGGCCTCGAGCGCCATCATCATCGCGTGAGCGCGGAAGCGCAGCGCGAAGTCGAGAACGATAGGCCCGTATTCGATCAGCAGGTAATCGTCGCCTGCCCGGCGATAGGTCACCTCCGTCTCGAGATCGGCGATCCGCTTCAGGATCGCGTCTTCCTTCGCGACCTGGCGGGCGAGCGGCGCAGTGGGCCGCACAAGACCCTTCACCCATGCTTCTTCCACATGGCGAAGCTCCGCCGCCTGCCGGTCCGTGATCCGGTGGAAACGCACCTTGTCGCCCGGCTTCAACTGGCCAAGCTTCCAGAGCTCGGATTTGGCAAGCGTTGCCGGACAGACAAATCCGCCAAGACTCGGCCCGTCGGGGCCCAGAATGATCGGCATGTCGCCGGTGAAATCGATCGTACCGATGGCATAGGCATTGTCGTGAATATTGGAGGGGTGCAACCCCGCCTCGCCGCCATCCTTTCGCGCCCATTTCGGTTTCGGCCCGATCAGGCGCACGCCCGTTCGCGCAGAATTGTAATGAACTTCGTAAGCGGTGCCGAACAACGCATCGATGTCTTCATCAAGGAAGAAATCCGGGGCGCCATGCGGACCGTAGAGAACCGCGATTTCCCATTCCCGTGTCAGCGGCACCCGCGCCGAAACGGGGAGCGGTGTCGTGACCGCATCTGCAACCGCGCCGCTTTTCGCGATGCGAAGCACATCGCCTGTCTTGAGCGCGCCCGTCGCATGGCCGCCGAACCGGCCAAGCGTGAAGGCCGAGCGGGAGCCGAGATAGAGCGGCGCGTCGAAGCCATGCCGGATCGCAAGATAGGCGCGCTGTCCCGCTCCCTTTACGCGGCCGAGCGAGAGCACCTGCCCGCGCTTCACCTCAAAAGCGCACCAGAAAGGCCGCGCGGCGCCGTCAAGCATTACCTCCATCTCGGCGCCGGCAAGCGCCACCACCGCGTCGCAGCGGAAGCGGAGCGTCGGTCCTTCGAGCGTCATCTCGAGTGTTGCGGCATCTTCCGCATTGCCGGCAAGACGGTTCGCCAGACGGTGGGAAAGCGGGTCCATGGGGCCGGAAGGCGGCACGCCGACATCCCAATAGCCCTCGCGCCCCGGCCAGTCCTGCAGGCTCGATTGCGCGCCGGGCGAGAGCACGTCGATCGCGGCACTCTCCGGCTCGTATCCCGCAAGCGTCGAGGTGAGCATCCGCCCTTGCAGGAACGCTTCGGACCGTGCGAGGCCGCGCAGATAGTCGAGGTTTGTCTCGATGCCATAGACCGAAGATGCGTCGAGCGCCGCTGCGAGATTGGCCGCGGCCTCTTCGCGCGTCCCACCTTTCACGATCACCTTGGCGAGCATAGGGTCGTAGAAGGGCGTCACCTCGGTTCCCGTTGCGATCCAGCCATCGACGCGAATGCCTTCGGGAAACGACACTTCGGTGAGGAGCCCGGAGGACGGCTGGAAATTCTTGCCTGGGTCTTCGGCATAGAGCCGCACCTCGATCGCATGGCCCTGCGGCGCGCGCCGGTATGCCTCGATATCGCCGAGTTCGCCAGCGGCCTGCCGCACCATCATTTCCACGAGATCGAGTCCGGTTACCTCTTCCGTTACCGGATGCTCGACCTGAAGGCGCGTGTTCACCTCGAGGAAATAGAATTTCTTCTCCACCTCGTCGTAGATGAATTCGACCGTGCCGGCGGATTCGTAGCAAACGCTCTGGCCGAGCCGCATCGCCGCCTCATGGAGCGCCGTGCGATCCACATCCGTCAGCCCCGGCGCCGGCGTTTCCTCGATCACCTTCTGGTTGCGACGCTGCGCCGAACAGTCGCGCTCGCCAAGCGCGATCACGTGGCCCTGGCCGTCGCCGAATATCTGCACCTCGATATGCCGCGCCGCGGCAACATATTTCTCGAGGAAGAGACCGCTATCCTTGAAGTTCGCAAGCGACAGGCGCCGCACGGTCTCGTAGAGCTTCGGCATCTCCTCCGTCGAATGGCAGAGCTGCAGCCCGATGCCGCCGCCGCCAGCTGTGCTCTTCAGCATGACCGGATAGCCGATCGCTTCTGCCCGCGTCAGCGCGTCGTCGAGATCGACGATGAGCGGCGAGCCGGGCAGCAGCGGTACGCCGCTCTTCTCCGCAAGCTCGCGCGCCGTGTGCTTGAGCGCGAACGCGCGCATATGTTCCGGCCGCGGCCCGACAAAGGCGATGCCCTCACGGCCAAGCGCCGCCGCGAATTCCGGATTCTCGCTGAGAAATCCATAGCCGGGATGCACCGCCTCGGCGCCCGTTGTCCGCGCTGCGGCGAGAATGGCATCTATATCGAGATAGCTTTCGGCAACGGGCGCGCGCCCGACGCAAACAGCCTCATCCGCGAGCCGCACATGCGGCGCGAAGCGATCCGCTTCGGAATAAATCGCGACGGGCGAGATGCCCATGCGCCGGAGCGTCTTGATGACGCGGACGGCGATTTCGCCACGATTGGCGATCAGAACCTTCTTGAACATCGGGCCTCCGATGGCGCCCGGCGGAAAGCCGCCGGGCGGGAACGCGTCAGGCGTCCCAGATCAATGTGCGAACGGGGGTGGGGTTGAAGCCGTTGCAGGGATTGTTCACCTGCGGGCAATTCGAGATGACGCAGAGCAGATCCATCTCCGCGCGGATCTCGACATAGTCGCCCGGCTTCGACAGGCCATCAACAATGGCAAGCGTCCCGTCTTCCTCGACCGGCACATTCATGAAGAAATTGATGTTCGAGACGATATCGCGCTTGGTGAGCCCGTGACGCGACAGCTCCATCACGAAATTGTCGCGGCAGCTGTGCATGTAGCGCGTCTCGTAACCGAAGCGCACCGTATTTGCTTCCGCCGAGCAGGCGCCCGCAGACGTATCGTGATTGCCCGATGTGTCGGCGATCACCACGCCCATCACATTGCCTTCGCTCGAAATGAGCTTCGTGCCGACCGTCACATAGGGAGAGCCCTGCGCGCGCACCGTGTCCTGCGCGCTGTAGCGCTCGGAAGGATCGGCCTTCGCATAGAAAAGCGTATCGACGGCCTGGCAGCCCTCAAGATCGACGATCCGGAGGATCTGACCCTTCTTTACCTCATGCGACCAGGGCCTGAGCGCTGGCACCGTGAAATCGTAGATCGCTTCCGCTTCGTTGCGATTGGGAATGGTCATGGGCCTCACTCCTCTCCCCGCGCCGCGAGATAGCGCGCATTGTTTTCAAAGCCGCGGATCGCCTCTTCCGATGCGGTACGGCAGAAATCGTCCGGCGCCGGCGGTGGCGATTTCCAGACGATGAGCTCGACCTCGTTCGGCGCATAAGGGCCGGGCGCATAGGGATGCGGTGCATTGGAGACGAAAACGAGAATGTCGAGCTCGGCGCGGAGATCGACATAGTCGCCAGCCTTCGGCCCCTCTCCTTCCCAGCGGAACTTTCCGCCGGCATCGACGCCCACCGGCGCAAAGAAAGTGACGCAAGGTGGAATGTCGTGCTTGTCGAGACCATGCTTCGAGGCGAGCAGCACGAAATTGCCTCGCGCGCTGCGCAGGCTCGCATCGCCGTAGCGTTCGAGATTGCTGCCGGGTGTCGAGCCGCCTGTCAGCGCATCGTGGCGCCCATATGTGTCATCGGTGATCGAGGCGAGGACGCGGCCCATATCGGAGAAGAGACCGGCGCCGCGCGTCAGCCGCGCATTCCACTGCACCTTCATCGTATCGCCGGCATTGAGCCTCTCGCTCATATCGGCGGAATTGAACATGATGACCGACACGCCGGGCGTGCCATGCGTGTTGACGATTCTGAGCGTCTCGCCGCGCGTCACAGGCAGGGCATGGCCCCAGCCCGCGGCCAGCGTCTCCGTCGAACGGATGAGAGACGACGGGATCTCGGCCGGATTGCGCGGCGCGTCGGCTACGTCTTTCTTTCGCGCCTTCGCGCCGCCGAAGAGCTGGTCGTAGCGCTCCTGCTGTGCGGCATAGGGACCTGTATATTCTTTCTTGCGGGTTGCTTCCGCCATCGCGCGTCTCCTGTTGCGCGCCGGGTTTCCCCGGGCCGAAGCCTGGCCGTCCAGGCAATTGCTCCGCCGGGCGGAACCTTGCAACACCGGATGGGTCGTCCCACCCGATGGAATCTATTGCGCGGCCGCCTTGAGCGGCGGCTCGAAAGGTGCAGGCGGCACGCTCTTGCCGTCGACCTTGAGATCGAAGGTCACCGTTGCGCCATAGGCCTTCATTTCCTCGGGCCGCGTCCTCACCCGGTCGAAGGCGATCACCCGCGTGCCGAGCTTGAAGGCTTCCGAAAGATCGTGCGTCACCATGAAGATCGTCATGCGTTCCTCGCGCCACAGCCGCAGCATGATCTCGTGCACCTCCGAACGGATGCCCGGATCGAGCGCACCGAAGGGTTCGTCCAGCAGAAGGATTTTCGGCTTCTTGACGAGCGCCTGGGCGATCGCCAGCCGCTGTTGCATGCCGCCCGACAGCTCCGACGGATATTTGCCGGCGGCCTGCGACAACCCGACATTCTGCAGCATCTCGAGCGACACGGCCCGTGCCGCACGCCGCTTCTTGCCGCAAAGCCGGGCGAGAAAGGGGCTGCCCGCGAACTCGAGGCCCAGCATCACGTTCTGAAGCGCAGTGAGATGCGGAAAGACCGAATATTTCTGGAAGACCACACCCCGGTCCGGCGAAGGTTCGTCCTCGAGCTCGACATCGTCGATCAGGATGCGCCCGCGGCTCGGGCTCTCGTCGCCCAGCATCATGCGCAGGAATGTGGACTTGCCGCAGCCGGAAGGTCCGACAAGCGAAATGAAGGAACCGGGTTCGGCGGTGAAGTTGATATTCTCCAGCACCGTCTGGTCGCCATAGACCTTCCAGAGATTTTCGACCGTCACTCGCGTCATGCGCGCCCCCGATACATCCAGCGGAACGCCACGCGCTGAAACAGGCGCAGCGCGAGGTCGAGTGCAAACGCCAGGCAGGTGATCCAGACGACGTAAGGCAGGATCACATCCATGGCGAGATAGCGCCGCATCAGGAAGATGCGATAGCCGAGACCGCTGTCCGAGGCGATCGCTTCAGCCGCGATGAGGAAGAGCCAGGCTGCGCCGAGCGACAACCGGAGCCCGTCGATCAGACGCGGCAGCATCTGGGGCGCGACGACCCTCAGGATGATCTGCCATGTCGAGGCACCGAGCGTTTGCGCCTTTATGATTTCCTCATGCGGGATTTCAGCCGTGCGCTGCGCCAGATCGCGGATAAGAAAAGGTGTGATGCCGATGGCGATAAGCACCACTTTCGAGAGTTCGCCAAGACCCAGCATGATGAAGAGGATGGGAAGCAGCGCCAGCGGCGGGATCATCGACAGGACGGCGCTGAACGAATTGAACGTCGCCCGCCAATAGGGGATGAGCCCCTGAAGAATGCCGAAGACGCCGCCGATCAGCGTCGCGATGGCGACGCCGATGCCGAGCCTTGTGAGGCTCGACATCGTGTCCGTCCACAGCAGGTAGTTTCCGGTTCGCTGATCGGGCTGGAACGCCATGCGTTCGACTGCCGCCGATATCGACGACCATCCGGGCAGGAGCTTGTCGTTCGGATTGACCGAAAGACGGGCTTCCGATGCGACCACATAGGCGATGAGGACGATCACGAAGGGAAGGAGCATGAGTCCAAACCGCGTCGCGATGTCTGGCCGCCGGTTGATCAATCTACGCATGGCGTTACTGGCCTCGATCGGTTCTGGTTGCCGTCAGAGCTTGCCTTCGGCCGCCAGTTTCGCGTACTCGGTGTTGTAGCGGAGCAGGACGTTGCTTTCGTCGCCGACAACGGTGCCGTCGGCGAGTTCGATGCCGATATAGCCGGGCGACGTCGCGCCTTCGCCGAGAAGCCCGTGATCGAAGAGGAACTTCGTCACGAAGGAAGTCACTTCGGCGAGGTTGCCCTCGGTGAAGGAAATGTAGTCTTCCGGCTTGTAGAACATGGCGGTCGCCGCAAGCTGCATCTCGTAGCCTTCGAGATCGGTGCCGGAGGCGACGCCCATTGCGGTCTTCGCAGCCTTGGCCGCCTCGTCATCCGCCGACATCAGCGCCATGGTCTCGTACCAGATGCCCGTCATCGCCTTGGCAAAGTCCGGATTGTCCTTCAGCGTCTGCGTGTTGACGACGAGCGAGTCCTGGATTTCGCCGGGAAGCTTCGTCGAGTCGAACACGTTATGCGCGCCGGGCGTCGCGAGGATTTCCGCCGCCATCGGATTCCATGTCACCATGGCGGTCACTTGCGGCGTACCATAGGCCGCGATCATGTCGGCGTCCGACGTGTTGATCACGGTCACATCCTTCTCGCTGAGCCCGACGGATTCGAGCCCGCGCGCCAGCGTGTAGTGCGAAACCGAAAGCTCCACCAGATTGACTTTCTGGCCCTTGATGTCCTCGAGCTTGTCCTTGCCCTTCAGGATGATGACGTCGTTGCCGTCCGAATAGTCGCAGATGATCAGGATGGTCGAGTCGACGCCGCCCGCCGCCGGAATGGCGAGCGCATCCATGTTGGTGGACATCACGCCGTCATAGGCGCCGGCCGTATACTGGTTGATTGCCTCGATATAGTCGTTGAACTGCACGA
This sequence comes from Parvibaculum sp., assembly GCA_019635955.1. Classification (GTDB taxonomy): domain Bacteria; phylum Pseudomonadota; class Alphaproteobacteria; order Parvibaculales; family Parvibaculaceae; genus Parvibaculum. The sequence goes on from JAHBYL010000002.1 coordinate 83,894, forward strand.
CCTCGATATTGATGCCGTATTTGTCGGCCCATTTCTTCACGATGCCGTGGTCCATCGCATAGCCCCAGGGCATCCAGCCGACATAGATCGACCAGGCAACCTTGAAATCCTTCTTGGGCGCGGCATGGGCAGGCGACAGGGAAACGAAAGCAAGCGCCACGACGGCGAATGCCGCGGCGAAAATCCTTAGCGAAGAGAATTTGAAAGAAGTCATAGAGCCGTCCTCCGGATCGAGTGATCGCGTTTCAAAACGGAGGATTGGCGTCACGGCGGTTCTGCAATGCCAACCCTCGCATTACATCCGTCTCCCGGGCTTTTGTCCCGCCGTGTACCTGTCCGCTGTTCACCGGGCAGGGTGCGGCTCTCGGACCAGACACTTCGCGCAACTCTCACGCATGCGAAGCCGGAACCCTAGCCGCTGCCGGAAACACACTTCGCAAGCACCGTGCCAGAAGGGAAATCGCGGTAAGCGGGGCCGCAAGAGCGGAGAACGCAGCCACCGGCCCGCAAATCAGGCAGCGCGGAAAGCGCGTTGCCCGTTGTTTGTGCAGGGAAGAATTTCAGGCTGGAGGGCGGACCCTGAGCAGGTCAGCGCATCCGCTGGACGTTATTGGTGAATTCAGCGGTCGCCGACGTCTCGAGTTCCTGCCGCCGCGTCTCGCCGGTCTCGCTGAGCGAGCGGGCGGAGGCGATCGCCTCTTCATCCGAACCGAGCTTGAAGAACGTATAAGAGAGAGTGATCGTGCGGATGCCCCTGGTGTCGAAATCCTCGGCCATCTCCGGATCGACGAAGAAGGCGACCGGCATCTCCGCGCTTTCGCCCGGCGCGAGCTTCTGCTCCGCAAAACAGAAGCAATCCGTCTTGTTGAAGTAATACCCGGCAGAGCCCGGCGTCACATTATATGTGGCCCGGCCGACCAGCGTTTCATTGCTGTTGTTCACCGCCCGGTAGAACACGGTCTTTGGCACGCCCATATGGACTTCCACCTGCCGCTCCACGGGGCCGAATGTCCAGTCGAGCCCGGGCGCGACATTGGCGTCGAACCGCACCGTGACCAGCGGACCGACCGCTGGCGCCAGTTCCGGATCGAGCGGCCGGTTGACGCTCACCGTTCCGCCATAGCCGGTCGCCTCGCAGAACATGCGGTAAAGCGTCGGCGAGTAGACGACGGCGGTCGTCGCCGCGGCGAGAATGGCCACGGAAAGCGCCACCGGGGGGATGGATGTGCCGAAAATCTTCATGACGGCCTGAAATCTAGATGCCCCCGCCCCCCGGGGCAAGAAAAGCCGGGCCCCCGGCCTGCGTGGCCGATTGCCGCGTTTCCGGGGCCGCGCGGAAAGGGGGTGACCTCCGGTTCCTCCGTGTTAACAATGGGCCCGGCGGCCGCGAAGAGCCGCAAATGCGGGGAGAGGCCGGGCTTCCGGTCCGGCGAGGGAGCTTTTCAGGGCATGAGTATTCGGGCCACCACCTTCTTGAGCCGCGCCGCCGCGGCCCTGCCGCTTGCCGCCCTGGCGCTGGCCATGACGGCCCTGCCGGCCCCCGCGGAAGAAGCGGAAGAGGAACAAGGCCTCCTCACCGACGAGCTTGTGGTGACCACGACCGGCTTCGGCACGCCCCGGACCACCCATACCGGCAACATCGCCAAGATCGGCGAGTTCGAGATGGAGTTCATCCGCCCGGCCCAGCCCGCCGAGGCGCTGAACCGCCTGCCGGGAGTCGGCATCCAGCAGGGAAGCGGCGCGGAGCACCTGACCGCGATCCGCTCCCCCGTACTCACCGGTGGCGCAGGCGCCGGCTCCTTCCTCTATCTGGAGGACGGCGTGCCGATGCGCGCGGCAGGCTTTGCCAATGTGAATGCCCTGATGGAGGCGATGGACGAGATTTCAGGCGGCATCGAGGTGGTGCGCGGCCCCGGCGGCGCACGCTACGGCTCCAACGCCGAGCACGGCCTCATCAATTTCCTCAGCCGCCCGCCCGCACCGGAAAGCGACGCCGAGATCACCTTCTGGGGCGGCCCCCACGACTTCTTCAAGTCCACCGGCACCGCCAGCGCCACCCTCGCAGATGGCGATACGGCGAAACACGGTTTCCGTGGCAGCTTTGCGGCTCTGCATGACGGCGGCTTCCGTGCGGATTCGGGCCTCGAGCAGCAGAAGGCCCGCTTCCGCTATGACTACACGGCGCCCGATACGCGCATCGCGGCGACGCTGACCGCCGTGAATACCAATCAGGAAACGGCGGGCTTCGTCGTCGGCCCCGATGCCTACAAGAACCCTGCGCTCTACAAGACCAACCCGAATCCGGAAGCCTATCGCGACGCCTGGGCCGTGCGCGGCGCGGTGCGCATGGAACGCGACATCGGCGAAAATCTGACACTCGTCCTCACGCCCTATGCGCGCACGAACGCCATGGACTTTCTCATGCATTTCGTGATCGGCCAGCCTGTCGAGCAGAATGCGCATTGGAGCGGCGGACTTCTTTCGAGCCTCGTCGCATCGCTCGATGGCGGCCATCGCCTGATCTTCGGTCTGGACAGCGAATACACTGACGGATGGTTGAGCGAAGTTCAGTACAGTCCGACCGCTGGCGGCGCACCCAACCAGTCCCCGCAAGGCGTCCATTACGACTACACGGTGAAGGCGCTGGTGCTTGCGCCCTACGTCCACAGCGAATGGAAGCTTGCGCCGAAGACGCTGTTTACCGCAGGCCTGCGCTTTGAATACACGCGCTACGACTATCAGAACGATGCGCCGGTCGGCGTCTTCGGGCGTTTCCTGCGCATTCCCGACCGCGTGGACGAGTTCGCCGACTTTACGCCGAAGGTCGGCCTGCTGCATGAGTTCAGCGAGAGCTTCACCGCCTATGCCAATCTGGCGCGCGGCACACGCGCGCCGCAGACGACCGACCTCTATCGGCTGCAGCGCCTGCAGGTGCCGGGTGAAGCGAAATCCGAAGAACTGGACAGCCTGGAAGTTGGGGCGCGCGGCCGCATAGCGGGCATCTTCTACGAGACCAATCTCTTCTACATGCAGAAGCGGAACTATTACTTCCGGGATGCAAACGGCTTCAACGTCACCGATGGACGCACCGATCATGCGGGCATCGAAGTGGAGTTTTCCGCGCCGCTCGCCTTTGGCTTCGACATAGCGGCCGCTGGCACCTATGCGCGCCACACCTATGCCTTCACCAACATCACACCCTCCGAGGTCATCCTGGACGGCAATGACGTCGATACCGCGCCGCGAACTCTTGGCAACCTACGCCTCGGTTACAATTTCCACGAAGGGGCCGGACGCGCGGAATTCGAATGGGTTCACATGGGCTCATACTGGATGGATGCCGGGAACACACAGAAATACGATGGCCACGACATCTTCAACCTGCGCCTCGACTATGACGTCACGGAGAACGTTGCCCTTTTCGGCAAACTGACCAATATCTTCAATAGTCGCTATGCCGACCGGGCCGATTTTGCCTTTGGCGGTGAACGCTACTTCCCCGGCGAGGACCGTGGACTCTATCTGGGAGCCACCCTGCGCTACTGATCCCCACCCGCCAGTCGGAGGCAAATGGGCACCGCTTTCTGGGACATCTGGCTTTTCACCCTCGCGTTGATCCAGTTCGGGGCAATGGGTGCGGCCGCCGTTCACGCGTTGCTGACCAAGTCGGACGAACGCGCGGCCGCCGGTTGGGTCGGCTTCATTGTGCTCGTGCCCTTCATCGGCTGGCTCGTCTATCTCCTCTTCGGCATCAACCGTATTCAACGCCGCGCGCGCGAGTTGCGCGGCGAGAAGCAGGCGCTCTTTCTTCTTGCACCGCCGGAACATGACGACCGCCGCGCCCGCGACGGCGCGATGCACCTTCCCGCACTTGAAAGCCTGGCGCGGCTCGGCCTGCGCATCCTCCCGGAGAGTTTCGAGTCCGGAAACTCGGTCCGCACCTTGCTGAACGGCGACGAAGCCTATCCGGCCATGCTGGACATGATCGCGCGAGCCGAGCGCTCGCTCGCTCTATCGACCTATATCTTCAACAACGACCGCGTGGGCCAGCGCTTCGTCGATGCCATTTCGGATGCCATGGCGCGGGGCGTGCGTGTCCGCCTGCTGATCGATGGCGTCGGTTCATGGTATTCGCGCCCTTCGATCATTCCCTTGCTCGAGGAGCGCGGCATCAACTATGCCCGCTTCCTCCATTCGTTTACGCCCTGGCGCATGCCTTATCTCAACATGCGCAACCACCAGAAGATCATGGTTGTCGACGGGCGCCATGGCTTTACCGGCGGCATGAACATCGCCGAGGGCAATCTCCATGAGCTGAGCCCTGAAAAACCGATCCGCGACTGCCACTTCCTCGTGGAGGGGCCGGTCGTCGCACAGCTCATGCACACATTCGCCTATGAGTGGAACTTCACCACCGACGAGATCCTCGAGGGCGGCGACTGGTTTCCTGAAATCGGTCCGGCAGGCGATGTGATCGCGCGCGGCCTTCCCGCAGGTCCCGATATGGGCCTCAATCCGATCCGCTGGACGCTGCTCGGCGCCGTCGCCGAGGCGCAGCGGAATATCCGCATCGTCACGCCCTATTTCATTCCGGATGCGACGCTTCGCACCAATCTTTCGCTCGCCGCCATGCGCGGCGTGATTGTCGATATCGTTCTGCCGGAAGCGAGCAACCTGCCCTTCTGCGACTGGGCGGGCACGCCGGCGCTTGAATGGCTGACCCGCTCGGGCTGCCGCGTCTGGAAGACGAAGCCCCCCTTCGACCACTCCAAGATGATGACCGTCGACGGTGTGTGGGCGACAGTCGGCTCGGCCAACTGGGACGACCGCAGCCTTCGCCTCAACTTCGAATTCAATCTCGAATGCTATGGCGAGACCTTCGCCCGCGCACTCGACAGCCTGATCGAACGGCGGATCTCCACCGCCCGGCCGCTCTCTCATGCCGAATTGGCCGGCCGTTCGCTTCCCGCCCGGATGCGGGACGCCCTGTTCCGGCTCGCATCCCCCTATCTCTAGTCACATTGCAGCCCCGGCCCTTGTCTGCGGCTTTTTGCGGGCTATGCTTGCTAGGGCTTGGGGGGTAACAATTCAGTTGTGACACCCCGCCGGGAGGCACCCAATGGCCGAGAAAAAGACCGACAACGGACCGACGATCGAGGACCTTCAGGCCCAGATCGAAACGCTGAAGATAGCCCTGGAAGACGCGCATGCCGCGGCTGCCGAAGCCGGGATCGATCTCGCATCGGAGGCCGAAGCCGTCCGTGAGCGGATGCAGGAAGGTCTGGAAGACATCCGTTCGCAGATCGATGCCCATCCTGTACCGAGCGCGCTTCTCGCTTTCGGCCTCGGCTTCCTGATCGGCCGCCTGCTCACACGCTAGGAGCCTTAGATGATCGACCCGACACCTCAGGTTCGCAAACTCGCCGAAGCCGAACTCTATCGCGCGGAGCTCGAGGCAAGGCGTCTTGCCCGCCGCCTGATGCTCGTGGGTATCGCGGTCTTCATCGCCTTCTTCGCCGTGGTGATGCTGGTGATCGCCGGCTTCCTCTACCTTTCCGAGCTTTACGGCTATCCGCTTGGCGCACTCATTACCGGCGGCGCGCTGGTTCTTCTCGCCTTCATCGCGCTTGCCTTTGCCGGCCGCGAGCCTGGCCGCGCCGACAAGCTCGAACTCGAACTGGCAAACCGGGCCATTGCCGAGGCCCGCGCCGATGTACGCCGTGAATTCGACGCCATCGAGCGCACGCTGAACGACCTGACGCTTGGCATTCTCGGCCTGGTGAAGGGGTCGAGCGGGAGCCTGCCGCTCATCACCATCGTGGTCGGAGCGATCGCCGCCATGAGCCCCGCGCTTCGCCGCTTTCTCATGCCCTTCCTGAGGAGAGATTGATGCGCGTAGCGCCTATCCTCGCTGTAACGATCCTGCTCGCGGCCTGCGCGCAGCAAAGCCTGCCGCAACCCGAAGTGACGATGCGCGAGCCTCAAGGCCTCATCGATGTTCCGGTCGATGATGGCGGCACGCGCCTTGTGGGCCCCGCAGGCGGTGCGATGCTCGGCATGGCGATCGGCACGGGCGGCGGCACGGAATGGGCTGTGGCGGCGGGTGCCGCACTCGGCTATGCCGTGGGCGGCTCCGAAGGGCCGCAGCTTACCGGCATGGCCGCGCAGGCGCGGCGCGAGGCGCTGGCGCGGATGATGACCGTTCCCCTGCGCGAGCAGGTGACCTGGTTCACATCCGAAAATCAGGCAAGCGGCAAGATCACCCCGGTGCGCGACTTCACCGATGAACGGGGCCGCACCTGCCGCGACTTCGTTGAATGGCGCACGGTTCGCGCCAATAACGGACATACCTCGGGCACGGCCTGCCTCTGATCGCCTTTAGTCGATCCGCTCCACCACCAGCGCCGAACCGTTGAGGCCGGTAACCCGCACCTTCGTGCCGGGCGCCGCATCCTCTCCTTCGGCGAGCCAGACGCTGTCGCCGACACGCACCTTGCCCCGGCCGTTCAGGATTTCCTGCTCCACCGTGAGAATGCTGCCGATATAGGACGCACCCCGCTGGTTCAGCGTCGGATGATCGCTCCGGAGCGGATGCTTCGCGAGGAACTGCCGCGATGCGAAGACGAGGATCACCGACAGGCCGGCAAAGATGGCAAGCTGCGCGGCCAATGGCAGATCGACCGCCAGCAGCAGCAGCCCGACGCCGAGCGCGGCAAGCGCAAGCCATATTGCAAGGATGCCCGGCACCAGCAGCTCGATGACGCCAAGACAGGCCGCGGCGATGAACCATGCCCAGCGGCCCGCGAGTTCGAAAAGGGATGCGGCATCCATCGCTTATTCGCCTCCCGTACGCGGCACCGAACCGCCGCCCAACCGGCGCGGCGCGCCGCCCGGCCCACCATCGGGCCCGCCAAACGCCTCCCGCGCGATTTCACCGATGCCTCCGATCGCGCCGATCACGCTCGAGGCTTCGAGCGGCATCAGCACGAGCTTCTGGTTGGGCGACGTCGCCACGTCCTTCAGCGCCTCGATATACTTGCCTGCCACGAAATAATTGATCGCCTGCACATCGCCCGAGGCGATCGCCTCGCTCACGACTTGCGTGGCCTTCGCCTCTGCTTCCGCCTCGCGTTCGCGCGCTTCGGCATCGCGGAAGGCCGCTTCGCGGCGCCCTTCTGCTTCAAGGATCGCTGCCTGCTTTTCGCCTTCGGCCCGCAGGATCGCGGCCTGCCGCAATCCCTCCGCTTCCAGAATGGCGGCGCGCTTGTCGCGTTCGGCCTTCATCTGACGCGCCATGCTGTCCACGATGTCGCGCGGCGGCGCAATGTCCTTGATCTCGATGCGGGTGACCTTCACACCCCAGGGATGCGTCGCATCGTCCACCACGCCGAGCAGCCGCGCATTGATCGAATCGCGCTGCGAGAGAAGTTCATCGAGATCCATGCTGCCCATCACGGTACGGATATTCGTCATGGTGAGATTGAGGATCGCGTTCTGAAGGAAATTGACCTCGTAGGTTGCCTTTGCCGCATCCAGAACCTGAAAGAAGACGACGCCATCGACCGTCACCATGGCATTGTCGCGCGTGATGACCTCCTGGCTTGGCACGTCCAGCACCGTCTCCATCATGTTCACCTTGTTGCCGATGGCATCGACAAAGGGAATGATGATGCCGAGACCGGGCATCAGGCTATGCGTGTAGCGGCCGAAACGCTCCACCGTATAGACATAGCCTTGCGGGACGATCTTGACCGCCCGCAACAGAAAGATGAACGCGAGAACGAGAAGGACGAGTACGAAAGTCAGTCCGCCGCTCATGGCCGCAGCCTCCCTGTGTTTGAAGCGGGGCCTGAGCCCGGGCGCCTCGCGATTCTCCCTCCCGAAGTCTATCCCATAATATTGACGGTCGAGCCGCATTTTGCAGGCTCGCCTCCGCGCCCCGCCGGGCTAGGATGTGAGCTGAATCTTGAGGATCCCGCCCATGAAACTCTATTGCTCCCATACGTCGCCCTATGCCCGCAAAGTCCGTGTCTTCATCCGCGAAAAGGGCGCTGAGGCCCGCGTGACGGAAGAGACCGTGGCGGCGATGGAAGACCCGGCGGCGCTCCATGAAGCGAACCCGCTCGGCAAGGTGCCCGCCCTTGTGATGGGGGATGGCACCTCCTGGTTCGACAGCCCGGTCATCTGCGAGGTTCTCGACGCGCTTCTCGAAGGGCCTGCGCTCATTCCGGCGGCGAATGTCGAACGTTTCCGTGTCTTGCGGCAACAGGCGATTGCCGACGGCATCATGGATGCCGCCGTTTCGATGATCTTCGAGCGAAACCGGAAAGATGCCGAGCAATCGGCAACATGGCTCGGCCGCTGGGAACGCGCGATCCTGCGGAGCCTCGCCTTGCTGGAGGCGGAAGTGACGGACCTCGACGGGCCGGTCGATCTAGGCGTGATTTCGGTGGGCGCGGCGCTTGGCTATCTCGACTTCCGCCATGGCGCGCTCGGCTGGCAGGAGAAGTATCCTGAACTCGCCGGCTGGTGGCGCGACATGGCAAAGCGTTCTTCCTTCGCCGAAACCGCGCCACCTGCCTGAGATTTAGCGCCAGGGTTCGACGAGAATCTTGGCGTGCTTCTCGGGATTGCCGAGTTCGGTAAAGGCGTCCTTGACCCCCTCGACACCGACCTTGCCGGTGACAAGCGGCGAACCGTCGATCTTGCCTTCGGCAAGGTGATGCAGCGTCAGCGCGAATTCTTCCGGCGTATAGCCGAGAACGAACTGCACGTTGAGTTCCTTGTTGATGCCGAAGAAGGGTTCGAAGCGGTCCTGCTCCATGCAGACGCCGACGACGATCACACGCGCAAAGCGCGGCGCGCCTTCGAAAATCTGCTGAATGACGCCCGGCACGCCGACGCATTCGAAAATGACGCCAGGGCGCATCTTCGGACCCATGCCGAGCAGCGTCATGATGTTTTCGGGGTCGTAGCCCTCCGGCGTCGCTTCTTTCGTCCAGCGGGCATAGGGACCCTCGACCTTCGGATCGAGCACGATATCGGCCCCCATCTGCTCGGCGAGCTTGCGTCGGGCGGGGCTGAAATCGGCCGCGATGATCGGATGCACGCCCTTGATCTTGAGACCGGCGATCACGGCAAGGCCGACAGGGCCGCAGCCGATCACGAGGGGAATGTCGTCCTTCGTGAGATTCGCCTTCTCGACCGCATGCCAGCCGACAGCCATGGGCTCGGTCAGCGCCGCCTGTTCCGTCGGCAACCCGTTCGGGACCTCGAGCAGCATCTGCTCGTTCAACACCATCTGCTCGGCGAATCCGCCGGGCTTGGTGTTCGAATAGCCGACGGGATCGACCTTGGCCTTCTCGCCATTCATGGTGATCGCAAGCGGCATGGAGCAGACGCGCGTGCCGGCCTTCAGCGTCTTCTGCGTGCCGGGCCCGTGGTCCAGAATCTCGGCGCAGAATTCATGGCCGAATACGATGTCCTTCGACGTATCCATGGCGAAGCTCGAACCGGAGCGCTTCGCCGCTTCGACCATCTTGTCCGCGTGATGAAAGGCGTGAAGGTCCGAGCCGCAGATGCCGCAGGCCAGCGTCTTGACGAGCACCTGGCCAAGCTCGGGTTTCGGTTCGGGAATTTCGGCGGCCACGAGGTCGCCTTTGCGGAATACGGCAGCGCGCATTTTCTTCTTCCTCCGGAAATTTCGTTGGCCGTATGCAATCAGGCGCCCGCGCGCCGTGCAAGTGAATTTATAGACTGCTGTCCAGTTTCTGGGCAGCTTCCTGGGCGGCACGCAGGCGCCGCCGCTCCGCGAGCGTGTTCGACGCCACGATGACGAAGATCGGCAGGGCGAGGAACAGCGTCACGCTGTTCGCCCCGATCAGCGCATAATCGCCGAGATGAATGCCATGCAGCAGCCAGAGCAGAATGCCCACCGTCAGGCAGGCATACATGGCGAGCGAAAGCCCGGACGTGTCGCGCGTACGGATCGTCTTTATCGCCTGCGGCAGGAAAGCGATGGTCGTAAGGAAGGCGGCGAGATAGCCGATATTTTCCATGGAGGGGCACCGGGCGGAATGGGACGCGATTGCCGCGCATATGACGCCCCGCCCCGCTTGTTGGCAAGGGACGGCGTCAGTCCGCCGCCACCCAGCCCTGCATGACCGCCGCCTCGTGGCGCACACGCTCCGGCGAGCCCAGCAATTGCCGGTCGAGCCCGATCCGCTTGAACCAGTAGTGCAGGCCGAGAAGATCGGTGAAGCCCATGCCGCCATGAACTTCCGTCGCCGTCCGCGCGACGAAGCGGCCGACCTCGCCCGTCAGCGACTTCGCATGAGCCGCCATGAGGCTCTCTTCTTCCGGCATCGTGTCGAAGGCATGCGCTGCATACCAGACAAGCGACCGGCAGGGCTCGAGCTCCGAGGCCATCTCCGCGCACATATGTTTCACAGCCTGGAAAGAGCCGATGACACGGCCGAACTGCTTGCGCTCGCCGGCATAGGCGACCGCCTTCTCGATCATCATCCACCCGGCGCCAAGCACATCGGCGGCGAGCATCACGCGGCCCGCATTCACCATCCGCCGCACGGCGGCCTGCGCATCGCCGCCTGAAAGCGCTTCGGCTTCCACATTGTCGAATTGCAATTCGGTGAGGCTTCGCGTGAGATCGATGGAGGTGAGCGCGACTTTTGTCAGCCCCTTCGCATCGCCCTTCACGAGATGAAGTCCGCCGGCCTTGTCGGCAACGACGAGGATATCGGCCTTGGCCGCATCGAGCGCAAAGAGCGCCTTGCCGGACAGCTTGTCGCCGGATGCCGTCACGCCTGCGCCCTCGCGCGCGCCCGACGCTTTCTCCGAGACGGCAACGCCGGCGATGATCTCTCCCGCCGCGAGCTTGGGCAGCCATGTCTCCTGCTGTGCCCGGCTTCCGGCTTCGGCGAGCGCAATCGGCGCCATGACGGCCGTGCCGATGAAAGGCACCGGCGCGACGAAACGCCCGAGCATTTCCGATACGAGCGCGGCGTCGAGCAGCGCCATGCCCATGCCGCCCTGCGCCTCCGGCACCATCATACCCGCCACGCCCAGTTCCTTCAGCGCCTGCCATATATCGTCCGCCTGCGGCTCGCGCGCTTCCGCGGATTTCCGCACCCGTTCCAGCGGCGACACGCGCTCAAGCGTTCCGCGAATGCTCTCCTGAAGGAGCTTCTGGTCTTCCGACAATCCGAATTCCATCTGTCCGCTCCTTATGCTTTCGCCGGCTTCGGCTCGCGCGGCATGCCGAGCCCGCGCTCCGAGATGATGTTCTTCTGAATCTGCGCCGTGCCGCCGCCGATGATGAGACCGAGGTCGAACATGTAGCGGTGCTGCCAGGTGCCATGCGCGCGCAGATGCGGGCTGTCGCCGTAAAGCACGCCGATTTCGCCGAGCGCATCGATCGCCAGCGCCGCCAGCTGATGATTGATCTCGCAGCCCTGCAACTTCACGATGAGGCGCGCGATGCCCGGATCTTCCTTCTTCGAAGCAGCCGTCAGCAGGCGGAGCCCGTGGAACTGCATCGCCAGCACACGCGACTGCAGATGCGCGAGGCGGTCGCGATAGACCGGGTGATCCATGAGGCGCGATCCGTCGACAAGTTCCTCATTCATGAGGTCGACGATTTCCTTGAGCCGCGTTCCGGCCTGGTTCGGATCGCCCAGCATGCCGCGCTCGTGCTTCAATGTGGCATTGGCGACGAACCAGCCCTGCCCGCGCCCGGCCACGATATCCTTCTGTGGCACGCGCACATCGGTGAAGAAGACTTCGTTGAATTCCGCATGACCCGTCATCGTGGTCAGCGGCCGCACCTCGATCCCCGGCGTCTTCATCGAGAAGATGAGATAGGAAATGCCCTCATGCTTCGGCTTGTCGGGCTCGGTCCGCACAAGGCAGAAGATCATGTCGGCGGCATGTGCCGTCGAGGTCCAGATTTTCTGTCCGTTGATGATGAAGTCGTCGCCGTCTTCGGTCGCCTTCGTTTGCAACGAGGCAAGGTCCGAGCCGGAGCCCGGTTCGGAATAGCCCTGGCACCAGATCACCTCGCCCTTGAGCGTCGGCTCGATCCACTTCTTCTTCTGCTCTTCCGTGCCGAGCTCAAGCAGAGTCGGCACGAGCATGGAGATGCCCTGGTTCGCAAGGCCCATAGGCAGCTTCGCCGCCGTGAACTCCTCGGCGATGATGCGCGACTTCAGAATGTCCGGCTCGGCGCCATAGCCACCATATTCCTTCGGTATCGTCCGCGCCGCATAACCATGCGCAATCAGCAATTGCTGCCAGGCGATCACTTCATCGGAAGGGCGCGCCACGCCGAAGCGCCGCGGCGCCTTGCTCTTGTGCTTGGCGACGAAATCGCGCACTTCCGCGCGGAAGGCCTCATATTCGGGCCCGTAGGCGAGATCCATGCTAGCTCTCCCATGGCGCCTCTCTTTTGCGGGCGCCTTTCCATCTTTCGATTGGGAAGAAGTTTAGCGCCCCTAACGATTTCGTAAAGCCATGCGTGATCGCAAGAGCGCGCCCGTCCTGCATGAGGGTCACGCTGCGTCAAGCTTCATGAAAGTGAAATCAGGCCGCCGAACCCTTGCGGGGATTTGGCCGGGGCGCCTTCGGGGCAGGCGCCGATTTCTCGATAACGGATCCTTCGAGCCTGCTCGCCGGGGAATTGCGCAAGAAGACTTCGAACTCCGCCGCAGGCATCGGGCGGCCGACGAAATAGCCCTGCACCTCGTCGCAGCCAAGCCCCCGCAGCACCTCGAACTGGTCCGCCGTCTCGACACCTTCCGCGATCACCTCTACGCCAAGCGCATGGGCAAGATCGATGATGACTTTCGGAATGACGGCGCCGTCGCGGCCATCTGCAACATCCTGAACGAAGCTCCGGTCGATCTTGAGCCGCTTCACAGGAAAGCGCTTCAAATAGGCAAGGGACGAATAGCCCGTGCCGAAATCGTCGATGCCGATGCCGACGCCAAGGCTGCGCAACCGGCGAAGCGTGCCGATCACCACGTCGACATCCTGCATCACCATGCTTTCGGTGACTTCGAGTTCGAGATATTGCGGCGAGAGACCGCGCCGGATCAGCGTATTCGCGATCGTGTCGGTGAGATCCGTCCGCTTGAGATCGATGGCGGAGACGTTCACGGCGACGCCGATCTTCGTGAGCCCGTCGTCTTGCCAGGCGCGGTTCTGCCGGCATGCCTCGTCGATCACCCATTTCGTCAGTGGCACGACAAGCCCGCTGCGCTCGGCAACCGGAATGAAGGTCGCAGGCGGGATATAGCCCCGATCCTCGTGCCGCCAGCGGATCAATGCTTCGGCGCCCGTCACACGCCCCGTCGCGATGTCCACCTTGGGCTGATAGAAAAGCGTGAGTTGCTCGTTTGCAAGCGCTGCACGCAGGTCGCGCTCGATCGTGTTGCGCTCGATCGCACGCAGATGGAGCTCGTGGCGATAGAGCACACAGGCGCCCGCCCCTTCCTGCTTCGCCCGAGACAAGGCGAGGTCCGCCGTTTTCACAAGAACGTCGGCGTCCCTTCCATCCTGCGGGAAAAGCGTCAGGCCGACACAGGCTCCCTGTTGCAATTCCTGCGCGCCGAGACGGAACGGTACCCCGACCGCCCGCACGAGCCTTGTCGCAAGCTGCAGCATGTCCTCCGAGCTCTTGATGCCCGGCATGATCACGCCAAATTCGTCGCCGCCGATACGCGCGACCGTGTCACCCTCTCGGGCACAACCCTTCAGGATCTCCGCCGTCCGTTGCAGCACGATGTCGCCTGCATCATGGCCGATCGTGTCGTTCACATCCTTGAAATTGTCGAGGTTGAGGATCATCACCCCGACCATGCGGCTCGCTCGCGCGCCGTCGGCAATTTCATGCGTAAGGCGATCCTTGAAATGGGTCCGGTTTCCAAGCCCGGTCAGGCCGTCCGTCGCGGCGAGCTTCGCAAGCTTCGCCTCGCCGTCGCTGCGCGCCTCGAAACTGCTGCTGAGCGCCCGCGCGACGATCCCGATCTCGTCATCGGGCCCCGCGATATAGGCACCGGTGCTACCGCCACTGGCTGCGAAATCCCGCAGGCTCTCGATCGGCGCAACGATGATGCGATGGACAAGAAGCGAGATGCTCAGGACGGCGAGCACCACCGCAATGGTGAGCCACACCATCAGATTCCAGGCGTCGGCAACCAGCGTCGAGGCGAGGCTCTTCATGTCGACACGCACGAGAAGCAGCGCCCCTTCACCGGTCGCCGGAAAGTACAGCAGTCTCGCATAGTCGCCGGAATAGCTGCCCGCCTCGCCAAGCGCCGACTGAACCGGCAACCGCATCGCTCCCGACCGCACCGACTGGAGTTGCGCGATGTCGAAATCGATCCGGGCACCGACCCATTGGGGATACGAAGCAAAGACGATGCGCCCGTCGGTGGAGGCGAGCGCCGCGCCGACAAGCGCAGGCGCGCCGGCAACCGCATCGATCACCGCAGCAAGATCTTCAGGCGCCGAAACCTGTGCGGTCGCATAAGCCACCGCATCTGCGACGCCGGCCGCACGGGCATAGGCGCCGCGCTCGACCGTCTCATTGAAATTGTAGACGACGAAGCCCGCGCTCATGAGAAGCGCAGCGGCGCCGATCAACGTCATCAGTGCGACGACCTTCGAGCGCACCGAGATAAAGTGACGTCCGAACCAGGACTTGAATGCCGCGAGAGCCCGCAGGCGCGCAGGCGCGGCTTCTCCGGCTGCAAATGCCGCAGCAGAGAATTCGCCTTCAGCTTGCTCGCTTATGCGCTGGTCCGGCAAATACGGCCCTTCCATCTCGTGATGTCCGGAACGCCCGGATTCCTCGATTGAGGGCCAGATATAGAGAAAACTCGTCTAAAATTGCTTTACGCCGCAGGGCGCGAAATGTCCCTGTTGTCTCGATTTGAGACAATCACGGGCACAATCGTCACCGGGCTCGAAGGCGCCGAGGGCCGCGCGGCAAGGCGGAGCCCCTTGCGCCAGAGCCTGGCGGCCTCGAGATGAATACCGGCGACCACCTTCAGCGTCATCAGCGGGTGCCGGAGGAAGGCCGAGAGCAGCGCCCGGTCGCTGAATGCCCTGGCCTCGCCAGCGAAGGACGCCGTGAGCACCGGTCCTTCGGCATCGCTCTCCCGGATCGTCAGGGCAAAACGCCGGCCGGGACGCAGAAGCTTGAACTGATACCGGCCGGCAACAGGCAGAAAGGGCGAAACATAGAACGCCTTGCTGCAATCCTGGGCCAGCGTCGCCGCCTCTCCGTCTGTAACCGGGATCAGATAGGAATGCCGGTCGCCGAACGTGTTGTTCACTTCGTAGAGCACTGCCGAAAGCGATCCGTCCTTGCGATGACAGAAATAGACGCTCAGCGGATTGAACACATAGCCGAGCACACGGGGAAAGCAGAGGATGGAGATCCGCCCGCCGTCGCTCTCGATCCCGGCGCGCGCAAGCTGCGCCTCGACCCAGTTCCGCACCGGCGCGCCCGTTCCGTCGCCGTGATCGCGGTCGTGAAAACTGAATATCCCGAAGCGATTGTGACCGAACAGCCGCGACAAGCGCGCGAGCTCGGGCAATTCGTCGAGATCGAGAAGCATGTAGAAAACACGATAGGAGAGTTCGTGCAGCCGCGGCCGGAGACGGCGGTGAAACACCTCTCCCTCATATAGCCGTGACTGAAACTCCCTGCTCAAGCCGCGCGCTCCGCAATGATGTGTTCGGACGGGCGCATGCCGAGGCTGATCCGGCCCGAAGGATTTTCGACCACCCAGGGCCTCTCCATTCCGCCAAGTTCTTCCGCCACGGCAAGCCCCGCCTGAAGTCCGTCCTCATGGAATCCGGAGCCGAAATAGGCACCGCAGAACCATGTGCGCCGTCTTCCCTGCAATTGCCAGAGCTGGCGTTGTGCGGCGAGCGCGCCCGTATCGAAGACCGGATGATCGTACTCGATCCGCGCAACCGCGTGATGTGCCTCGGGCTCATGCGACGGATTGAGCGTCACGAAGAGTTGCCGCGATTTCGGCAAAGACTGCAACCGGTTCATCCAGTAGCTGACGCAGACGGGCCGCCCCGCACCGCCGCCCATGTAGTTCCAGCTCGCCCAGACACGGCGCTCATTCGGCATGAAAGCCGGGTCCGAATGCAGCCAGGCGACATTGCGCTGATAAGGCAGCGCGCCGAGGATACGCGCCTCCTCCGCATCGGCATCGCCAAGCATCGCCAGCGCCTCGCTGCTGTGGGACGCGACGACGACATGATCGAAACGGTCCCGGTGGCCCTGCGCATCGACCAGCGTCACGCCGGTGTCGTCGCGCAGCACACTCTTTACTGCTGCCCCGAGCCGTACTTCGCCGGCAAAATTATCGAGGAGCTTCCGCACATATTCGCGCGAGCCGCCGCTCACGGTCCGCCAGAGCGGGCGGTCCTTGAGCCGCATCAATCCGTGATTGTCGAAGAAGCGCAGAAAGGCAAGCGCCGGAAACTGCTCGACACGCTCAAGCGGGAGGGACCAGATCGCCGCGCACATCGGCAGCAGGTGATCGTCGCGCAGCGCGGCCGAATAGCCCTGCTCGCGCAGGAAATCGCCGAGCGGCTTTTCATCGAGCCCGGCCTGCAGCGCAAGCCCGGGCGCCGCGCGGTAGAGCTTCAATATGTCGCCGATCATCCGCCACATGCGGGGAGAGGCAATATTGCGCCGGTCGGCGAAAAGACCGTTGAGCCCTGCGCCCGAATATTCGAAGCGACGCTTTCCGCCAGTCTCGAGCGAGGCCGCGAAGGACATGTTGCTCGCCTGCGTCTCGACATCGAGATGACGGAACAGGGCCGTCAGATTGGGATAGTTGAGTTCGTTGTAGACGATGAAGCCGGTATCGACGGGCACCTCTCCCTCGGCACAACCGACGACGAGCGTATTGGAGTGACCGCCCGGCCGCGTGTCCTTTTCGAACAGCACCACCTCATGCCGCCGCGAAAGAAGCCAGGCCGCCGAGAGGCCCGATATGCCGCTCCCCACAACGGCGATCCGCAAGCGGCGGACCGGCCGCGGCGAGGCGGACGGGCCGGAAGTTTCGTCAAGACGCGGCATAAATGTCCCCGGAAAAATGAAAAGGCGATTTCCCATTGGCTACGAGGCGTTTAGACCGGCGGATCACCGGCCGCTTGCGCTTCCGCAAAGAGGGCGTTTTCCCTACACTTCCGGTGAGGGCGACGTTCAGGTGATCCGGACGGGTGCATGTTTCGTAGGTCAGACATGCCGCCGAAACATGCCGAGGAGTTCAGACAAGCCCCGAACGTCCGCCCCATCTGGCGGCCGAATCTGAAGCAATTGAAGCCGAATCGGGAGCGCATGTCCGTCGAGTCACCACAGGCAGTGCCCCATGCGCAGCTGGCCGATGAAATGGCCGGTTTGATCGCGGCCATTGCCGAAAACGCCGACCGCACCGCCTTTGCGCGCCTCTTCGGCTATTACGCGCCGCGCGTGAAATCCTATCTCAGGCGTCTGCGCGTCGATGAGCGGCTGGCGGAGGACCTCTCCCAGGAAGTCATGCTGACGGTCTGGCGGAAGGCCGCGCAGTTCGACCGGTCGAAAGCATCGGCGGGCACATGGATTTTCACCATCGCCCGCAACCGCTTCATCGACCGGGTGCGCCGCGACAACCGGCCGGACCTCGACCCCGAAGAGCCGATGCTTCTGCCCGAGGAAGCACGGCCTCAGGACGAGGCGCTGGCGGGCTCGGAAATCGGGACTCGGGTGCATGCCGCCCTCGCCACCCTGCCGCCCGACCAGGCGGAAGTGGTGGAGTTGTCCTTTCTCGAAGGATTGCCGCACTCGGCCATCGCCGAGCGGCTCGGCATTCCTCTTGGCACTGTGAAATCGCGCCTGCGGCTCGCCTTTGCGCGGCTCCGCCCGGCGCTGGAGGATCTGCGATGACTGCCCCGACGCCATCCGGCGTGAATACTCCTTCCGTAACGCATCGC
This sequence comes from Parvibaculum sp., assembly GCA_019635955.1. Taxonomy (GTDB): domain Bacteria; phylum Pseudomonadota; class Alphaproteobacteria; order Parvibaculales; family Parvibaculaceae; genus Parvibaculum. The sequence continues at coordinate 101,915 of JAHBYL010000002.1, forward strand.
CTCGGCGATGAATGGCTGATGGCCCATGCCGCCGGCGCGCTGAGCGAAGGCCAGTCCCTGATCGTCGCCTCGCATCTGAGCTATCTCGACGACGCGAAGGCACGCCTCTCCCTCGCGGAAGCGACGGGCGGCGCCCTGCTCGACGATCTCGATGCCGATATCATGGCGCCCGACGCGCTTGCCCGCACGCTGGCGCTGCTCGATGCGGACGAGCCTCGCGCACCGGCGCCCTCTCCGCGATATGCGGCAAAGGACGGCGATCCGCTGCCGGCGCCGCTTCGCGACTGGCTCGGCTGCGGTGTCGACGATCTGAAATGGACCTGGCTTGGCCCCGGCATGCGCAAGGTGAACCTCTGGCATGGCGGTCCGAACGATCAGCGCCTCTGGATGCTGCGCGCTGCGCCGGGCATCGACATCCCGATGCATGGCCATAGCGGCACGGAGCTGGTGCTGGTCCTGAAGGGCAGCCTCACCGATCCGCATGGCGTGTTCCGTCGGGGCGATATCGAGGAATGCACCAGCGATGTGGTCCATGCGCTGCGGACCGGGGAAGGCGAGGAATGCATCTGCCTCGCGCTGACCGAAGGACCCACCCGCTTCAAGGGATGGATCGCGAAACTGCTTCAGCCGTTCATCGGCCTCTGACTTGCGGGGCCTGTGCCTGGAATGAACATGGCCCGGCTTCGAGCCGGGCCATGCCGCTTTGGAGGGCGGGTCTTCCGACCCGACTCTCGGGGGATTCTAGAAACGCGCTGTCGCGACGAGGCGCACATTCCGCCCCGGCTGCAGCACGTCGTTCTTCTTGAAGGATGAATGCGTGCGGATGTCGGCATCGAGAAGATTCTCGCCGACAAGCGCGATCTCGTAGGTATTGCCGCCCGAGACGCTTTCCGGGAGCCGGTAGCGCAACTCCGCCTTGAGATCGGTATAGCTTCCCGTCTCGGTCTCGTTCGGCGACAGCCTGTCCTGCTTGAACGCATGCAGGAAGCCAAGGCGGCCCGTCACCTGCTCGCCCGCATAGAAGAGGCCGGCGCCGGCGCGCATCGGCGGAATGCGCGGTACGTTGCCGCCCGCATCGAGCTCCGCGCGAACCATGTCGAACTGTCCGGTGACGCCCGCCCTTGCAGCGCCCCAACGCACAAGGGTCACGCTGCCCTTGGTCTCGAAGCCGCGGAAGGTGGCATCTTCCTGCGTGAAGAACACCTGGTCGAGTTCCGTGCCCGCGCCATGCGGCGTACAGGTATCGAAATCGTCGTCGCAGGTTTCGCCGGTCAGGCGCTTGTAGATGAAATCCTTGAACGAGGTGTGGAAGATTGCCGCCTCGATCGAATAATCGTCTCCCATGCGCCGCACATTGGCCTCGAAGCTCAAGGCCTTTTCCTTGGTCAGCGTCGGATCGCCGACCTCGAAAGTCTCGGTTGCCTCATGCGGGCCCTTGGAGAAGAGCTCGATCGCATCGGGCGCGCGCTCGACATGCTGCGCGGTGAGACCGAACACCCACTTCTCGACCGGATTGAACACGAGGCCCGCCGAGATGCTGCCCGGCGTGAAGCTCCGCGACACCGGATAGTCGAAAGGCGCGAGCGGATCGGAATAATCGAGTGCGCGGCCGGAGACATCGACATGCTCGATGCGGCCGCCGAACTGCAGCTTGAGCGCGTCGCCCGCAATCGGCATTTCCTCGAAGATGAAGGCGGCGACGGCTTCCGTCTTCGACGGCGCGAGAAGTTCGCCGCCTTCGCCTTCCGCCGAGATTTCGCGGCGATGCGCCTGCAGACCGACGGCGCCGGTGAAGGGACCGACGGCCCGGTGCAGGAACTCCGCACGACCTTCCCACTCTTCATTGTCGAAGCGCGAGCCCGTCACGCCCGTCGCATCGACCTCGCCATGCGTGTAGTCGCTATAGCCGCCGGAGAGACTGATGCCGGAGAGAAAGCCGCCGGAAAATTCGAGATCGCTGCCGACCTGCACCTTGGTCTGGTTCATGTCGATGTGAACCGGGTTCGCCGGATCGCCCGGCGCCGGAATGCCGTATTTGCTGTCGTAATAGGAGATGCTGGCGCCGACATGGCCGTCGACATCGCCATTGCCGAGGATCAGCGACGCACCGCCCGCTATGCCCGAGCTCTCCGCCCAGGTTTCGCTCTGCCGGCTCACCGCGCCCGGAATGCGATAGTCGTCCGCCTTTCGCAGAAAGCCGTCCGCATGAAAGACTACATTGCCTGCCGAGGCTTTCGCCATGCCGCCGGCCTGCCGGCCCGTCCTGACGCTGTCATAGGAGGCGCTTGCCTCCGCTTCGAAGCCGCCCTTCGGCATCGCTTTCGGAATCCGGCTGTTGATCACATTGACCACGCCGCCAATGGCCTCGCTGCCGTAGCGAAGCACGGCGGGGCCGCGGATCACTTCCACGCGTTCCGCCGAATAGGGATCGATCGGCACGCCATGATCCTCGCTCACCGAGGAGACATCGCCCGCGCCGATACCGTTTTCCTGCACGCGGACGCGCGTATTGTCGAGGCCGCGAATGATCGGACGGCTCGCCCCGGCGGCGAAGGCGCTTTCGGAGATGCCCGGCTCGTCCTTGAGCAGGCCGCCCAGCGTGCTGGCGGAGGAGGTCAGGATTTCATCGCGCGTAACGACGGTGACAGGCGCCGCAAGTTCGTCGAGCGGCGAGGCAAGGGGCGTGCCGGAGATGACGAGCGGCCGGGTCTGCTGCGGAGCGGCCTGTTCGGCTTCCACCGCGGCTTCCTCCTCGGCGGCAGGCTGCGCATGCGCCGCCGTGGCGAAGGCGAGCGCGGAGGCGCTTGCGAGCAGCGCCGCCCGGCAGAAGGCCAGCTTTCCATTGAAACCGTGATGGCGATGGACCCGATCGCGCATGGCAATACCCCTCTTCAACATCCGCCCCGGATGATTGTTACGTTATAACATTTACCTCTTTAGCCGCATCTTCTTCGCGCATCAACCCCCCTGTGGGATGGGCTTCCCGCCAAGGGCGGGCGGCGATAGGCTCTGGACCGTCGAGGCGGCGGATCGATTGCGATGAGCGAAAATCAGGCGGGCCGGAAAAAGACCTACAAGAATGAGCTGTACCGGCTTCAGGTCGAGCTCGTGAAGCTCCAGCGCGACATCATTGCCTGCAACCGGAAGCTCCTCGTGATCCTCGAAGGGCGGGACGCCGCCGGCAAGGACGGGGTCGCCAAGCGCATCGTCGAACACCTTTCGCCGCGCGAGACGCGCGTCGTCGCGCTCGGCAAGCCTTCCGACCGGCAGCAGACCGAATGGTATTTCCAGCGTTTCGCCGAGCACCTCCCCGCCGCGCAGGAACTCGTGATCTTCAACCGCTCCTGGTACAACCGCGCAGGCGTGGAGCGCGTCATGGGTTTCTGCACCGATGACGAATATGAGCGCTTCATGGGCGCCGTTCCGCATTTCGAGCAGATGCTCGTCGATTCCGGCATCGTGCTCGTGAAGTACTATCTGGATATCTCGAAACCGGAGCAGAAGAAGCGCCTCGCCGACCGCCGCAAGAACCCGCTCAAGCAGTGGAAGATCTCGCCGATCGACAAGGTCGCCCTGAAGCACTGGAGCGGCTACAGCCTTGCCCGCGATGCGATGCTGCTGCGCACTCACACGGGGGCGGCCCCCTGGCACATCGTCCGCGCCGACGACAAGCAGGCGGCGCGGCTCAACCTGATGCGCGATCTCCTGGCGCGCATTCCCTACAAGGGCAAGCCGAAGGACGGGATCCATCCCGACCCGAAGATCGTTGTTCCCTTCGAGCCCTCCCTGCTCGAGGCGGGGCTGCTCGCACCGTGAGACAAAAATGGACGAAGAGAGCGTAACAGCCTTTATCGTGGGCGCGCCGGACGGCCTGCTGGCGCCCGAACGCCTGATCGCGCTTTTCGCTCTCGCTTTCTTTCTGGGCCTCGCCTTCGAGGAATATTTCGGCGACCGGCGGCTGAAGGCGCCGGGCGGCGTGCGCACCTTTCCGCTGCTCGCTCTTTCGGGCGCCCTGCTCTATGCGCTGATGCCGCAGAACGGGCTGCTCTTCCTCGGCGGCCTGGCGGTGCTCGGCGCCTGGCTGTCGATCTGGTACTGGCACCGCCTGTCGATCCAGCGCGCGGAACCGAGGATCGAGCATGAGCCGGGTGTCCGCCTCGATGGCGGCATCATGGCGCTGATGGGCAACATCCTTGCCTATCTGCTCGGACCCATCGCGCTGACCCAGCCGCTCTGGATGGCGGTGGCGATCGCCGTTGCGGTCGTGCTGCTCACCGGTGCGCGCGAGCGGCTCCACACATTCGCCGAGACGATAGGCGGCACCGAGCTCGCCACGCTCGCGAAATTCCTCATCATCATCGGCGTGGTGCTGCCGCTCGTGCCCGACGAGCCGGTGACGGATATCACCTCGATCACGCCCTATCAGGTGTGGCTGGCGGTCGTCGTGGTCAGCACGCTTTCCTATGCGAGCTATATCGTTCAGAAATATGTCGCGCCGCATCGGGGTCTCCTCTATTCCGCAGCACTGGGCGGGCTCTATTCATCGACGGCGACCACCATCGTCCTCTCGCGCCGGGCGGGCCAGGCGGAGAAGGGCGGCCACATGCTCAATGCCGCCCTTGTGCTTTCGACCGCGGTGATGTTCCTGCGCATCCTGATCGTCGTCGCGATCTTCAACCTGAGCCTCGCGATGAAACTCGCGCCCTCGCTCGCCGCACTCTTCGCCGTGGGCCTCGGTCTCGCCTTCTTCCTCTACCGGTGGCGGAACGGCGACGATGCGCAGAAGAGCGAGGAACTGCTGCCGCCCTCGAACCCGCTTGAAATCCAGGCGGCGCTCGTCTTCGCCCTGCTCTTCATCGCGCTTTCCATCGCGGTCGGCTGGGCGCGGACGGAATTCGGCGATGGCAGCCTGCTCGCGCTTGCCGCCATCGCGGGCGTGACCGATGTCGACCCGCTGATCCTGTCGATAGCGCAGTCGGGCGGCGGCGGCGGGGGCGTCATGCTCGATGCGGCGGCCATTCTCATTGCGGCAAGCTCCAATAATGTGCTGAAAGGGCTTTATGTTCTCGCCTTTGCGGGGCAGAAGGGGCGCGTGCCGGCGGCGGCGCTGCTTCTTCTCGCCGGCGCAGGCATTCCCCTGATCCTGATTACGCTCGGCCTTGCATGAATTACCGCCACGCCTATCACGCCGGCAATTTCGCCGATGCGATGAAGCACGCCCTTCTCGCGCTCGCGATCGAACACATGAAGAAGAAGGACAAACCCTTCTTCCTGCTCGATACGCATGCGGGCACCGGCATGACGGACCTCGCGGGCGAGGAAGCGCAGAAGACCGGCGAATATCTGAACGGCATTGCCCGCCTTCTCGATGCGCCGGCGCCGCATCCCCTGCTCGCGGCCTATCTCGATGCCGTGCGCGCGCTTGGCGGCCCGGAAAACGGAAATGCTCTCGCGCGCTATCCGGGATCGCCTGCGCTGATGGCGCATCTCGCCCGCGCCGAAGACCGGCTCGCCTTTTGCGAACTGCACCCGGCGGACGCCGCCACGCTGCGCGCGCATTTTCGCCGCGATGCGCGCGTGAAATGCCACGAGATGGACGGCTATACAGCGCTCAAGGCCATGCTGCCGCCGAAGGAGCGGCGCGGCCTCATCCTCATCGACCCGCCCTTCGAGCAGCGCGACGAATATGCCCGCCTCGTCGAGGCGCTGGCCGAAGCGGAGCAGCGCTTCGCGACCGGCAGCTACATGATCTGGTATCCGCTGAAGGACCCGGCGGTCTCCGGCGAATTTCTGGAGCGGCTGGCGGCGGACGGCCCGCCGAAAACGCTCGCCCTCGAAATGCAGGTGATGGCGACAGACCCGATGCGCATGACGGGCTCGGGCATGATCCTCGTGAACCCGCCCTTCGCGCTGACCGAGAAAGGCGCGGACGGGAAATCCGCCGCCCTGTCGCTGCTCGGCTGGCTGGCCGCCACGCTCTCGCAAGGCCCCGGCGCCCGCGCGCGGGAGGAATGGCTGAAGGCCTGATCGCCCGCGAACAGGTCTCCCTGAAACTTTTACGACAAGCGAACTGACCGGATCGGCCAAACGGGTCTATAAAGGCCCCGCGCCGCCCCTGAAGAGCCCCGACGAGAAGAAGCGGCCGGAAACCGGATTTGCGGAATGGACCAGTCGCTCACCGAGGAGGAGAGGCGAGCCCGCCTCGCCGAGGCGGAAACCGCCTATGAAGCCGAGATCGAGGCGAACCTGAAGCGGAACTATGCGGCGAACCTCGCCCATGGCCTGCTCGGGCAAACGGGCTTCCGCCTCGTCAACGCGCCGACCTTCGTGCCTGCCTATATCTATCTCCTTTCGGGCTCGGAATTCGCGGTCGGCCTTGCGCTCGCCGCGCAGTGGTTCGGCGCTTCCGCCTCCTCGATTTTCGGCGCGACGCTGATCGAACACAGGAAGCGCGTGCTGCCCATGGGCCTCCTGATCGGCTGGGGCATGCGGGCGGGCGTGCTCGGCCTCGCGCTGGGCGGCTTCTTCCTGCCGCCGAACCTCGCGCTCATCACCGCGCTCGCCTTTCTCTGCCTGTTCGGCCTTTTCAACGGCATGCAGGCGGTGATCTTCAACACGCTGATGGCCAAGGTGATCCCGCTTCGCCTGCGCGGCCGCCTGACCGGCTTCCGCAATTTCGCGGCCGGCCTCACGGCGGCAGGCGTTTCCTGGATGGGCGGGCATTATTTCGTCGAGGGCAACCTCCTCGGCAATGGCTATGCCTCGACCTTCCTCATGGCTTTCGTGCTGACCTCCATCGGCTTGTCGCTTCTCATGCTGGTGCGCGAGCCGGAACCGCCGACGATCCGCCCCCGCGCGAAACTGGGCGGGCGCTTGCGCGAAATTCCGGCAATGCTCCGCGCCGACCCGGCTCTCACGCGCTTCTATCTCGCGGCGGCACTCGCCGCGCTCGGCACCATGGCGGTGCCCTTCTACATTCTCTTCGCGGGCGAGCGCATCGGCCTGTCGGGCACGACGCTCGGCATTCTCTCGACCGCTTTCCTGCTGGCGCAGACGGGCGCGAACCTCGCCTGGGGCTCGCTCGCCGACCGCATCGGTAACCGCATCGTCTTCATCTCGGCGGTCGGACTCTGGGCGGTGTCGACGCTGGCGCTGCTTTTCACGCATGACATGATCGGGCTCGCGCTCGTCTTCGCGGGCCTCGGCGCCGGGCAAGGCGGCTTCCAGAATTCCAACCAGAACATCATCGTGGAATTCGGCGCGCGCGACGACCTGCCCATGCGCATCGCGGTGCTCAATACCGCCACCTCGCTGATGATGGCGGTCGGCCCGCTGATGGGCGGCCTCATCGCGCGCGGGCTTTCCTTCACCGCGCTTTTCTCTTTTTCGATTGCCGTCCTCGCCGGCGCGGTCATCACCATGTTCTTCGTGGATGAGCCGAGAAAACGGCGGAAGGCTTGAAGGGCGCGCGGGCCTCGACGCCTGCATTTCCTTATCCGCCATCGTCATGACCCGCTTTATGCGGGTCATCCACGTCTGTACGAAAGTTGCTTTGAAAGAAAGACGTGGATGGCCCGCCAAATAATTCAAAGGGAGGGCCGGGCCATGACGACTCAAGTATGTTTCTCAAACACCGAATTGCCCCGGGATGACACTCGCTTTTGGAGCGGGCTCTTCAAACACAATTCTGGAGATAGAAACGAAGTGGGAACGAGCGTGACGCTGTTCAAGAGGACGCCCGCAAATTATTCCGCGGGCGCCAGCGGCCACTTGCTCATCAGCGTCGGCGCATCGAAATAATCCCGCCACAGAGCGATCTTGCCGTCCCTCACCTCGAAAATGCCCGTCACCGGCAATTCGACCCAGCCGCTTTCGAGGAGATGCCGGTCGAGCCGCTCGAGAATGACGGTCGCGCCGTCCGTCACCTCACGTATCACCTTGTATTCATTGGTAATGGTCGGGCCGAAAAAGGGCTCGAGCACGGCGCGGATGCCTTCCGGCCCCGCCACCTTGCCGATCGGCACATTGTCGTACTCGACATCGGGCGCGACGAGGGCGAGACCCTTGTCGTAATCCTTCTCCATCATGATGGAGAGAAAGCGCTTCACCGTTTCGGCGGGGCTCATGGTGCTGTTCATCTTCGCCTCCCTCACGCCGCCGCGCGGGACTTGAGCTCCCGCGCGACGAGATAGAAGAGAATGCCGAAGGCGCCGGCCGCCAGCGTCAGCACGATAAAGGGCCAGGGCGTGACGCCGCTCGTCCTGGCGTCATGCAGCATCCAGATGATGCCCAGCACACAGACGATGACGAGATCGGTGAGCACCTGCATGCCCGCATAAGAGGCGAGCTGGCCTGCAAAAATGCCAACAAGCCCCGCCTCCATCACCGCCAACGCGGTGAGTGCGCCGAAAGCGAGAATGACGGCGAGAAGGGCGAGAAGACGGAATGACATGAAAAGGCTCCCCGGATGTGTCGATCCATGGGAGCCATGCTGGCCCGGAGGCGTCAGCGCGGCAATTACCTGAGAGGTAGGGGCGGGAGGCTATGGTCGCTTTCCCAACAGTCCATTGACTAGATTGCAACTTCGCCGATCAGTCGCTCCAAAATTCGAGTCACCAGAGAAATTTGCTTCTCGGTAGGACGCTGCTCTAAGTCACCATGAACCAACTTATTACGGAGCCGCGCAAGGGTTCGAAGTTCTTCCGCTTGATGTGGAGTTATTCGGCCATCTCCCGCCAGCAGTTCCACTAGCCTACCGGGTGTCTGCGGGCTCCGAGTACGCTCAGGACTTAAATGGCGGACCAATGCCTCAAGCACCGCCCAGCTAAAAAGAAATGCGCCTCGCGTATCCACGGAAGCCAGCGCACGAATATCATGCACGGCTTCATTAAGCGCGCTCATAGGTGGCGCAACAAGTGACTCGGGTGCCAGTCCCGCGTATATCACCTCTAGCCGCCAGTCCGGGTGCCCTTTGAAAAGAGGGGCAATCTCTCTGAGTCTGCGCTCTGCAGTTCGCTGCCCCTTAAGCACTACTTCAACAGCGACATGAGGTCGGCGTCCCACCAAGACTGCGTCGGGCCGGTACTTCCCTAAAAATTCAGGTATTACCTCGCGACTAGGATGTCGAATCAAGTCGTATCCCTGCGCGCGCCACTGGGCTTCATACTTATCGAGAATACCTTCCTCCAGAGCTTGGTGCTCATTCATGGCCTGATGTCCTCGAGCGACACTTCTGCAATTCTTACGTACAGGACAGGCTCCTTGAGAGCCATAGCCGCCACAAGCATTGCGCTTGGCTCAGCAAAACGCACCTCCTGAGAAGGAGAAAAACGCTGAACCACAACCCTATCCACAACCTCATCATCAATATAGATGTTTGGTATCAGAGCATCCACAACAAGCTTGACGATATTGTCTACATCCCCTGGCATATCTTCCTGAGGGAAATAGAACAAAGTAACTGCCAGTCGAGTATCGGAAAAAGCCCAGCTTCCAGACTCAACGACCGACAAGGCGGCAGTTAGAACCATATTCTTCCACGCCGCTTTAGCTCTCGAATTATCACTCTGGAAACTGACGGGAGTGCCTATCACGTTAAATTCTAGAGGCAGTTGAGGCCACATCCAAGCGGTCCGATTGGAAGTTGATAGATCCAGTCCCGAAGGAATAATTGTAGCTTATACTTCGTCCCTCACAATCTGCGATTGAGAGGGCATCTGCGTCGCCTTTATACAATAAACCCGCCGCGAATGCTCGCACCGACTTTTCCGTATCCGGAATAATGCGAGCCGCACTGGCACGGACCCGGGGTGGGCTCATGGATGTCCGAGTCAAGCCCGGGCATGACGAATTAGAGGGTGAGAAGGAAATCCCACTCACAAATGTCATCCCGGCGAAAGCCGGGACCCATTAGTTCCCTCAGCAACATTTATTGAGCAAGGAAGTAGTTGTTATTTCTGCGCGATATTCGGTTGCTGCGGCAAGAGGCGCTGCGAGTGGGTCCCGGCTTTCGCCGGGATGACATCTTTCGGATTTGGCGCAACAAAAAAGCCAGCGCGATTTCTCGCACCAGCTTTCCGCATCTGGAACAATCCGGAGGCACAGGCGCTGGGCGTGGAGCACGGGTCAAGCCCGCGCATGACGAGGTGGATAGGGCACCTCAACGGCCACCCTCCTCCACCTCAAGCAGGTCGCGCATCCTGCACCCCAACTCATCACTACGCGGAGCGTGCGAGAATTCGCACCGCCCCACCCAAGCTGTCATCTCGCCCTTTCCGCTGCTTCAATTTTGCTAGTAGCAATTTCATTCACAACAACAGCCCAATTGTTGACTAGCCTCGCCAACGCAGAGCAATCCAAGTGCTGATCGCCACTGAAAAACTTAAAAGCATTGCGCATATTTCCTGTTGAGCCACGTGATATCCCCAGTCTTTCGACACTGACACGAGTAGCACGCTGTTTTTTGAATCGGCCTTCCAAATTCTCCCAAACTTGCGAAGGCCACTCGTCGCAATGTTTGTAGTAGTTTCCCAAATCCCACATCAATTCGACAGCGGTGGAGTTGGTTCCCTTGAACATCTCCCCGATCCCAAGAATTTTCTCCGCATTGCCAAATTCGGAGATACTGATCGAAAGTTTATTCTTCGCGATCTCTCCTAATTTAAGAGCCGCAGATGTCACCCTCCGAATCTTTGCTTGGGATACCAAAACGCACGCACCGATAATCTCTTCTATGTATTCTCCCTCGGATTCGCCCACCAAATCTCGATACTCCGGGCCTCCTTGCGCTTCCGCATTTTCACATCGCCTCTCTGATCTCCGAATGATAGTCGAAAAGTCAGAAAGAACTCGTTCAAGGTGATCATCCCCGACTTCATAGCGAAGCCTCCACAAGAACGAGTGTTTGCCGCCCCACGGCGTCGATTCCAGCATGATTCTCCCCGATTTCCTTTTGCCCAACTCCATCGCGTCTTGGACAATGTGACACTAGTTGCATTAAACATCCTGCGGCTAACAAGCCGCACTGCATTCCCACTAAAAAAAACCGGTGCGATTTCTCGCACCGGCTTCTCCGCATCCGGAATAATCCGGGCCTCTTGTTCCTTGCCCGCCGTCTCCGCCTTACCGCATTGCCCGGCTGAAGCCGGGCGATGCGGCAAGCGCGACCGCGCGGCGGCGCTTATGCGCCGTCAGGCAATCAAGCGGCGTTGTAGCCG
>JAHBYL010000020.1 GCA_019635955.1 Parvibaculum sp.
CGTCGGCATGGGCGTGGCGCCGCTCCAGTTCATCAACGACATGAGCTGGCAGTCGCTCGGCCTTGACGGCACGGAGACCGTGACGATCGAGGGCCTCGCCAATGTGAAGCCGCGCAGCATGGTGAAGGCCGTCATCACCTTCGCCGATGGCGCGAAGCAGGCGATCGACCTTCTCTGCCGCATCGATACGCAGGATGAAGTCGAATACTACGAAAACGGCGGCATCCTGCCCTACGTGCTGCGGAACCTCGCGGCATAAGGCGGAAGCCATAGAAACGAAAAGGGCGCCCCGTGGGGCGCCCTTTTTATTGCCAGTCGCGACGGCTCTTATTCGGCCTGGTCGAACATCGCATCCGCCGGGCCCGCCTCGCGGGTCAGCACGTCGATGGTTTGCGTGAGCTGGCCGCTCACCTCCTGCGGCAGCTTGTAGGTCCAGGGCGAGAGGCGCCGGTTGAGATCTTCGGCACGGAGCGCCGCTTCCTCGCTCTCTCCTTCGGCCGAGAACTTCGCCCAGAGCGCGCCGCCCTGCCCGCCCATATGCATGGTGAGCACCATGCCGTCGAAAGTCTCGACAACGACGCGGGGGCCATCCTCCGGCATGTCGAGCGTATCGGCAGGCGCCACATCGTCGAATGTCGCATCGAGAAGCGCGGTGGCCGACTTGTTGGTGACGGGCGCGCCGCGCGAGACGCGGCCTTCGGGAATATTCACGAGGGTGAAGTCGGCCGCTTCCGCGCTCGCCCGCTCCATCACCACCGGACGTTCCGTCCCCGCCCAGAGCGTGACCCGCGCCACATCCTCGCGCGGAATATCGACGAAAGTCGTGTCGAGCCAGTCGAAGGCGCCCTTGTGCAGCGGCAGCCGTCCGCGCGCAAGCCAGGTCTCGTCCTCGCCGTCGCGGCGCACATAGACAAGGCCCTCGCCCTTCACATCGACCGCGCGCTCCGGCACCTTGCCGACGAGCAGCCCGGCCATGCGCTCATCGCCGCTGAAAAGTTCGACGCGGATCGCCGAGCCGATATCTTCCGGCTTCATCAGTCCGAGATTGCGGTGCCATTCGGGATTGGCGGTGCGCGGCTCATAGGCCTCGATATTGCCCATGCCGAGCAGCACATTGCGCACGAGTTCCTCGCTGGCGGGATACCCGCCGCGCGACTCGACGCCCCAGACGCCTTCGGCATTGCGGCGGAGCGAGACGACCTCCTCCCCGCCCATGCCGCGGCTCGACGTGTAGACGATGCGGTCCGCGCGGTCGAGCCGCGTCGCGAGACCTTCGAACAAGGGATGCGGCACGAAATTCGAGCGCACGCTGCTTTCATCGTTCACTACCGCGATGATCGCGGCGACGAGAACGGCCAGCGTGACGGCGGCCAGCAGCACGAGATTGCGCAGCGGCCTGTTCTCCATGAAGGAAGCGGTGGAGGCGGTCATTGCGGGTCACGCTCCCTTTTCGACGCGCGCCTTGCGGCGGCGGTGGCGCAACACGGCGGCGCCGATCGCGAGAATGGCAAGCATGATGGGCACCAGCGCGATATTCGCAAAGCGCAGATTGGAGCCGAGCGCCTCGACATCGCGGCGTAGGTCGCGCTGCACGTCGCGGAGCTTCTTGCGGCTGTCGAGAAGCTCGGCACGGAACCGGGCAATCGCCTCCGATTCCGCCTCGCTCGTGCCGCCATTGGCTTCCGCTGATGCCCCGCGAATCTGGAGCTCGGTCAGGTTGCGCTCGGCTTCTGCCACGCGCTTTTCAAGCGCCTCCTGCTCGGCGAGGAAGCGGCGCTCCGCCGTGCGGCGCAGCTCTTCCACCACCGTGAAGGGCCGGTCGATCTTGTCGCGCGCGCGCAGCGAAATGAGTTCGTTCGATCCCATGAGATTGTCGATGGCCGACATGATGAAGACGGCATTGTCGGCGATGGGCTGCGCGATGCGCTCGCCGAGATAGGACTCCGTGCGCACCCAGAAACGGTCGTCGAAAATGTCGCTGTCGGCGAAGAGGATGATATTCGCATCGCCCTGCGAGGCGGCGATATGCTGTCCCGCCTTCTCGCCCGACCGGCGCTGGATGGGCCGCCCGTCCTCGTCGACGCTTTCGGCATCGGGCTGCGCCTCGAAGGCGCTCTTCACCGGCCCCGAGATCCGCGCCGCGATCGCATAGCGCTCGCCCGTTCCCTCGAAACCGCGCAGGAGATCGTCCGGCCGCGGTCCCTGCTTCACATAGTCGACGTCATAGAGCTTGGCGTCTTCGGAGGAAGAGACGATGGGCGAGAAGCGCGTCGTCGCGCCTTCGATGGGCGTGAAGCGCCCGACCGTGCCGAGATTGAGCCGCACCACATCCGACGTCACGATATCGTCCGCGGCGACATTGTCGCGCGGCACGGCAAGCCAGATCACATAGTCGCTTTCCTGGCGGCGCGCATCGAGCCCGGTGCGCACGCGCTGCGCCATGGTGCGGTCGCCCACGATCTCGCGTGGGTCGTAGCGGACACCCCAGGCCTCGAGGAGCGGCCCGAGATCAGACATTTCCGTATAGCCACGAATGGGCTCGCCATTCGGGCCTGCGGTGAGGCTCACTTCCGAATGCGGATCGAGGAACGCGAGCACATGGCCGCCACGCATCACGAACTGGTCGATGGCATAAAGCGTGCGCGGATCGAGCGCCTTCGGATGGGCGATCATCAGCACATCGACGCGGGGCGGCACGGCTTCGAAACGCTGCTCGAGGAATTCGAGTTCGAAGCGGTCGCGCAGTTCTTCATAAATCATGAAGGGCTGCGACTCGCCCCGCATGGCGGACATGAGCCCGCCGGTACCGGTGTCGAGTGGCAGGTTGGTGACGATGCCGAGAACCGGCCGCTCCGGGCGGCTCAGATTCTGGATCATGCGCGCCACATCATATTCGAGATACTGTTCGCGCTCATCGGTGAAGAAGGGAACGGATTCGAGACCGTCGACCGAATTCGTGCCGACCAGGCCAAAATAGATGATGTCGCCCGTCTGCGTCGGCGCGCCCTTGAGGCCGAGCGACATGGCGAGATCTTCCTCTTCGGAGAAGGGCTCCGGATCGATCACCTCGAGCCGGATCATCCCGCCCGACCGCGCGCGCAATTCCTCCAGCATGTCGCGGACATGGCCGGCATAGATGCGGATGCGGTTGTAATCGGTCGACAGCTTCTCCGAATAGAAGAAGCGCAGCGTGATCGGCTCCTCGATCTTGCCGACGACCTCCTTGGTGCCATCGGAGAGCGTGTAGAGGTTGTTCTCGGTGAGATCGACGCGGGCCGTGCGGAACATGACGTTCGAGAACATGTTGACCGCGAGGAACAGCACCGCAAGCAGCACGAGCATGAGGACGCGATAGGCGGAGCGGCTGATCTGCTGGTTTCCCATGGTCCTAGCCCGCCTTCTTCATGTCGACGACGATGCCGCAGGCAACGAGCCAGGTGGCGATCAGCGACACGAAATAGATCACGTCGCGCAGATCGATGACGCCGCGCGTGATCGCGTTGAAATGCGTGAGGAACGAGAAGGAGGCGATGGTGGATACCACCTGCTGCGGGGCCCAGCTCGCGAAGAAATCCGTGACGATCGGAAGCCCCGATACGGTGAAGAGGAAGCAGACCGCGACGCTCACCACGAAGGCGATCACCTGATTGCGCGTGACGGCGGAGAGGCAGGACCCAATGGCGAGATACCCGCCCGCCATGAAGAAGCTGCCGAGATAGCCGGCGAGGATCACGCCATTATCGGGATCGCCGAGATAGTTGACCGTGATCCACATCGGGAAGGTGAGCGCGAGCGCGATGCCGGAAAAGGCCCAGGCCGCGAGAAATTTGCCGAGCACCGCCGCCCAGAGCGGCACGGGTAGCGACAGCAGAAGCTCGATCGAGCCGGTGCGCCGCTCTTCAGCCCAGAGGCGCATGGAGATCGCCGGGATCAGGAAGAGATAGAGCCAGGGATGGAAGTTGAAGAAGATTGTGAGATCGGCCTGCCCGCTCTCGTAATAGCCGCCGAGATAGAAAGTGAAGGCACCCATCGTGAACAGGAAGATCACGATGAAGATGAAGGCGAGCGGCGTCGCGAAATAGCCGGCAAGCTCGCGGCGGAAAATGGCGAGAAGCTCGTTCATGCCGCGTCTTTCCCTTTGGCGGTGTCCGAGCGCGTGAGGCTGCGGAAAACCTCGTCGAGGCGGCCGGGCTCGCCGTAAAGCGCGCGCACATGCCAATGCTCCTCGCGCGCGAGCCGCGCCACCGCATCGACCAGCATCGTGTCGCTTTCGGAAGCGGCCTGCGGGAATAGCGTGAAGGTCGTCTCGTCGCCGCGCGGCATCACCTCGATGGTGGCGATGCCCGGCAGGTTGCGAAGCTTGTCGGCGATCTGGACCGTGCTCTGGCCGCCCAGCGTGATCGAGACGGCATTGTGATAGCGCGAGCGCGCCATCAGCGCGCCCGGCGTGCCGTCGGCGACGACGCGGCCGCGATCGATGATGAGGGCGCGGGTGCAGATCGCATCCACCTCTTCGAGAATATGCGTCGAGATGACGATGGCCTTGTCCTTCGCCATGCGGCCGATCAGCTTGCGCACTTCGAATTTCTGATTGGGATCGAGGCCGTCCGTCGGCTCGTCCATGATGAGGACCGGCGGATTGTGCAGGATCGCCTGGGCAAGACCGACGCGGCGGCGAAAGCCCTTTGAAAGCGTGTCGATCGGCTGCTCGAGAACGCCGCCGAGTTCCGTCGCATCGGCGGCGCGCTCGATCGCCTCTTCCGCCGCGCGGCCGGAGAGACGCCGCACCCGCGCGATGAACTGCAGGAAGCTGCGCGGTGTCATGTCGCCATAGGCGGGCGCGCCTTCCGGCAGATAGCCGATCTCACGCTGCGCGGCGAGCGTGGAGGTGACGATGTCGTGACCGCAGACCCGCGCCGTGCCGGAAGTCGGCGCGAGGAAGCCCGTCACCATCTTCATGGTGGTGGACTTGCCGGCGCCATTGGGGCCGAGAAATCCCAGCACCTCGCCGCGCGCAACGCTGAAGCCGATGTTGTTGACCGCCGTGAAGGGGCCGAACCGCTTGGTGAGATTCTCGATGACGATCATCGGTTCGCCGCCAGCCGGCGCCGGACGGTCCTCATTCGTCATGTGTGTCCCGGAAACGCTTATGATCTCTCTCCCCGGAAGGACCTCGAGGCTCTGCCGGCCCGCCCGCCCATTCCACAATTTCCGCCGCTCCCCGAAGCGGGAATTTTGTGTAGGCCAGCCCGCCAAGTCCTTCAAGTGAAAGATGTTTCATTTTCATCAGGGGCCGGAAGAGAGGCAAAAGAAAAGGCCGTCCGAGAGGGGGGGTTCCCGGACGGCCCGCAGCCCGAAGGCTGATCTATTTCGTTGCGCTCCCCCGAGGGGATGGGGTTGGCCCGGCTCCCCCAATCTATCCCGGTGGGGCTGGGGGGCTGATGAAACCGGAACGTCGCAGAGAACCGGGCCAGTGAGGCAACGATGGAAATATGATCGGGCAGTGTGGCTCTCGAAGGGCTGAAAAAAGGCAATATTGTGGTTTCGCCTATTCGCTTCACTTAATTCAAAAGCCGCAGGAATCTGCGGCTTTTTATAACAATGGGATGACGCCGGAGGGCCCGTGTGCCATGCTTTTTCAAGGCTCGCACACGGCTTGTGAGTGGGCGTGAACGGGAAGGAAGCAGCACGGCATGACCGATGGCGCCGATTCGGGATCGCAAAGCGCAAGCGCCGCGCCGCTCACCCTCGTCGCCCCCGGCGGAACGCCGCCGGCGCGGCCACGCGAAGCGGAAGTCTTTTTCAACCGCGCCGAGCTCGATGCCATTCTCTCCGTCTATGGCCGCAAGGTCGCCGAGGGCGAATGGCGCGACTATGCGATGGGCGCGCACAAGGATGTGGCGGTCTTTTCCGTCTTCCGCCGCACCAGCGAAATGCCGCTCTACCGGATCGAGAAGCGCCCGAAACTTGCCCGCCGCCAGGGCGCCTATGCCGTGATCGCGCCGGGCGGGCAGATCCTCAAGCGCGGGCACGAGCTGAAACAGGTGCTCAAGATTTTCGAGAAACGCGCACTCCGCCTGATCGACGCCTGAGAGCCTCCGCAAAAGCAAAAAGCCCCGGCATTTCGGCCGGGGCTTTTGTTTGTCGCCTGTTCCGCGCTTAGTTGCGCTGGCTGCCGAGGAACTGCAGCAGGAACATGAACATGTTGATGAAGTCGAGATAGAGCGAGAGAGCGCCCATCACGGCCTTCTTGCCGGCGGCGGCAACGCTGTCGCCTTCGTAATACATGCCCTTGATGCGCTGCGTGTCATAGGCGGTGAGGCCCGCGAAGATCAGCACGCCAAGCACCGAGATCGCGAATTGCAGCGCCGAGCTGGCAAGGAACAGATTGACGACCATCGCGATGATGATGCCGATCAGGCCCATGAACAGGAACGAGCCCATGCCGGTCAGATCGCGCTTCGTCGTGTAGCCGTAAAGGCTGAGCGAGCCGAAGGCGGCCGCCGTGACGAAGAAGGTCGTGGTGATGCTCTCGCCCGTGAAGACGAGGAAGATCGAGGAGAGCGAAAGGCCCATCACCGCCGCGAAGGTCCAGAACAGCATCTGGGTGGCGGCAAGGCTGAGGCGCTGAACACCGAAGCTCAGCACCAGAATGAAGGCGAGCGGCGCCAGCATGACGACCCAGCGCAGCGGGCTCATGTAGAGCGTTTCGCCGAAATTCGTGAGAAGCGGCCCCGTCGCCGTTTCCTGGACGGCGGCGGAATATGCGAAATAGGCGACCAGCCCGGTGAGGGCGAGGGCACCCGCCATGTAGTTGTAGACACTGAGCATATAGCTCCGCAGACCCGCATCGATCGACATGTCGGCGCTTGCGCCGAGGCGGGACTGGTGGAGCCGTTCCTGATCGTAATTCGCCATAAATCTGCACCCTCCTGCGTGTGCTTGCAGCTATATTGGCCGAGCGCCCCGCGAATTCAAGCAAAACCGGCGCTGTTACAGAGACTTAACATCCGGAAAAGCCTGACATTTCCGTGATTTCAGTCGACCCGGAGCACGGGCGCCGCCGGCATGGAGAGCGCCCGCCAGGTGCCCATGAGGCCGAGACCCACGGTAACCAGCGCCGCCGCAAGCACCGTGACGGCCAGCGTACCCGGCAGGAAGCTCCAGGGCAGGTCCATCAGCATGGTCACGACCACGAAGGAGGCGACCGTGCCCGCGAAAGCTGCAACCAGCGCCGTGGCAAGCCCGAGCGCCGCATATTCCCTGACATAGATGCCGAGAATCCGCGCCCGCGTGGCGCCGAGCACCTTGAGCACCACGGCGTCGCGCACCCGGGAGTGGAACCCCGCCGCCATGGCGCCCGCAAGCACCAGAATCCCGGCGGCGAGCGTGACCGCGCCCGTCGCCCGCACCGCCATGGCGAAATTGCCGAGCAGCGAATTGACCGCTTCGAGCGCTTCGCGTACGCGAACCGAGGTGATGTTGGGAAACTGCGAAGTCACGTCGCGCTCCAGCGCCTCCTCGGCCTCCGGCCCGCCATCCATCTCGACCGTGGCGAGCACCGTATGCGGCGCGGCCGACAGCATGCCCGGCGAGAAGACCAGCACGAAATTGATGCCGAGATTGCTCCAGTCGATCTCGCGCGTATTGGCGATCTCGGCGGTGATGTCGCGGCCGAGCACATTGATGGTGATCCGGTCGCCGATTCCGACGCCGAAGCCCTGCGCAAGCTCCTCGGAAAAGGAGACGAGCGTCGGGCCGTCGTAATCCTCGGGCCACCACTGGCCGCGCACGATCGACGAGCCTTCGGGAGGCGCGGCCGAATAGGTGATGCCGCGGTCGCCCCGAAGCGCCCATTGCGCTTCCTGCGCGACATTGAGCTCTTCGGCCGGCACATCGTTCACGGCGGAAATCTTGCCGCGCAGCATCGGCACGCGGTTGAAGCCCGTGACGTCTTCCCGTGCGGTGACGAGCGCCTCCAGCGCGTCGATCTGGTTCGGCTGCACATCGACGAAGAAGAAGGCGGGCGCGCGGCCCGGCAGGTCGCGCGTGATCTCGCCGGTGAGATTGCCGTTGATGAGCGACACGGTGACGAGAAGCGTGAGGCCGAGGCCGAGCGACAGCACGACGGCGGGCGTCGGCGCGCCGGGGCGGTGGATATTGGCAAGCGCAAGACGAAGCTCCGGCGAGCGCACCCGCGGCGCGCGCGCCGCCAGCGCCATGATGCCGCGCGCGGCAGCCCAGAGCAGGATGAAGACGCCGGCGGCACCCATCACGAACCAGAGCGCGAAGAGGCGTTCTTCAGCAAGCGCGATGGCAAGCCCCGCGAGCACGGCAAGCGCCGCCGCCGTCGCCGCGATGTAGAAGGGGCGCGGGAAGCGGCGGAGCGGCGCCACGAGATCGCGGAAGAGGCTTGTCGCCGGCACTTCGCGCGCGCGGGCGAGCGGCCAGATCGCAAACGCGAGCGCGGTGAGCACGCCATAGGCGGCAGCGAGCATGAGCGGCCCGCCGTAAAGGCCGAGCTCGGCGGGAATGGGGATCATGTCGCCCGCCACCGCTTCGACGATGAAGGGCGCTGTGCCGCCGAGGACGAGACCGATGACGATGCCGACCGAGGCAAGCGCCATGACTTGCAGAAGATAAAGGCGGAAGATGAGCGCGCCCGGCGCGCCGAGGCATTTGAAGATGGCAATGGTTGCGCGTTTGCCGTCGAGATAGGATTTGACGGCATTGGCGACGCCGACGCCGCCGACGACAAGCGCGGTAAGTCCGACGAGCGAGAGGAACAACGCCACCCGCTCGACGAAGCGGCGCACGCCGGGCGCACTGTCGCTTCTGTCGGTGACGCGCCAGCCCGCATCGGGGAAGCGCGCATTGAGCTCTTCGACCCAGGCAGAAATATCGGCGCTCGTGCGCGCGGCATCGGGCAGGCGGATACGGTAGTGATACTGGACGAGGCTGCCCGGCTGCACGAGGCCGGTCTGCTCCAGCGCTGCCCAGGAAATCATCGCGCGGGGGCCGAGCGCAAACCCGTCCGAGACGCGGTCCGGCTCGCGCGCAATGGTCGCGCGGAGCTCGAAATCCGTGTCGCCGATCCGCACATGATCGCCGACCGCGACACCGAGCCGCGAAAGAAGATTGGGCTCGACCACAAGCCCCGCCACGCCCTCGCGAATGGCAATCGCTTCGTCGAAAGGAATGTCGGGCGAAAGCTCCATCCGGCCGTAAAGCGGATAGGCATTGTCGACCGCCTTCAACTCGACCAGCGTCTGGCCGCGCGCGGCATCCGCCGCCGCATTGCGCGCCATGGCGCGCATCTCTGCCGAGGCCGATACCTCCGCACGTTCGCCGAGAAAGGCGCGTTCGTCCGCTGTCGCCTCGCGGTGAATGAGGCGGATTGCGGCATCGCCGCCGAGAATGTCCTGCCCGCCTTCGGCGAGCCCGCGCGTGAGCGCCGCCGACACCGAGCCGACGCCCGCAATCGCCGCCACGCCAAGCGCGAGACAGGCGATGAAGACGCGGAAGCCCTTGATGCCGCCGCGCAGTTCCCGCCGGGCAAGACGCGCGGCAAGCGCCAGCGACGTGGCACTCCCGCTCATGCGAGCGCTCCCGTTTCGATGGACTCGATGAGCCCATCGCGGAGCCGCACGATCTGGTGGCAGCGCGCAGCGAGCGCCTCGTCATGCGTGATGAGAACGAGCGTCGCGTTCTTGCGCGCGTGAAGATCGAACATGAGCTCGATGATCTCATGGCCTGTCGACTGATCGAGATTGCCGGTCGGTTCGTCCGCCAGCAGGATGTCGGGATCGCCCGCGACCGCGCGCGCAAGCGCGACGCGCTGCTGCTCGCCGCCCGACAATTGTCCCGGATAATGCGTGAGCCGGTGGCCGAGGCCGACCAGCTTCAGCTCTTCCTCCGCCCGGTCGAACGCATCCTCGCGGCCCGCGAATTCGAGCGGGATCGCGACATTCTCGAGCGCCGTCATGGTGGGAATGAGGTGGAAGGACTGGAAGACGATGCCGATATGGTCGCGCCGGAAGCGCGCAAGCGCGTCTTCGGAAAGCGCCGTGAACTCCGCGCCTGCGCAGGTAATGCGGCCGGAACTCGGCCGCTCGAGCCCCGCCAGCACCATCAGCAGCGTCGACTTGCCGGAGCCGGACGGCCCGACAAGCCCCGCCGTTTCGCCCCGCGCGATCTTGAGATCGATCCCCTTCAGAATATTGACCGGCCCGGCAGTGCTCGGCAGGCTGAGTTTCACGCTGTCGAGTTCGATGATTGTATCGGACAAGTTTTGGCCTACTTGTTGGTGTGAAACGGGGGGCACCGGCGGAATCTACGCATCGGCCGGAGAACCGGATCGGGCGGGAGGGCGCCGCCTCACTGACGCAGAAGACGGAAAGGCAAGTTATACTATGCGATATGGCCTCCCTGCGCCGCTTTGCAAGTTTTTCGCGAGCTGGGCAATCGTCCTTCTTCTGGTCGCGCCCGCCGCCGCGGACGACCGCCTCACCATCGTCGCGCTCGGCGACAGCCTGACGGCGGGCTATCTTCTCGGCCCGGATGAGGGCTTTACCCACCAGCTCGAAAAGGCGCTGAAGGAGGCCGGTCACGATAATGTGACCGTGGTGAATGCGGGCGTTTCGGGCGACACGACATCGGGCGGGCTTGCGCGGCTCGACTGGGCCGTGGGGCCGGAGGCCGATGCCGTGATCCTCGAACTCGGCGCGAATGACGCGTTGCGCGCGGTCGACCCGGCGCTGACGCGGAAGAACCTGCAAGAGATCGTCACCCGGCTGAAGGAGCGCAATCTCCCCATCCTGCTCGCCGGCATGCTGGCGCCGCCCAATCTCGGCCGCGACTATGGCGAGAGCTTCAACCCGATCTACACCGAGCTTGCCGAGAGCGAGGAGCTGATCCTCTATCCCTTCTTCCTCGACGGCGTGGCCGGGGACCGGGCGCTCAACCTTTCCGACGGCATCCATCCGACGGCGGAGGGCATCGGCATCATCGTCGAGCGCATCCTGCCCAGGGTCGAGGAACTGATCGCCGAGGCGAGGGAGCGGACGGGCGGATAATCGTCATTGCGGAGAGGGGAGGTTGTTTTCGGTCCCAAGCCTGTAGACAATCCGGCAACCAAAACACCGAAATCCTCCGGGGGGACAGAAATGGAATACCGCGAACTCGGGCGCACCGGCATCAAGGTGAGCTCGATCTGCCTTGGCACCATGACATGGGGTCAGCAGAACACCGAAGCCGAGGGCCATGAGCAGATGGATTATGCGCTTGCTCAGGGCGTCAACTTCTTCGACACCTCGGAAATGTATGCCGTGCCGCCGAAGCCCGAGACGCAGGGCTCGACCGAGACGATCATCGGCAACTGGTTCAAGGCGCGGAAGAACCGCGACAAGGTGATCCTCGCGACGAAGGTCGCGGGCCGCAGCCCCATGACCTGGCTCCGCGACAATGGCGCCGGCACCGAGCAGAGCAAGGCGCAGATCGAGGAGGCGGTGAACAAGAGCCTCAAACGTCTGCAGACGGATTATATCGACCTCTACCAGCTTCACTGGCCCGACCGCCCGATCAATCTCTTTGGCGGCCTCGGCTACCGGCATATCGACGGCGCGACGCATCCGATCGAGGAAATTCTCGAAACGCTCGATGGCATCGTGAAGTCCGGCAAGGTGCGCCATATCGGCCTCTCCAACGAGACGCCCTGGGGCACGATGAAGTTCCTGCACCACGCGGAAACGAAGGGCCTGCCGCGCGTCCAGTCGATCCAGAATGCCTACAACCTGGTGAATCGCACCTTCGAGCTGGGCGGCTCGGAAATCGCGCATCGCGACGGCGTCGGCCTTCTCGCCTATTCGCCGCTGGCGCAGGGCTATCTCTCCGGCAAGTACCAGAACGGCGCGCTGCCGCAAGGATCGCGCAAACAGCTTTTCAACCGGCTGCAGCGCTATGGAAGCCCGCAGACGAACCGCGCCATCGAAAGCTACCTCGCCATTGCGAAGAAGCACGGCCTCGACGCCTCGCATATGGCAAACCGGTTCGTGACGACGCGGCCCTTCGTGACGTCGAATATCATCGGCGCGACGACGATGGAGCAGCTGAAGCTCGCGGTGACGAGCGTGAACGTGAAATGGACGGAGGAACTCGAAAAGGACATCGAGGCCGCCCATCTCGACCAGCCGAACCCGGCGCCTTGATCGGACTTCTTTTCTCTTCTTCGTCATGGCCCGGCTTGTCCGGGCCATCCACGTCTTTAAACTGAAGAAGAAAGACGTGGATGACCCGCATGAAGCGGGTCATGACGGCAAGAGTAGATGTCCCGCCCATGATCCGCCTCTTCACCGCGCTGGAAATTCCCGATGAGGTCGCGGAGAAGCTCGTTCCGCTGCAGCAGGGGATCGACGGCGCGCGCTGGATCGAGCGGCCGGACTTCCACATCACGTTGCGTTTTGCGGGGGATATTCCCGAAGATGTGGCGGATGAGTTCGCCGCGGCGCTCGAGGAAATCCCCGTGGCGCCTTTCGAGGTCGAGATCGAGGGCCTCGGCGAATTCGGCGGCGCGAGGCCCCACACGCTATGGGCGGGCGTGAAACCATCCGAACCCTTGCGCATCCTGCAGGGCCGCCACGAAGCCGCTGCGCGGCGCGTCGGCCTCAAGCCCGAGACACGCAACTTCGCGCCCCATGTGACGATCGCCCGGCTCGGCCGCGCCGAAACGGCGGAGGTCTACAGCTTCATCCGCGCCCACTCGCCCTTCGCCGCGCCGTGTTTCACGGCGGAACATTTCACGCTTTTTTCGGCGAAAGGCGCGACCGGCGGCGGACCTTATGTGGCCGAACGGCGTTATCCTGACTTCAGCTGGGTGGAGGACGACTAGCCCCGGCCCGCCGCTTCCTCGATGGCATGCATGTCATCGTCCGAAAGGCCCATATGGTGACCGATCTCATGCACCAGCACATGCGTCACGAGATGGCCGAGCGTCTCGTCATATTCGGCCCAGTAGTCGAGAAGCGGGCGGCGGTAGAGAAACACCATGTCCGGCATGTGCACAGGCTCCATCACCGAGCGCTCGACATGGGAAATCCCCTGATAAAGGCCGAGCAGCTCGAAGGGGCTTTCGAGCCCCATCTCCGCGGCGACTTCATCGTCCGGAAAATCCTCGATGCGGATGATGAGCCCCTCGCAACGCGTGCGGAAACCTTCCGGCAGCCGCTCGAAAGCCTCGTCCGCGATCTTCTCGAAATCCTCAAGCGTCGGCGCCTTGAGTTCGTTCCAGTTCATGGGGCCTCAATCCTCTCTTGCACGGCAAGCTTAAGAGCGCGAGGCTCACGCCGCAAATCTTGTAAGGCCAAGGGAGATAGGACATGAGCGGGAAACTTGCAGGCAAGGCACGCGAAAAAGCACTGAAGGGGCTCAAGGGCTGGACCAAGGTGAAAGGCCGCGACGCCATCGAGAAGAGCTACAAGTTCAAGAATTTCAACGAGGCCTTCGGCTTCATGACGCGCGTCGCGCTCGCCGCCGAGACGATGGATCATCATCCCGAATGGGCAAATGTCTGGAACCGCGTCGATGTGGTGCTGACCACGCATGACGTGGGCGGCCTCTCGGAAAAGGACATATCGCTCGCCACGCTGATGGACCGCTGGGCGGGCAAGGCCGGAAAGCCGGGGAAGAGCTGAGGCATGGCGGACGGGCCGGAAAAAGCGCGACCCCGCGTCGTCATTCTGGGCGCGGGATTTGCCGGCCTGACGGCGGCGAAGAAACTCGCGGGCGGCCCCGCCGACGTGACGCTGATCGACCGGCAGAACTATCATCTCTTCCAGCCGCTTCTCTATCAGGTGGCGACGGCGACGCTCTCGCCCGCCGATATCGCGGTCCCGATCCGCTCCATCCTGCGCGGCGAGAGCAATATCGAGGTGCTGCTCGACCGTGTGACGGAAGTGAACCGCGAAGAGCGGCGCGTGAAACTCTCGAGCGGCAAGGAAGTCGCCTATGACTGGCTCATCGTCGCGACGGGCGCACGCCACGCCTATTTCGGCCATGACGAATGGGAAGAGGCGGCGCCCGGCCTGAAGGAAATCGACGAGGCGACGGAAATCCGCCGCCGCATCCTGCTCGCCTTCGAGCGCGCGGAGATGGAGACCGATCCTGAAACGCGCAAGGCACTCATGACATTCGTCGTCGTGGGCGGCGGGCCGACCGGCGTGGAGATGGCGGGCGCCATCGCCGAGCTGGCGAAAAAGGCGCTTGCCGCCGACTTCCGCCACATCGATCCGAGCGGCGCCCGCGTCGTGCTGATCGAGGCGGGCCCGCGCATCCTGACGGCCTTTCCCGAAAAGCTCGCCGAGGCGGCGCGAAAGGGGCTCGAGCGCATGGGCGTCGATGTCGAGCTAGAACGGCCGGTGACGCTTTGCGACCGCGGCGGCATCGACACGGAGAAAGGGCGGATCGATGCCCGCACCATCGTCTGGGCGGCAGGCGTCGAAGCTTCGCCGGCCGCCGAATGGCTCGGCGTCGAGAGCGACAAGGCCGGGCGCATTCCCGTCGGCGAATGCCTGACGCTGAAGGATGACGACCGCATCTTCATCGCGGGCGACATCGCCTCCCTGCGCTGGAAGGACGACATGAACGTGCCGGGCATCGCGCCGGCCGCAAAGCAGATGGGCACCTATGCGGCGAAGGCGATCCGCACACGCATGTCGGGCGGCACGCCCCCGCCCTTCCGCTATCGCCATAACGGCAATCTCGCCACGGTGGGCCGCAAGCTCGCCGTGATCGATTTCGGCTGGCTGCATCTCAAGGGACGCTTCGCCTGGTTCGTCTGGGGCTTCGTCCACATCTTCTTCCTGATCGGCTTCCGCAACCGGCTCTTCGTCATCCTGCGCTGGCTCTGGGCCTACTTCACCTTCCGCCGCGGCGTGCGGCTCATCACCGGCCCGGTGGACATCGCCTGAACAAGAGACTGTTTGAAAGGACCGCCAACTCACGCTCGTCCTTCAATATGCAAACCTCGAACTTCGTCATTGCGAGCGAAGCGAAGCAATCCAGGGGCGACAGGTGCTGGGCTTGCCGCCCCTGGATTGCTCCTGCCTGCGCGAAGCCGGAGCTTCGCTTCGGCGAAGGCAGGTCGTCGCCGCTTACGCGGCTCCTCGCAATGACGACCTTTTCTGGATTTTCAAACAGTCTCTAAGAAAAAAGCCCCGGTGTTTCCACCGGGGCTTCCTGTTTTCAATTATTGAAAACCTAGCGCGGGGCCATGCGGATCGCGCCGTCGAGACGAACCGTCTCGCCGTTGAAATAGCCGTTGCGGATCATCTCGGTCGCGAGCGAGGCATACTCATCCGGATTGCCGAGACGCGAGGGGAACGGCACCTGTGCGCCGAGCGCCTGACGCACCTTTTCCGGCGCACCGGCGAGCAGCGGCGTGTCGAAGATGCCCGGCAGGATCGTGTTGATGCGGATGCCTTCGCGGCTGAGGTCGCGCGCGATGGGGAGCGTCATGCCGACGACGCCGGCCTTCGAGGCCGAATAGGCGGCCTGGCCGATCTGGCCGTCCTGCGCGGCGACGGAGCCCGTGTTCACGATCGCGCCGCGGTCGCCATCCGGCAGCGGGTCGAGCGTGAGCATGCCGGCGGCCGACTTCGCGATGCAGCGGAACGTGCCGACAAGGTTGATCTGGATGATGAGGTTGAACTTGTCGAGCGGGAAGTGTTCCGGCTTGCCCGTCTCCTTGTTCTTCGACGCGGTCTTGATCGCGTTGCCCGTGCCGGCGCAGTTGATGAGGATGCGCTCCTGGCCGATCGCGGCGCGGACCTTTTCAAAGCCCGCATCGACGCTGGCTTCGTCGGTCACATTGACTTTCGCGAAGACGCCGCCGAGTTCCTTGGCGAGCGCTTCGCCCTTTTCTTCCTGAAGATCGAAAATGCCGATCTTCACGCCTTCCTTGGCGAGACGGCGCGCGGTCGCGGCGCCGAGGCCCGAAGCGCCGCCCGTGATGATGGCGCTGATGCTGCTGTCGAGTTTCATGGCTTTATTCCTTCTCTGCATGGGCCGCCGGGCCCCGCGTTTCCCTGTCTGCGGGCGTGGGAACCGCGCCCGATTGGCGCCGATTTAACAAATTCAGACGCCAAAGAGCGAGCCAAAAATCACGGCGGATCGGGGCATTCCGCCGCGCCTGTCATTGACGCAGGGTCGCCTTGGCTTGCAAGGCCGGGCGATCCACCCCATCTTCTTGCGGCGCAAGGGCGGGGGCCGATAAGGAAAGCTGCGGAGGCATTCGATGCCCATGTCACGGGGAAATTCCGAGGCCGGAGACGCCGAAAGCGGGCTTCTCGACCCGAAGCATCAATTGCCCGCCACCATTGCCCGCAACGAGAAGACCGTATCGGAAGGCTTCTGGCGGAAGCTCCTGAAGGTCGCGGGCCGCGTGCCCTTCGCCGAGGAAGCCGCCGCCGCCTGGTTCTGCGCCCGCGATCCCGAAACGCCGACCCGCGTGCGCGCCATGCTGCTTGCGGCGCTTGCCTATTTCGTGACGCCCATCGATTTCATTCCCGATTTCGTCGCCGTGTTCGGCTTCACCGACGACGCGACGGTGCTGATGGCGGCGCTCGGCCTCGTCTCCTCCTACATGAAGCCGCGCCACCGCAAGGCAGCGCGGGAGGCACTCGGCCTGCCCCCCGCGAAAGACGAACCGGAAAACGGCTGAGCGGTCACGCCGCCCAGACGCCGCTCGCATTGGAGCGATAGCCGAGCGAGCGATAGGCCGCATCGACCAGCGCCTGCCCGCGATTGTTGAGCAGGATGCCCGCTCCCATCCGGTTCATGTTGTAGCCGAAGCTCATGCGGGCTTCCGGGTCGGCAAAGCCGATGGAGCCGCCCATGCCGACATGGCCGAAAGCCGCATCCGACATGATGCAGGACGAGTTCGGCTCGTTCTTCAGCTTGCGATTGTCCATCGACTTCATGAAGCCGAGCGCGAAACGCGACGGGATGAGAAGCGTCGCATCCTCATGCGTCGCCATCGCGACACGGCCCATGCGGGCGAGCGTGTCTTTGCCGACGAGATTGCCGCCGCCATTGGCGAGCGGCTGATACATGCCGGCAAGCCCGCGCCCGTTCGAAATGCCGTTGCCGGATCCGATCTCGGCGGCATGGCAGGCACGCGAATTGAAATCGACATTGCCGCCATTGAGCAGGAAAAGATGCGCGGGGCTCGAAGGGTCCGTCAGCAGCGCCTGCGTGAATTTGGAATTGGCGGCCGCGGGATCGGGCTCGGCAAAGATCATCGGCGCGATGCGGGGCTCGACTTTTTCCGGTGTGCCGATCCAGAAATCGATGCCGAGCGGCTTTGCGACTTCTTCGGCGAAAAATTTGCCGGTGCGCTTACCGCTCGCGCGATGCACGAGCTCGCCTACCGTCCAGGCAAGCGTCACGCCATGATAGCCGTTGCGCGTGCCCGGCTTCCAGAAGGGCTCTTCCTCTTCGAGCAGCTTCACCATGTAGTCGTAATCGTAATAGGCGCCGTCTTTCAGCCGCGTGCGCAGATGCGGCTGGCCCGCCGAATGATCAAGCATCATGGAGACGAGCGTCTCCTCCTTGCCGTTCTTCGCATATTCCGGCCAGTAATCGGCGACCTTCGCATCGAGATCGAGCTTGCCCCGGTCGGCGAGCATATGCGCGCAGAGCGAGGTCGCACCCTTGGTGCAGGAAAAGACGATGGAGACCGTATCCTTCTCCCAGGGCGCGCCGTCCCGCGCCTTCCTGCCGCCCCAGAGATCGACGACCGTCTTGCCCTCCAGCGTGATCGCGACATTGGCGCCCACTTCGTCATGGCTTTCGAAATTCTCGACAAAGGCGTCGACCACCGGCTTGAACTTCGGATCGTAGCTGCCCTGCAGCGTGCCCGCTTTCGTCTCTTTCGAGAAATTGTCCATCGTCTCTCTCCCTGCTTCTTGTTGTTTTCGTTTTCTACCGGCTCGACCGCAGCCCGCCATAGCCGGCTTCGATCAGCACCGGCTTGATCGCCTCCGTGAGCACGGCATAGCCCTTCGCGTTGAGCGAGAGCCGGTCCCAGCGGAACAGCTCCTTGCGGATATTGCCGCGCTCGTCGAGCATGCCGGGCGTCGCATCGATGAAATGCATTGTCGGCTCGGCGCTCACATAATCGGCGATCAGCGCATTGGCGCGTTGCGCGCCATACCAGCGCTCCTTGCGCGCAGGCGAAGGACGGATCGCCACGAAATAGACCGGCGCATTCAGGTTCTCCGCCCGGAGCGAGAGAACGAGCGTGCGGAAATCGTCGAGCACGTCTTCGGGCCGGCGGCCCCGCACGTCTGCCAGATCGGCATCGCCCGCCATGATGACGATGGCGCGCGGCTTGTAGGGATGGATGATGCGATCGCGGTAATAGGCGATATGCGGCAGCTGCGCGCCGCCGAAGCCGCGCTGGATCACCGTGACTGGCGCCATGTCCTCACCGAGCGATTCCCACAGGCGCACATCGCGCCCGCCGACGAAAAGCACCGCATTTTCAGGTGGCGGGTTGGAGACATCGCGCCGCTCGAACGCCGCGATCTCTCCTTCCCAGTATTTCGGATCGCCCGAGGCGAGCAGCACATAGATGAGGAACGCGAAAAGCGCGAGGACGGCAACGCCGAAGCCGATGCCGAGCGTCACCAGTCCCCGTCTCATTCTGCCGCCCCCTCTTTCCGCCGGTTCAGCGCGACGGCACGATGACGATCTTGCCCTTCACCTTGCGGGCCGCCATGTCCTTCAGCGCCTGCGCCGCTTCCTCGAACTTGTAGGTCTTCGAGACATGCGGCTTCAGCTTGCCCTGTTTGAACCAGGCCATCAGTTCGGCGAGATTTTCCTGGTGGCGCTTCGGCTCGCGGCCGGTGAAGGCGCCCCAGAACACGCCGACGATCTGGCAGCCCTTGAGGAGCGCGAGATTGAGCGGAATTTTCGGAATCGGACCGGCCGCAAATCCGACCACGAGGAAACGGCCTTCCCAGTTCGTCGCGCGCAGCGCGGCCTCGGAGTAATCGCCGCCCACGGGATCGTAAACCACGTCGGCACCCTGGCCGCCCGTGAGTTCCTTGATGCGGTCGGTCAGCGCCTTCTGCGCGTCCTTGTCGAGCGCGCCCGCCGGATAGAGGATCGTCTCATCCGCACCATGTTCCTTGCAGACGGCGAGCTTGTCTTCCGACGAGGCGGCCGCGATCACGCGCGCGCCCATCGCCTTGCCGAGTTCGACGGCGGCGAGGCCGACGCCGCCCGCGGCGCCGAGCACCAGCAGCGTCTCGCCGGGCTTCAAATTCGCCCGATCCTTCAGTGCATGATGCGAGGTGCCATAGGTCATCAGGAAGGCAGAGGCCGTGACGAAATCCATCTCGCCCGGAATCGGCGTCACGCGCGTCTGGTCGAGCGCGATTTCCTCCGCATAGCCGCCCCATCCGCACGATCCGATCACGCGGTCGCCGGCCTTCACCTTGTCGACGCCTTCGCCGACCTTGATCACCTTGCCGGCCACCTCGCCGCCCGGCGAGAAGGGCAGCGGCGGCTTGAACTGGTACTTGTTCTCGATGATGAGGACATCGGGGAAATTGACCGCCGCCGCATGGACCTCGAGCACCACCTCGCCCTTCTTGGGCTCGGGGCTCGGCACCTCTTCGATGACGAGGCTGTCCGGCGGACCGTATTCCTTGCAAAAAACGGCTTTCATGGTCGTCTCCCCTTTTTGGTTTGATATGCCGAAAATATCGCTGCCATTCCCTTAGCACGATGAGGCCGATATTCGCCAGATTGGCGGGGCCCGGGCGAGGCTGCCATGCTTCCGCCACATGGGGCCGCCACATTCGGCACCGAATCGGGCCCGGAAAACGGGCCTTTGCGGGGGACTTCGGGGCGTCGGCGTCTGGAAATCGGGCCCGCCTCCCGGTATGGTCAGGCGCGAATCCCGCGTGTGACCGTTCGGGCCGCCCCAGTCCTGTGGCCCGGTCCTGCGACCCATGGCTGAGAAGAGTTGGAGAACATGCCGAGACGTCCGTTTCCTTCCTCGCCGTTCAGAATGACCCTCGCCGCCCTGGCGCTCACCTTTGCCGTGACCGGCCTTGCCGCCACGGCGTCTGCCCAGGAAGCGCCAAAGCTTCTCGGCCGCTATGACGACTGGTCGGCCTATAGCTATGGCTCGGGCAATGACCGCATGTGCTATGCGATGACGACGCCGACCAAGATGCAGCCCGCCGGCGCGAGCCGCGGCGACGTCTATTTCATGGTGACGCACCGCCCCGGCCGCAACACGAAGAACGAAGTGAGCATGCGCGTCGGCTATCCCTTCAAGGATACGAGCCGGCCTTTCGCCCAGATCGGCAGCGACAAGTTCCAGATGTTTTCCGGCGTGCAGCAGGGCGGCGAACACCGCTTCTGGGCCTGGCTCGAGACCCCCTCCGACGAGGACAAGATGATCCGCGCGCTCCGCTCGGGCAGCTCGATGGAAGTTCGCGGCACCTCGCAGCGCGACACGCTGACGATCGACACCTATTCGCTCAAGGGCTCGTCGGCCGCGCTGAAAAAGATCGACGACACCTGCAAGTAAGGTCAGGCAGGGCAGGAATCCGCGGATTCCTGCCCTTTTGCCTTCCGGTGCGCGCGCCTGTTGGTGCCGCCGACATGCTTTGTGATATGAGAAGCCGAATTCCCCGGTCCTGCCCATGCAGGCCCGGATAGACCGCTTTCAGGTACGGGCTCATGGCCACGCTCGACATCGCACATGAAAAACGCGGCGCTGCATCGCAGGCGGCGGCGCCCGCGCGCGCGAAGCCGAGCCTTGTCGGCCTGACGCGGCCGCTGCTCATGGACGCGCTCAAGGCGGCGGGACTGCCGGAGAAGCAACTCCGCATGCGCGCAGGCCAGATCTGGAACGGCCTCTACAAGAGCGGCTTCACCGATTTCAGCGGCATGACGACGCTCTCGAAGGAGCTGCGCGAGACACTCGGCAACGCCTTCGACATTTCGCGCCTCGAGATCGTCACCGAACAGAAGTCGGTCGATGGCACGCGGAAATGGCTCCTGCGGCTTCCCTCGGGCGTGCCGGGCGTGCCCGGCCCGGAAATCGAGACCGTCTATATCCCCGAAGAAGGCCGCGGCACGCTCTGCGTTTCGTCACAGGTCGGCTGCACACTCACCTGCACCTTCTGCCACACCGGCACGCAGAAACTCGTGCGCAACCTCACGGCGGGCGAAATCGTCGGCCAGGTGCTGATCGCGCGCGACGCGCTTGGCGAATGGCCCAATTCGAACCGCAATTCCGACGACCGCCTCATCACCAATATCGTGATGATGGGCATGGGCGAGCCGCTCTACAATTTCGACAATGTGCGCGATGCGCTCGATGTGATTTCGGATGGCGAAGGCATTTCGCTCTCGAAGCGCCGCATCACGCTCTCGACCTCGGGCGTCGTGCCGATGATCGAAAAGGCGGGCGCCGATATCGGCTGCATGCTCGCGATCTCGCTCCATGCCGTGAACGACGAGACGCGCAACAAGCTGGTGCCCTTGAACAAGAAATATCCGATCCGCGAACTGCTCGACGCCTGCCGGAACTATCCCGGCC
The DNA here is from genome assembly GCA_019635955.1 of Parvibaculum sp. Lineage (GTDB taxonomy): Bacteria > Pseudomonadota > Alphaproteobacteria > Parvibaculales > Parvibaculaceae > Parvibaculum. Next base: position 21,620 of record JAHBYL010000020.1, read on the forward strand.
TTTCGAACGCCCGGCGCATCACTTTCGAATATGTGATGCTGAAAGGCGTGAACGATTCGATCGAGGATGCGAAGGAACTCGTGCGGCTCCTGAAAGGCATCCCGGCGAAGATCAACCTCATTCCCTTCAATCCCTGGCCGGGTTCACCTTACGAGTGTTCCGACTGGGCGCAGATCGAGAAATTCGCCGACTTCGTCAACCGCGCCGGCTATGCGAGCCCCGTCCGCACCCCGCGCGGCCGCGACATCATGGCCGCCTGCGGACAATTGAAAAGCGAGACGGTGAAGAAACGCGCGAGCGAGAAATTCGAGCGGAACCAGAACAATTAGGGATCAGCCCAATTCAACGGCAAGGGACATAGATATGGAAGATGATGACTGGGGTGTCATCTCCTCATCTTTCTCGGAGACCGAGCGTTTCTTTCACTACACCAGTGCCGAGGGTTTACTTGGCATACTCAACAGTGACTGCATTTGGGCAACGCACTACCGATTCCTGAACGATCGTCGCGAAATTAGAGCAGCTGAGGATATTCTTCAAAGTCATCTAGCAAAGGGCATTCATCGTCGTGTCGCTGCAATGAAAGCGAACCGCGAATTGGTTGTTCGAGCGGATACAAGCCTTAAAGAGGCATCCAACGCAGAAGCTAAAGTGATTGTCGAGAGTCACTATGACGCAACACTTTTGCTCATGACACCTTACGTCACATCATTCTTCCTCTGCGACAAGACGATAGACTCAACTCACTTTCGAGATGGAGTCCTCCGACATTGGGCCACATATGGGCGCTCGGGGGGATTCGCAATACAGATATCACCACAGAAACTTTACAGTGCCCTGAGCGATTTCAGCAGACTGAATATACACTCGGCTATACTGCAAACGCGAGTAAACTACCCTAGCGAAGAAGACGGCATCGACGATGAACTTAGAAAGGATTTTGAAATCCTTGTGAATGCTGGCGTGAAGCTAATGGAGAAAAGTTTACGGAGGGAGGAAGTCGATAGTGATCTAGAAGCCGCCATTGACAAAAGCTATCTCTCATTTTGCCGTGTAATTAGCTCAATCAAACTCCCATACTTTGCCGATGAAAATGAAGCGAGGGTGGTCATTTTCAGACCGACCGTAAAATCCGCAAAAGCGGCCGGAAAAGCCGAGCTTCCGCCTTTAGTGCATTTGCGTTCGGGCTTGGGTTCTCCCGTTCCATACATAAAACTTCTAGAGAATTTTGTTCTCAGTAGCGGCTGTATCGAACGAATCATCGTCGGCCCCAGCTCTGAAAGCACAATGAGCAAAATCGCTCTCGAGAGTTTTCTTGAAGCAAGAGAGCTGGACATAGAAGTCACATTGTCAGACGTTCCCTACCTTACGACTCGCTAAGAGGCCGGATGACGGTATTGAACACATGAAAGCCGCCATCTATCGCTGGCGCGTAAAGCCCGAAGACGAGGACTACTTCGCGCGGCGCTGGCACGAGATCACCGAAGATATCGTGGCGCGCCATGGCGGCGGCGGCTCGCGGCTCCACCGCGCGGAGAATGGGGACTTCGTCGCCTATGCGCGCTGGCCCTCGAAGGAAGCGCGCGACAAGGCCTTCGCCGATTACTCGAAAGATCCCGACCGCGCCATTCCGCAGCGCGAGGGCAAGGCCGAACTCATCGAGGAAATCTGGCTCGATGTGCTGGACGATCTGCTGATCCCGGAAGCCGAACTGCCCGGCCGCTTCAAATAATCTATGGCTTGCGCGGCGCCTGCCGGTCTTCCGCCGCGAACCTCTCTCTCAACCCTCGCCAGTCGACCGACGCCACCCATTGCGCCATGCCGGTCGTCTCCGGCAGATATTTGCGCACAAGCGCCATGTCGGCGTTCCAGCCGCCGGACGGTGTGGACCTGTTCCAGGCAAGCTGCGGCACGAGCGATGGCCCGATGCGCAACTGCCCGACCGCGCCTGCCTTCTCCGCGCCCTCGGCGAATTGTCTCAACAGGTCGAGGTCGACTTCCTGGTAGACGACATCTCGGCCGATGACGCGTCCGATCTCGGCGGCGAGATCCTTGAGAGTGCAGATATCGCTCGCAAGCTCCAGCGAAAGGCCGATGAAGCGTTCCGGATCGGCAAAGGCCGCGGCGGCAAAGGAAGCCTCGTCCTCGACCGCGACGAGCTGGAACGGGCGTTCGCCGGGAAACGGAAACTGCAGCACGCCCCGCTCGAAAATTCCGTCAATCGCGCGCGGCGTGACGAAATTCTCGAAGAAGCTCACGGGTCGGACGACGGTGCAGGGCAGGCCGATGGCGGCGAGATGCCGTTCGATCTCGGCCTTGCTGTCGAAATGGCGGATGCCGAGCCCGGCCGTGCGATCGGTGCCGCCGACCGAGGCATAGACGAAATGGCGGACGCCCGCCGCCAGCGCCGCATCGGCAATATTCTTGCCCTGGCATACTTCAGCCTCAAACCCGTGTTCCCAGAAGTCCTGCACGCTGAAAACGCCGCTCGCGCCGGCGCAGGCCGCCTGCAACGACGTTTCGTCCATGAGATCGGCCTGCATGACTTCGGCGCCGAGCCCGGCCAGCGCCGCTGCCGACGGACTGTCCGGACGCCGCGTCAATGCGCGCACATGCCAGCCTTCGCGCAGCAGGCGCCTCGCCACCGCGCCGCCTTGCTGCCCTGTCGCACCGGTGACGGCGATCGCCCCCTTGCCCGTTCTCATGCGGCCGCCTCGAGAATGAGCCGCGCTGTTTCTTCCGGCTTCAGAATCATCGTGTCGTGGCCGCAGGCGATTTCGCGGCATGTCCAGTCGCCGCCCTTGCGCGCTTCTTCCGCGTGAAGCGTATATCCCATCAGCGCCGTCGGCGGAGCGGTGCAGACGACATAGGTTTTCGCGATGCCTTCCGTACCGCCATTCACGAAGCGCACAGGCTCGAGCCAGCTTCGCACCGGATGCGGCGTCAGCCGCCGGCGGAGCCAGTCCGCCATTTCCGTATTGGCCGGATCGACGCCGACGACTTCCGGCGGCATCGCGGGAATCCATTCGCCATCCGGCGCGAGGCCGCGAAACGCCTCGCGCATCCGTTCCACGCTGTCTGCCGGTGCATCCGGAATGCGCGATGCAAAATCATCGCCATCGCGCGGCACGGCGGCATCGATATAGACGATGCGGGAAACCTTGTCCTTCGCCCGGTCCGCAACCGCCGTCACCACCATGCCGCCATAGGAATGACCCACCAGCACCGCATTGCGGAGTTCATGCGATTCAATGACGCCAAGCACATCCTCGATATGCGTTTCGAGGCCGGGGACCGGATGACGCAGATGAGCACGGCCGCCACAGCCGGTCAGCGTGGGCGAGAAGACGCGATGTCCTTCCGCTTCGAGAAGGGGCCGGACGAGATCCCAGCACCAGCCTCCATGCCATGCGCCATGAACGACAACGATGGGCGATTTCCTGTCGAGGTCGGGCACCTGCTTTTCCTTTCGGCCGGGCTTGGATTTCGTGCCGGCCGCGGTGGCTCTCGGGCGCCTCGGGAAGAGGAAGGAAAGCAGACGCATCGACATGAATATCTCCGTTGCTTGATAGGCAGCGGAGATTGTACGCCTGTGCGCGAAGTGCAAGATTGTCCCGCGCTTGTCCCGCGCGAATTGGCCGATTGGCCCCTTTAGCGCCCCGCCCAGGCGAGCGCCGCTTCGAGCCGGTCGTTCCCCCAGAAAAGCTCATCGCCCACGATAAAGCTCGGCGCGCCGAAAATGCCCTTCGCAATCGCCGCGTCGGTCTGCGCTTTGAGCCTCTCCTTGTTCTCCGGCGCATTCGAGCGCGCGACCAGCGCCGCGGCATCGAGAGAGAGGGAGGAGAGAATATCCGCGAGCACGCTCTCGTCCGAAATATCCTTCTGCTCGGCGAAATTCGCGAGATAGACGCGCCGCGTGAATGCCGGGCCCCAGGGCTCGTCCTGCCCGAGCAGCGCGAGCCGCGCCGCCTTCAAACCGTTCTGCGGGAAGTGCAAGGGCTCCTTCAGCGTGAGCCCGTCCGCCTCGCAGATGCGCGCCATGTCGCGCCACATATATTTGCCCTTGGCGGGATAGATGTTGAAGGGGCTGTCGTTCCAGCCCTGCGCGCCGAATATGGGCCCGAGCAGGAAGGGCCGCCAGACAAGCGCGACGCCCGCCGCCTTGGCCGCGCCTTCCACGCGCATCGCCGCGGGAAAGGAATAGGTGCTCGCAAACTCGTACCAGAACTCGACCGCCATGGCGCTCTCCCGCTGTAGATGCACCGTTCTACACGCGCCGCGCCGCCGCTCGCCAGAGCCAATCCGCGCAACACGGATTGCGGGGGCTTAGACTCTCGTCTCAGCATCGAGAGCAAGCACCTCCACCAGGTCGCTCACCCGCAGGATATCGGCTCCAAGGGCGCGCAGATCCTCCCATCCGCTCTCGACATCGAACCGCCCCGTCCCGTAGGGCTGCTCGCCGCCGAACAGGACGTAGAGTTTCCCGTCCGCGAACGCAGCTCTTGTCTCGTGCCCGAGCCTCCGATGCAGATGGAGCAGGCGCTCCATGAAGCTCGGCGTAAGCAGGTAGCGGGCGGATGTCTGATCGGTGGAAAAGACCTCGAATGCCGCCTCGAATGCCGCATCCTCAAGACGCACCCGCGCGACATTCTCGCCTTCGGCGTAAGGCCGTGCACGGACAAGATTTACAGCGCTACCGCGATCGGGGAGGATGGATGTTACGCCGCTGAATGCCTTTGGATAGACAAAAGTAACGAAGAGAACGCCTCTTCCGGCATTTTTCCCCCGCGGCTTTTGTTGTGTTGCCTGCAGTATCTCGCATGCAATGCCCTGCAATGTGCCCTCGGCATTGAAATGAAGCTTATAGACGGCGCCGCCGGGCGTCAGCGCGAGCGAATAGAACATGTCGAGAAAGCCGCCGCGCGGCGGCGTCACGCGGCTGAGACCGAAAAACCCGTAGACTCCTTCCAGAAGCTCGCTTTCAAACTCCTCGTCCGAAAAGAGCGACGGTGCGAAGCGGAAGATAGCCCATATGGCAAGCGCGGGAACGCCGAGCATGGCCACCAGCGAAACGAGGGGCGACTTGAGAACGACTGATGCGGCGAACAGGAGAATCGCCCCGAGTATTGGCTGCACCGCGCGGCGCAACGACCGGTAGAATATCCGGCGTCGCTCCCTGTCTCTCTCCCTCGCCCACGGTGCAAGTTCCTCGGCGAGGAATGTCTCGAAGCCCGAAAGCGTGCGAGGGTACCGCGCCATCACACCCTCGTTTCCGCGTCGAGCTTCAGCGTCTCGGCGATGCTGCGGATCAGTGCGATGTCCTCGACGAAGCGGCGGATATGGTCGCTGCCACGCAGGTCCTTCCAGACGGAAGGTTGGGAGAAATAACCGCGCCGCCCGTCGATTGCGAGAAGCAGGTCTTCGCCTTCGAAGGCCGCTTGTATCGGCTCGCCCGTCACTTGCTTCAGCGCCACCAGACGCTCCATGAAGGCGGGGGTGAGCAGATAGCGCGCCTCCACCTGATCGCTCGAAAACACCTCGAAGAGTTTCTCGAATTGCGGGTCTTCGAGGCGCACGCGCTCGCCCGGAACGCCGGCATGACCGAGCGCATTCAGAAGTCCCTGATCGCCGCGCAGAATGGTGCGGCCCGAAAACCGCTTCGGAAAGCGGTAACGCGCCACGAGCCCGCGAAAGACAAGCTCGTAATCGTCCTGCTTGTCGCGCTTCACCCGCCTTTCGAGAAAGGCCTCGGCAAGCTCGAAGGGAACACCGCCCGCCTCGCCGGTGACATGATCTTCCAGCGTCTTCCGGCCATATCCGGGAAGCAGATGGCAGCGCTCGAACGGCTCGAGGAAATCGGCCGGCGCTGCCGGCGCATAGCGGTAGCCGAAATGGCCGAAAATCCTCGCCGACAATTCCTCGGCGAACCGGCGGCCCCATGTCATGAGCGCGGTGAATTGCAGCAGCCCTATAATGATGACGGCTGCGGAACCGAACAGCGCGAACCCGCGCATGTCCTCATCCGCAATGCCGGTGGAAAACGCAAAGCCCGCAAGCCCCGCCGCAACGATCGGCGCCGCCCGCCGGAAAGCGCGCTTCGCGACAAGCTTTCGTTCCGCTTCCTTCGCCTCGATGAAGGGCGCGATCTCGCTCTCGTAGAAGGCGTCGAAGCCTTGCACGGCCGCCTCAGCCCATCAGCTTGTTGACGCTCACGGGCTCGCGCGCCGCCGCGTCTTCCACCTCGTAGAAGGGGAAGGGCTGCACATTCGCCATCCGCGCGATGACGGAACCGGGGAAAATCTCCACCGCATTGTTGAGCCGCGTCACCGCCGAATTGTAGAAGCGCCGGGCGGCGGCGATATTGCCTTCCACTTCCTCGAATGTCGCCTGCGCCCGCGTCACCGTTTCGGCGGAGCGGAGCTCGGGATAATTCTCTGCCACGGCGAAGAGCCGCATCATGCCGGCCTCGAGCGCGCGCGAGGCCTCGAGATGGGCGGCGACCGCCGCCGGGTCGTCTTTCGCATAAGGCGCCGCCACCTTCGCCCGGAGCGCCGTCAGCCCTTCCAGAAGCTCGCGCTCATGCGTCATGAATTTCTGCGCCAGCGCCACGATATTGGGCAGGAGGTCGAAGCGCTTGCGAAGCTGCACATCGATCGAGCCCATCGCCTCGCGCACCTCGTTCCGCCGCGTGATGAGGCTCACATACCAGGCATAGCCGCCAATAGCCGCGAGCCCGAGAAGAATGAGCAGGATGGTCGATGCTTGCATGGGAGCCCCCCGAATTGGCCTGACAGCGCTTCATTATGGCAGGCAAATCCGTATTCGTCGCTATTTCCGGGGCGGGCCCTTCAGTCCGGGGGAAGCCCGGCCGCCCGCAGCACGAAGGACCAGATTTCCTGCTGCGCCTGCGCAAGCGGCAAGGGCGGACGGGCGGAAAGCGCGTGATTGATGCCCGCCGTGACGCCGCCCAGGATCATCGAGACGAGAAGCGCGGGATCGAGCGACATGTCGATCTCGCCCGCCCTTTGCGCTTCGGCAATGTTGCGCGCGCCGAGAAGATTGAGCCTGCGCCGCCGCTCCCGCTCCTCCGAAGCAAAGCCCGGGTCGGCGCGCACCACATCCACCACCAGCGGCGCCACCGGGTCTTCATACATGAGGCGCACGAATTCCTGCGTGCGCGCTCTTTCGCGCTCCCGCCAGCTTGGCCCCTCATAAGGGATTGCAAGCACGGCCTCGTCGAGCCGTTCGTAGAAATCCTTCACGACGGCGTTGAGCAGACCTGCCTTGTTGCCGAAGTGATAATAGGCAAGTCCTTCGGAGACGCCCGCGCGCTTCGCAACCTCGGTCATTTCGAGATCGCCCGCGCCATCGAGCAGTTCGCGCCGCGCCGCGTCGACGATCAGGCGCCGCGCCTCGCGCGGGGAACGGCGCTTCCGTGCTTTCGTTTCGCTCACGAGACGCCTGCTTCGTCGAGCAGCCGCTTCGGATGCATGCCGTTCACCATGCCCATGAAGGGCGGATAGATGCTGTAGCCGAGCATCCGTCGCATATCTTCCGACACGGCCTTCACCGTCTCGGGCGAGAGCGAGAGGAAATAGTTTTCCTGCGTGCGGAGCCAGGGCTCGCAATACTGGCAGGTGACGGCAAGGCGCGGCGCGGCGGAAAGATTCGCGCCCCCGCCATGCCAGAGCGTGCCCGGATAGAAAACGACGGAGCCTGCCGGCATCACCGCCTTGATCTTTCTGTCGTCCTCGCCGGGCATCCGCCCGTCCGGCCAGACATGGCTGCCCGGCACCACCACGGTCGCGCCGTTCTCTTCCGTGAATTCGTCGATCGCCCAGACGGTCGCCGCCCCGAGCGGCGGGCGCGGGCGCGGCACGCGGTAGAAACCGTCATCCGCGTGCAGATATTGCGCCGCTTCGCCCGGCATGATGTTGATCGCCTGGCACTGCGACAGGAGGTAGTTCGGCAGGAAGATGCGGTCGAGCAGCGCAAGGATGCGCGGATGTTCGATCAGCCGGTCGGTGGCGCGCGTCTTTTCGGGCACGGCATAGAGGCGCTGCGTCTTATGCCCCTCGAAGGCGTTGCGCCCCGTATGGCCGAGCAGCGGCGCGAGCGCCGCCTTTATCTCCGCGATCTCGTCCTCGCCAAGCAGCGATTCGATGATGACATAGCCGTCCCGCTCGAGCGCCCGCATGTCCGCCTCGACAAGCGCGGGATCGACCCGCGCGGCTGCTTCGCTGCGGCTTGCCTTGTGGGTGCCGGCAAGGTCGGAGCCGAGCGCGGCCAGCGTCTCGACCTCGGGAAAGAGCTTCTCTGCGGACATAGGCCCGGTCTCCTTATTGAGTTAAACTCAATATAAACCTCCCGCCTCGCCGGTCAATGAAAATCGGGGCGGCCCCTGCGCCCGAGGCCCCTCCTCCCATTGTGTCACCCGGGCTTTTCCCTATAGTGCGCCGCAAAATCGACCCCTCCATAAGGTGACGACATGAGCGCCGACAAATCCGTGAAAAAGGTGGTCCTGGCCTATTCGGGCGGCCTCGACACCTCGATCATCCTGAAATGGCTGCAGGAGACCTATGGCTGCGAGGTGGTGACCTTCACCGCCGATCTCGGCCAGGGCGAGGAGCTGGAGCCCGCGCGCAAGAAGGCCGAGATGCTCGGCATCAAGGAAATCTATATCGAGGATCTGCGCGAGACCTTCGTCCGCGACTATGTCTTCCCGATGTTCCGGGCGAACGCGCTTTATGAAGGCGTCTACCTGCTCGGCACCTCGATTGCCCGGCCGCTGATCGCCAGGCGCCAGGTCGAGATTGCCGCCGAGACGGGCGCCGATGCCGTCGCCCATGGCTCGACCGGCAAGGGCAATGACCAGGTCCGCTTCGAGCTTGGCTACAACGCGCTCAATCCCGACCTCAAGGTGATCGCCCCCTGGCGCGAATGGGACCTGACCTCGCGCGCGAAGCTCATCGAATTCGCCGAGAAGCACCAGATCCCGATTGCGAAGGACAAGCGCGGCGAAGCGCCCTTCTCGGTCGACGCGAACCTTCTCCACATCTCCGCCGAAGGCAAGGTGCTGGAAAACCCGGCCGAGGAAGCGCCGGAATATGTCTATTCCCGCTCCGTCTCGCCGGAGGAAGCGCCCGACCGCCCGACCTATATCGAACTCGGCTTTGAAAAGGGCGATGCCGTTTCCATCGACGGCGTGAAGATGAGCCCGGCGACGCTCCTCGCGAAATTGAACGAACTCGGCGGCGCGAACGGCATCGGCCGTCTCGATCTCGTCGAGAACCGCTATGTCGGCATGAAGTCGCGCGGCGTCTATGAAACGCCGGGCGGCACGGTGCTCCTCGCAGCCCATCGCGGCATCGAGTCGATCACGCTCGACCGCGGCGCCGCGCATCTGAAGGATGAGCTCATGCCGCGCTATGCCGAGCTCATCTATAACGGCTTCTGGTGGAGCCCGGAGCGCGAAATGCTGCAGGCGCTGATCGACAAGAGCCAGGAAATGGTGACGGGCACAGTGCGCCTGAAGCTCTACAAGGGCTCGGCAACCGTTGTCGGCCGCTCCTCGCCATACTCGCTCTATTCGGAAGCGCATGTGACCTTCGAGGACGACGCCGGCGCTTACGACCAGAAGGACGCCGCAGGCTTCATCCGCCTCAATGCGCTGCGCCTCCGCCTCCTCGCCGCTCGCAACAAGAGAGTATCGAAGTAATGCGTATAGATGCCATTCCGGTCGGCAAGAATCCGCCGGACGACATCAATGTGATCGTGGAAGTGCCGCATGGCGGCCATCCGGTGAAGTATGAGCTCGACAAGGAGTCGGGCACGCTTTTCGTCGACCGCTTCATGCACACGGCCATGCAGTATCCCTGCAACTACGGCTTTGTGCCGCATACGCTCTCGCAGGATGGCGACCCTGTGGACGTGCTTGTCGTAAGCCGCATTCCGGTCGTGCCCGGCGCCGTCATCCGCTCGCGTCCCATCGGCGTACTGATGATGCATGACGAGGCGGGACAGGACGAAAAGGTTCTCGCCGTCCCGGTCGAGAAGCTCAATCCCTACTACAAGAATGTGCAGAACTATACCGACCTGCCGGACATCCTGATCCAGCGCATCACCCATTTCTTCGAGCACTACAAGGATCTCGAGGAAGGCAAATGGGTGAAGATCGACGGCTGGAAGGACGCCGACGCCGCCCGCGCCATCATCCGCGAAGGGATCGAGGCCGCGAAGAAGGCCGGCTGAGGAAGCTCAGGGCCGGGCCCAGGGCGTTTCGACGCCGAGCACATGGCCCGCCACTTCCTGCATCAGCACCTTGCCGCTGTCGGAATTTGTCAGCACCACCACAGCGCTGCGCCGCGCGGGCTCGATCACCATGAGCCCCCGCAAGCCGATATTCGCGCTCGACTGCCAGATGGTGAGCCCGTCCATGCGCTCGCGCGTGTAGAAGCCGAGGCCCGTGCCCGCCCGGTCGCCGATCGGGCCGCTTACCTCGATACGCTCGTCGACCATGCGCGCCCGCGCCGACACGCCGATCAGGTCGCCATTGATGAAGCCGGCGGCAAAGCGCGCGAGATCATGCGCGCTCGAGCGCAGCGACATGGCAGCGTTGAAATCGTCGCCATCGCGCGCCGGCAGCGGCACCTGCCATGACATGAAGAAGAGGCTCGCCAGCACCACTGCAACGAAGGAAAAGGGACTGAAGGCTTCGCGGCGCATCCCGCGCGAGACCATGCCGTCCTGCCAGCCCTGGCCGAGCACGAAACGCCCATACTGGATCGCCGCGGTGAGCAGCAGCACGCCGGCGATCCAAACGATGAAATAGCCAAGGCAGAAGATCAGCGCCCAGCCGCCCTGCATGTAGTAGAGAAAGAGGCTTGCACCGAGCGGTGCGAGAACCGCCGCAGGCACGAGATCGAAAGGCTTGAGTTTCAGCCGGTGGAAACCGAGCCTGACGATGAGCAGCGTGACGATGAGAGCGCCCGCGAAGATTGCCACAAGCGGCACGGCGAAGGCCGCGATCGGCACCCAGAGCGCATCGTGTCCGCGCGCGACGGCATCCACCAGCGCTTCGGGAATGACATAGCCGGATGACGACATGCCGAGCGGCTGGAAAAGCCGCTCCCGCATCAGCCGGTCGAAGGGCTTCCCGTCGGCTTCCGCCATGACATGGGCAAGATAGACAAAGCCCATGCCCGAATGGCGATAGTCGCTGCCGGGCTCGAAGCCCACGGAGCGCGAACCGAGCCGCACCCGGTCCGACAGGCCGGAGCGATGCGTCACCACGTGGCGCAGCGTGACCGTGTCTGAGGCCGCACGATTGGGCAGCCATCTCTCTGCGAGCACGCGCGACAGCGGCTCGTCCAGCGTGAGCTTTCCCTGCTGCACCATCTGCAGCGCGGTGAAGGCCTGCAGCGACAGGCCGATGCTGCCCGCCTCGAACATGGTGTTGGGCGTCACCGGCTGGTCGCCATCCGCATCGGCGATGCCGTAGCCCTTCTCGAAAACGATCTCGCCATCTGCGACGATGGCGACGGCGACGCCCGGCACGGAAAGCTCCTCCATGCGCTCTGCAATGAAATGATCGAGCGCCGCCGCCATCTCCTCGCGCGGCCAGTCGAGCATGCCGCCATCGGCATCGAACGCCTCGGCCCGTATCGGCGAAATGCAGAGCGCCGTCAGCAGCGCCATGACGCCAGAGGTTAAAAGCGGGAAACGGGGCCGGCGCTGAATAGCGGACATCTAGAGCGTTCCGTCCCCGTCTATCGGCATGCGCGGGATCTGGAAATTGAGACGCAGCGCATCGATCCGTTTGCGCAGATCCTCGTCGAGCGGCCCTTGCGCGGCCGCATTGACGACGGCGCGCAGCTCCTCGCGATTCTTGACGCCGAGCACCAGCGTATCGACGCCCGGCATCGCCAGCGCATAACGATGCGCGACGAGCGCCGGGTCCCCGCCTGCCTCGCGGCACAGCGCGCGAAAGGGCGCGGCCTTCTGATAGTCCCGCATGTCCGGATCGTCGACCGCCAGCGGACGGTCGATCTTTTCGGTGAGCGCGCCCGCCTGCACCGCGCGAATGCCCATCACGCCGACATCGTTGTTCTTTGCCGTGCGGATGATGTTGCGCGGCTCGGGCGGCTCCTCGTAGCGGCGCATGCCGCCGGGCGAATCCATGAGATTCGTGACCGCCTGCACGACGGCAGGCTTCGGCTCGCCGCGAAGAACTTCCATGATGCTGCGAGGCAGCCCCGTACCCGTGATGCCCCAGGCGCCGATCAGCCCCCGCGCCTTCAGCTTCTCGAAGGCCGGGACGACCTCGCCGAAGAACACGCTTTCGCGCACCGCGCCGTAATCGGGATAGGCGGGATCGAGTTCATAGGCGTAATCGTCCGGGCAGATATTCGAGTGCAGAAAGAAAATATCCGCCTGCTCGCGGCCCATGGCCTGAAGGCTGCGCGCCACGGATTTCTCGATGCGCGCCGCGATCCCGGCATAGTGCCGCTCGCCGATCATGCATTTCGTGGTGACGCGCAGATGCGACGGCCATTTGCCCTCGAAGGCTTCGCCCGCAACCGCTTCCGCTTCGCCGCGCCCGTAAAGCGGCGCGAGATCGATCAGGTTGATGCCGAGATCGACCGCTTCGCGCAGCGTCGCCACCGCTTCGTCTCGCGATGTCTCGCCCCAGATCTGGCCAAGACCGCCGCCGCCCAGCGACAGTGCGCTGACGGGCCAGAGAGTTCCGAGGCGGCGCATTTCCATCGGTCAGAAATCCTTTGGCAGCTCGATGCCGTGACGGCGGCAGGCCGCGATCACCGTATTGCGCAGGAGACAGGCAACCGTCATCAATCCGACGCCGCCCGGCACCGGCGTGATCGCGCCTGCGACCTCCGCCACATCCGCGAAATCGACATCGCCGACGAGCCTGGTCTTGCCCTCGCCCTTCTCCGGCGCGGGCACGCGGTTGATACCGACATCAATGACGATGGCACCAGGTTTCACCCAGTCGCGCTTCACCATATTGGGACGGCCGACGGCGGCGACGAGAATATCCGCCTCGCGCGCAATGGCCGGCAGATCGTGCGAGCGGCTATGCGCGATGGTGACGGTGCAGTTTTCCTTGAGCAGCAACTGCGCGACGGGCTTGCCGACGAGATTGGAGCGGCCGATCACCACGGCATGTTTGCCCGCGAGATTCCCGCCCGCCTTCTTCGCCATGATGAGGCAGCCTTCGGGCGTCGCGGGCACCATGGCCGGCAGCCCGCTCGCAAGCCGCCCGGCATTGAGCGGATGCAGCCCATCCGCATCCTTTGACGGATCGATCGCATCGATCACATTCTGCTGGCTGATATGATCCGGCACCGGGAACTGCACCAGAAATCCGTGCACGGCGGGATCGGCATTGAGTTCGGCGACTTTCGCGAGCAGCGCCGCCTCGCTCGTCTCCGCGGGCAGGCGATACTCGTAGGAGTTCATGCCCGCTTCCTTGGTCGCGAGCCCCTTGTTGCGGACATAGACCTCGCTCGCCGGATCGTTGCCCACGAGAATGACGGCAAGGCCCGGCGTCAGCCCATGCTCGCGCTTCAGCCGCGCAACTTCCGCGGCCACGCGGGCGCGCAGGTCGGCGGAGATGATCTTGCCGTCGATAAGGGAGGCTCTGGAAGACGTCATGCGGGCACCTCGATAGCTGGATTGGTGCCCAGGCGAGCGGCTCTGTCTCGCCCCGCGCTCCACGGTGGTTCACCACCTCATTCTCGCCAGTCACGCGGGGGCAGCGGCACTATAATAAGGAGGGGTGCGGCGCGGCAAGGCCTGCCGGGGCTCATTTGCGCCGTTCCGGCAAGGCATCGAGCCAGGTCCGGAGCCGGACGAGAAGCGCCTCCGGCTCTCCGGAAACGAGCACGGTCTTGAGCCGGGCCGTCTCGCCCGATGTGAGGGAGAGCGAGGAGCGCGGCAGGCCCCATGCCTTGGCGAGCAGCGCGAGCACAGCCTCGTTCGCCTTGCCCTTTTCCGCCACGCTCGAGACCCGGAGCTTCAGATGGGCGGCACCCGCGGCATCCTCTGCCCGTCCCTCGATCCGGTCGGCCCCGCCCCGCGGCGTGACCCTGAGCCGGATCAAAACGCCGCCCGGCACCCCCCGGAAGGGCAAGGCCCTATCTCAGGCCGAACCAGATGGGCACGTCATAGGTGAGAAGGTTCTGCACGAAGACGAGCAGCAGGATCAGGATCACGGGCGAAATATCGATGCCGCCGAGATTGGGCAGGATATTGCGGATCGGCCGGAGCGCCGGTTCCGTCAGCCGGTTGATCGTGTCCGCCACCATGTAGACGAAGCGGTTCTGCGTGTTCACGACATTGAAGGCGATGAGCCAGCTCAGCACCACGCCGATGATGAGCACCCAGATATAGATCGAGATCAGGGTGACGATGAGGTTCAGAAGGGCAATCATGGGGGCTCGCCGGTTGTGGTTCTTCGGGGTGAGGCGGCTCGCGCGGGGCAGCCGGGAAACGGCCGGAAACGCGTGGCCGGCAGACCCGGCCCACCAAGATGTAACCGCCGGATTGGGCCGGTTCAAGGAGAGCTTTGCCCGGCCTGGACGGCTCTCTTGACACCTGCCCCGCCGCCGCCTAATAAGCGGCCTCCGGCGCTGAAAAGCGCAGGGCTCCGGGGCCGTAGCTCAGTTGGGAGAGCGCCTCGTTCGCAATGAGGAGGTCAGCGGTTCGATCCCGCTCGGCTCCACCATTTCCCGGATGCCCACTCCCCCGAAAACCAGCCTGAAATCAGTCCTGCTCCGGCGGCAGCCAGTGGTCGAGAAAGCGTCCGAGCCAGGCCTTGAGCGTGGCATCGTGCTTTTCCCGGCCCTGCCGGTGAAGCTCCACGGGCTGGGCGCCCGGCTGCGAGAGCCGCTGGGTCGCGAGCGTCAGCCAGGCATCCATCATCGGCGTCGAAAGCTCTGGATGGAATTGCAGCCCATAGGCCGCCTTGCCATAGCGCATGGCCTGCACCGGGAAATCCTCGCCCTCGGCAAGCTGCACCGCGCCCGAAGGCAGGTCGAAGCCCTGCCCATGCCACTGATAGACATATTGCGGATCGTCGAAGAGGGCGCGGCCCTCCCCGGTCGGCCTGATCGGGTAATAGCCGACCTCCACCCGCTCGTCCTCGCGCGAATAGACCCGCGCGCCGAGATGCCGCGCCATCATCTGCGCGCCGAGGCAAATGCCGAGAAAGGGCTTCTCTTCCCTGAGGGGGACGCCGATCCATTCCGTCTCCGCCTTGATGAAGGGCAGATCGTCATTGGCGCTCATCGGCCCGCCGAAAATCACCGCGGCATCGTGGCCCTCCATCGTGGCCGGCAGCGGATCGCCAAGCGCCGGGCGGCGGATATCGAGTTCGCAGCCGCGCCGGAGGAGACCCTGGCCGACCCGGCCGGGGCTGGACCTCTCCTGATGGAGAACGATGAGAATGCGGCGACCCATGCGAGCATCAATGTGGGGCCGCCGGCGGGGCGGCGCAAGAGGCGCCGGTCCTCACATCGCGCTGATGCCGCCGTCGATCTTGATCTCCGCCCCGGTGATGAATTTCGATTCGTCCGAGGCCAGATAAAGCACGCAATAGGCGACATCGTCCGGCTCGCCGACAATGCCGAGCGGCACCTGCTTGGCGAGCTTCTTCACCAGCTCCTCCTTCGACATGCCCCGCGCCATGCCGTCGAGGATCGGCGTGTCGATGAAGGTCGGGTGGATCGAGTTCGAACGGATGCGGTAGCCCCGCTTGGCGCAATGAAGCGCGACCGACTTCGACAAGAGCCAGACGCCCGCCTTCGCCGCATTATAGGCCGCCATATTGTGGCCCGCGATCAGCCCTGCAATGGAAGATGTATTGATGATCGAGCCGGGCGCATGGCGAACCATATAGGGGATCGCATATTTGCAGCCGAGAAAGACGGAATCGACATCGACCGCCATGACCTTCTTGAAGGTCTCGAAATCGGTGTCCTCGACCGTCGTGCCGCCGCCGATACCGGCATTGTTGAAGAGCACATTGATGCCGCCCATCGCCTTGTCGGCTTCGGCGAGCGCATCCTTCCAGTGATCCTCGCGCGTCACGTCGAGGCCGACGGCGAAGGCCATGCCCGGATGATCGGCATTGATCTCGGCGGCGACGGCGGCGGCGCCCTTCTCGTTGATGTCGGCGAGCGTCACCTTCGCGCCCTCGCGCGCGAGCATGATGGCCGACGCCTTGCCGAGCCCCTGCGCGCCGCCGGTGATGAAGGCCATCTTGCCTTCGACGCGGCCTTTTCTTTCCTTTGCCATATCCGTCTTTCTGTTTTCGGTTCTGAATTCAGGGCGTATCAGAGCATCGCCGTGTTGGTCGGCACGCCAAGCAGCAGGCGGCCGGTGAGTTCGTAGGTCGCGTCCGACACCATCATGTGCTGTGTCGCGACATGCACATCGCGGAACTGGCGCTGCAAGGCCGAATTGCGATAGACCGAGCTGCCGCCCGCCAGCGTATACATGAGATCGACGGCCCTGGTGGCCGAGCGCACGGCATGCGTCGTCGCAAGGCGGAGGTCGCGGCGATGCGCGACCGTGATCTCGCCGTTCTTCGTCGCCGCTTCCCACGCCGCATCGATCGCTTCCATGAGGAAGGCGCGTCCCGAACGCGTCAGCGCTTCCGCTTCCGACACGTCGAGATGCGCCTTGGCCCGCAGCGCCAGCGGCTTGGACGAGCCTTGCGGCGTCTTGCCGCCCGCAAGATCGACAAGTGTGTCGATGGAGCCGCGTGCAAGGCCGAGCGACACGGCGGCAATGCCGATGCCGAGCAGGCCGAAGGTCGGGAAGCAATAGAGCGGCCGCTTCAGCGGCTTGTCGCTGACAAGGCTCACCGCGCGCGAGGCCGGCACGAAGAGATCCTTCACCTCGAAATCCGTGCTGCCGGTGCCGCAAAGCCCCGAGACGTCCCATGTGTCATGGAGGTGAACCTGGTCCGCCTCGAAGATCATCATGCGGTTCTGCGGAATGCCTTCGGCGGCCATTTCAGGCTTCCCGTCCTCGCCGAGGATCATTGAGCCGCCGGAAATCCACTGCGCGTTGCGCGAGCCCGACCCCCATTGCCAGCGGCCCGAAACACGATAGCCCGCGACGCCCCTCTCATTCGCATGCACGGCCTTGCCGCGCGGCGCGAAGACGCCGGCCGTGATCGTCAACGGATCGCCGAAAATGCGCTTTGCTTCCGAAGGATCGAGGAACGCGGCGACAAGACCCGACGTCGCGCCGATGAAGACGCACCAGGCGGCCGAGCCATCGGCCTGCGCGATCCGCTCGACCACTTTCACGAGTTCGCCCGGATGGCTCTCGAGCCCGCCATATTCGGCGGGAATGCAGAGCCGGTAGAGACCGGCTTCGGCAAAGCGCGTGGCGATATCCTGCGGCAGGAAACGGTTCGCCTCGATCTCGGCGGCCCGCGCCGCTATTTCAGGGGCGAAACCTTCCGCCGCTGCGAGGAGATCCGCACCCGTCTTCTTTGCCGTGTCCGTTGCGGTCATGCCGCCCTCCTGTCGTTCAGGCGCCGAGCTTCAGCCGGTTCGCGATATTGTTCTTCTGCATGTTGGACGAACCGCCGACAATGGGCAGGCTCACCGCGTCCCGCGTATAGCGTTCCATATCCATCTGGTCGGAGAGGCCATAGGCGCCGGTGACGCGCATGCACATCTGCGTGACCTCAGCCGCGGCCTCGCAGCAGAAGAGCTTGGCCATCGAGGTCTCGACCGAGCAGGGCCGCCCCTGATCGGCAAGCCAGGCCGCGCTGTAGAGCATGAGCCGCATGGCGCGCACTTTCGTCTGCGCTTCGGCAAGCGTGTGCCGGACGGCCTGGTGGCCTGCAATGGCGCGGCCGAACTGCACGCGGTCTTCGGAGTAGGTCCATGCATCGGCAAGGGCGGCTTCGGCAAGACCGAGCGCGCAGGCCGAAAGTTCGAGCTTTTCCACTTCGAGCGCGCGGCCCGCAAGCTGGTTCCAGCCCTTGTTCCACATCGCCTCGCCGCCGAGAATATTGGCTGCCGGCACGCGCACATCCTCGAAGATCACATCCTTCGTTTCGACCCCGCGAATGCCGAGATGGCCGAGCGGCGTGATGGTGATGCCGGGCAGCGTCGGCGGAATGAGGACGATGGAGAGGTTCTTGTACTTTTCTTCCTTCGGCCCGGTCCGCAGCAGGCAGAAGATGTAATCCGCGATATGCGCGCCGGTGCACCAGCGCTTCGTGCCGTTGACGATGAGCGTGTCGCCCTCGCGCCGCGCCGTGGTTTCGACGGTCGCGAGATCGCCGCCGACATTGGGCTCGGAAAGCCCATAGGCAAAGAGAAGATTGCCGGAGGCGACCTTCGGAAGCAATTCCTGCTTCTGCTCTTCGCTTGCGCTCTCGCCGAGATTCATGCCCGCATAACACACCGCCATGATGTAGGGGCAGGCGACGGCGACCGAGCGCTTCGCAATTTCCTCGATCACGGCCATCGTCGCATAGATGTCGACGCCCGCACCGCCGAAACGCTCCTCCACGGTGAGGCCCATCATGCCCATCTGGCCGAGCTTCTTCATCACCTCGGCCGGATAGATATTGCCGCGGTCCCATTCGCGCGCCTTTTCCCGCGGCATTTCCGCCTCGACGAAGCGGCGCGTCGTCTCGCGCAGCATGCGCACATGTTCGGGTTCGTCGAAATTGAGCGGCAGCTCCGTCATGGCGGCATCCATCTCTCAGCGCCCCGTAAAGGCGGGCTTGCGCTTTTCGAGGAAGGAGCGCACGGCCTCCTTGTGGTCCTCTGTCGTGAAGGTGAGCATCTCATAGCCGATCGACGTATCGAGAATCGAATGCGCGAGCTGTTTCAGCCCGATATTGACCGAGACCTTGGAATATTTGATCGCCTGGATTGCGCCGCCGGCAAGTTTGTCGGCAAAGGCTTCCACACGGGCGTCGAGTTCGGCATCGGGCACGACATGATTGATGAGGCCGATGCGTTCGGCTTCGGCCGCCGGCACGGGATCGCCCGTCATGAGATATTCCTTGGCGCGCGCATAGCCGACAAGCTGCGGCCAGATGATCGCCCCGCCATCGCCCGCCACGATGCCCGCGCGCACATGCGGGTCCGCGAAGCGCGCATTGTCGCTCGCAAAGATCACGTCGCACATGAGCGCGATGGTCGCGCCAAGGCCGACGGCGGGCCCGCGCACCTTGGCGATGGTCGGCTTTTCGAGATCGAGCAGCGAGAAGACGATGCGCTTTGCCTCCGCCGCATCCGGGCCCTTCTCGCCCGCCTCGAAACCGCGCTTCATCCAGTTGAGATCGCCGCCTGCCGAAAAGGCCGCGCCGTCGCCCGTGAGCACGATGATGTCCGACAGGGGATCGTCCGCCGCGTCGAGAAAGATGCGCGAGAGTTCGCGGTGCATCTCGCCATCGACAGCGTTCATCAGGGCCGGATTGCTGAGCGCGAGCGTGAGCACGCGGCCCTTTCGGCTTGCCTTGATACGCGTGTAACGGCCGAAATCGACCTCGTCTCCCATGACACCCTCCCTGCAACATGCGGCCTTGTGATCCGGCCATTGGAAGCGATTGTGGCGTGACCTTGCCGCAAAGGAAAGAGCCCCGGCCTTGCGGTCCGGGGCTCTTCTCTATTTCGGTCGGTCCCGAGGGATCAGCTGTCGCTGTCCATATGGGTTACGCTGATGCGCGCACCCACCTGCTCGCGGGCCTTTTCCATATCGTCGGGCATCAGCTTCGCGCCGGGTTCGCCGAATACGACGATCTGGCCATCGGGCCCGTCGGTCACGGCGGCGTAGCCGAGACGGTCGGCGCGCGTCACTTCCGTGAAGCTCTGGCCGTTGTTGTCGCTGTAACCGACATAGCCCTGCAGGCCGACCAGAACGATCTTGCCATTGCCGAGCTGCACGCCGCCCGCGATCGACTTGTCGGTGCCGGTATCGACTTTCACCCAGGTCTGGCCATTGTCGGAGGAGCGGAACGCATTGCCGCGCATGCCGAACACCATCACCGAACCGTCGTTCATGCCGAAGCCGCCCCAGAACGAACCTTCATACTGCGTCTGGATGCGCTCGAAGGTGCGGCCCTGGTCCGGCGAGCGATAGACGACGCCGAATTCGGCGGAGACATAAAGGTCGCCGTTGTTCGCCGCGAAGAGCTTGTTCAGGTGGAAGTCGTCGAGCACGCCCTCGCTGAGCGAGCGTTCTTCCCATGTCTCGCCGCCATCGGTCGTTTCGACGATGAAGGAGAAGGCGCCCATGGCGAAGCCGCGGTTCTCGTCCTCGAAATAGACCGTCATGAAGGCCATTTCGGATTCGGAGTCGTTATAGACGAGATCCCAGTTCTCGCCGCCATCGGTGGTGCGCAGCACAGTCGCGTCGTGGCCGACGGCGAAGCCGACATTCTCGCCGACGAACGTCACGCCCGTAAGCGTCGCCTGCGTCGGCACCGACTGCGCCTGACGCCACGTCGCGCCGCGATCGTCGGAAAGAACGATATGGCCGAATTCGCCGACAGCGATCAGACGGCCATTGGCATAGGTCGCATCGAGCAGAAGCGATTCCGCCGCGAGCGAAGACTGCATTGCATATTCGGGACCGGCTTCGCCCTCGTCCTGCGCGGCGGCGGGCAGCGCGGCGGGGCCGAAACTCAGCATGACGGCGCCAATGGCGGCGATCGACGCAAGCCGAAGGCGCTGCGCCCAATTCGAGACGACGGAAAGATCAGACGAAGACATGAACTAGAGCTCCTGCACTCGGGCATTTCCGGCCGCTGCCTGCTCTGCCGGGACCGGTTTTTCCGGTCTCCGCCAGCCGGGCGGCAACCCCCTGTTTTTCGATTGTTATATCGTTTTTCCGATCTTATAGCGCATTTTTTCGGGCGCGTCTTGGCCTCGCGCACAAATGACGCAGCGGCGCGAGGTGCCATGGTTAAGGGCTTCCGGGGGACGCCCTGAAAAGCGAAAGGCCGGACCCGTTTCCGGGCCCGGCCTCTGCTTGTTCTTCCTCAGCTCTTAGCGGACGCCGAGCTGACGGATCGAGTTCGGCGTGTAGCGCGACGGATCGAGTTCGTCGGCGAAGTAGTTCACCGGCGGCTCTTCGTTCTGCAGCGCGAGCGCCAGGTAGCGGCCGGCCTGCAGGTCGTACACGATTTCGCCGGCGGAGCCGCAGAGCGGCACGTTGTAGCGCTGGATCTGGTGCATTTCCTGCACGCGCCAGAGCTGGCCACGGCCGTCATAGAGTTCCACGGTCGACATCTGCCACGCGTCTTCTTCGTTGTGATAGACGCGGCGCGAATAGACGTGACGGGTGTTCGGACGAAGCTTGGCTTCGAATTCCCACACGCGGCGGGCTTCGTAACGCACCTTGTCCTGGTTCAGGTGAGCGGCCGTCAGATAGTCGCGATAGGGCGTCGACTCGCCTTCATAGGCATTGGCCGAAACCAGACGGACATTCTTGCCGAGCACGGTCCAGTCGTAGCGGTCCGGCGCACCGTTATAGCCGTCGAACGCGTCCGAGGTCGACAGACCGTCCGAGTTCGTGCCCGGATTGTCATAGGCGATGTTCGGCGCGCGGCGCACGCGGCGGGTGCCCGGGCTGTACTGCCAGGCCTGGCGCGGCTGCACCTGGGCGTTCAGGGCTTCGTACACCAGGATCACGTTACCCGCGGCACGGGCCGGAGCGATCGTGTTCGCGATGTAGTAGATCGAGATGTTGTTCAGGTCTTCAGCGCGCTGCTT
>JAHBYL010000200.1 GCA_019635955.1 Parvibaculum sp.
CGGCTACAAGCCGCAGGAACATGTCGACGACTTCAAGAAGCACGGCATCAAGGTCATCCATAAGTGCACCGCCGTCCGTCACGCGCTCTCCGCCGAGCGCATGGGCGTCGATGCCATCTCGATCGACGGCTTCGAATGCGCCGGCCATCCAGGCGAGGACGACATTCCGGGCCTGATCCTCATCCCGGCCGCGGCCGACAAGGTGAAGATCCCGATGATCGCCTCGGGCGGCTTCGGCGATGCGCGCGGTCTCGTTGCCGCGCTCGCGCTCGGCGCCGAGGGCGTCAATATGGGCACGCGCTTCATGTGCACCAAGGAAAGCGCCATCCACCAGAAGGTGAAGGAACAGATCGTCGCCAATGACGAACGCTCTACCGACCTCATCTTCCGCACGCTGCACAATACGGCGCGCGTGGCGAAGAACGCGGTGAGCCAGGAAGTCGTCGCCATCGAGAAGAAGGGCGGCGCGAAGATTGAGGACATTGCGCATCTCGTCTCCGGCGCACGTGGCAAGGTTGTCTATGAAGCGGGCGACCCCGATCACGGCATCTGGTCGGCCGGCATGGTGCAGGGCCTGATCCACGATATCCCGTCCTGCCAGGAACTTGTCACGCGGATGGTGCGCGAAGCGGAGGAGATCATCCGCAACCGCCTCAACCGCATGGCCGGCCTCTCGGTGGCGCAAGCCGCCGAATAAGCCTGACCGCATTTCGAGTTGTGAAACCCGCGCCGGAAACGGCGCGGGTTTTTCATGTGCCGCCTTCCATCGCAATCCGGTGGAGCCCGGCAGGGTCGAGAACCTTGATGCTGCGATAGCCGGTCTCGATGAGCTTCTTCTCCTCCAGTTCCCGCAGCACGAGGTTCACCGTCTTGCGCGACAGGCCCATCAGCTCGGCGAGTTCCTCCTGCCGGATCGGCACCGTGGCGGGGCCGCCGCCGCCCCAGGGAAAGCTGTAGCCGTGGAGCCGGCTCGCGATCTGCGCGCGTGGGGTAAGGCGGACGAGT
>JAHBYL010000201.1 GCA_019635955.1 Parvibaculum sp.
ATTCGGCATGCACCGCGTTGCTCAGGTCAAATTCTCGATCGACTGGTATCGCGACAACATGCCGAAGCTGAAAGCGACGCTTGAGGCTGTCGGGATGTCGTTGCCGAAGGATGTCCATGTCGGCAGCGATTTCCGACTCATCCGCATGATCGACGGCGTCGCCCGCGTGCCGCGCCAGCGCGTGACCGAGAAGGGTGAAGGGGCCGCCGAGGGAAAGAAGCGCAAGCGCCACGGCGACGCGGCGATCGCCGGCGCCCTCGTGCATTTCGCATCCGACATGCCGATCGTCGAATTTGCCTACATCCCCGCCTGGGAAGCTTCCGCCATGGCGAGCGCCTTCGACGACGCGGACGAAGGGGGCCGCAGCCTATGGTGAGAACCCGCAAATCCTCGATTCTCGGCCCGGATGGTCAGCCTGTCGAAGTGGCGCTCCTGTCAGAGGAGATCGCGGCGCCGACGCCTTACGGCGTGCGCGCCATACCGCTCGACGCCGTCGCCTCGGGCCTCACCCCCGAGCGCCTGGCTGGTCTTCTGCGCGAGGCGACCTACGGCCAGACGCGCGCCTATCTCACGCTCGCGATGGAAATGGAGGAGCGCTACCTTCACTATGCCTCGCAGCTCCAGACCCGGAAGCTTGCCTTCGATGCGATCGACGAGACCGTCGAGGCGCCGAAGGGCGTTCCGACCAAGATCGTCGATGCTGTTCATGCGCTCCTGGAAGGGCCGAGCTTCCGCGAAGCCTGCATGGATCTGACCGATGGCCTGGCCAAAGGCTATGCCGTCGTCGAGCCGATCTGGGAATATCAGGGTGGCTATCTCCAGCCTGTCGCCTACGAGGACCGTGACCAACGCTTTTTCGACTTTGATCCTGTGAAGCTTCGTGAGCTGCGCTTGATCCAGGACGGCCTGCGCGAGGGCGAACCGCTGACGGGCGGCAAGTTCATCACCCACATGCCGCGCACCCGCACCGGCTTGCCTATCCGGCGCGGCATTGCACGGCCA